>CACGHR010000001.1 GCA_902572915.1 uncultured Prochlorococcus sp.
TACTTATGAATGCGAGTTCAAATGTAAGTAATGTTGAAATAGCTAATAAAATTGCTTCCACTGCAGCTTTGTTTCGGAAATATTTTCCAGATGCAAGTGTAAATTTTAGTCCCTGGGATAATTCAAATAATGAATCCATGCAAGATAGTATTGATTTTGCGTTTCATTTCCCTGGTTGGAGTCCTCTTATTGAATGTAGAGCAATACTTTTACAATTAAGAATTGAAAATGATAATAATGGCAGAGTTCCGAAATTGTTGGGAATAATAATGCGAGGTATGATTGTTCCCTCCGAGAGATGGAGAGTGGCTACTATAGGTGATTGGGAAATGACTGGTACTCATCTACCGCAAAAGGAACAAAAAGATAACCTTTTTTTGGTTTGTAAAGAACTTTATAAGCTATTCTCTAAAACATCCGCTGGTAACAAAAATTAGCTGTTTTATGTATTTTCCTTGTAGATTAAATAAACTTACAAAAATAATTCAAAATATATGGCAGTTGCTCTTGCAGGACAATTAAGAGAAGGGACAAAAAAATCCCATACTATGGCAGAAAATACTGGCTTTGTGGCTTGTTTCTTAAAAGGAGTTGTTGAAAAAAAATCTTATAGAAAATTAATTAGTGATTTATATTTTGTTTATGAAGCTATGGAAGAAGAAATTGAAAGACTGGTCAATGAGGAACATCCCGTAATAAAACCTATAGGTTTTAAATCATTATTCAGGAAAGAAACTCTTGTAAATGATCTTAAATTTTATTTTGGTGAAAACTGGAAGAATGAGATTAATATTTCTCACTCAGCAAAAGAATATGTTGAAAGAATCCGAAAGGTCGCAAAAAATTCACCAGAGCTCTTAGTAGGTCACCACTACACTCGCTATATAGGAGATTTATCTGGGGGGCAAATCTTGAAAAAGATCGCTAAAAAAGCATTAAATTTGCATGGAAATGATGGTTTAAATTTTTATGAGTTTGAATTAATTGCTGATGAAAAGAAATTCAAGGAAGAATATTCCCTTACTTTGAATCAACTTCCAATAAATCAAAAGACGGCTGATCAAATTATTGATGAAGCGAATCAAGCTTTTACTTACAATATGAAAATGTTTAAGGAGCTTGAAGGTAACTTGATTGCTGTTTTAGGCAAAATTGTGTTCAATTACATTACAAAAAAAGTTAGGAAAGGAAGTACCGAGACCTAATATTTATGTTTGATTCATTAGTTGATTTCCTTAAAACCAATATTGATGAATTAAATGGACATGAAGTACAAATATCTAGTGAATTCAAAGAACATCACAATGAAGACTCAAAATATATTATTAAAAATTGGCTTTTTTCATCTCCCGAATATAGAAAGTGGCGAATAACAAGATTAGATGGTGGCAAAAAACTGCAAGTGTTTAATACGGTCGCATATCCTAATTTTGATAGTGAATTACCTATTTTAGGAGCTGATATTTTATGGTTTGGAACTTCTCAAAAGTTATTAGCAATACTTGATTATCAACCTTTAATTCAAGAAAGCAAATATCTTGAAAAATATTGTTCAAGTTTAAGTATTATTAAGAAAAAATATTCTGCATTTGATAATAATAAAATGAAGAATATATATGATTCAAAAAAGTATTTTTCCCCCTGGGTGATTATATGTAGAGGAAATAAATTAAATCTTGATAGAGACTTAAATAAAATATTCCATTCATTTGTAAATAATTATTTGAACATTTATAAATCGAATCCTGTTAATCAATTTTTAAATGCAGAAGAAATAAAGATTAATCAAATTAAATACGATAAGTACAGTTTTGAAAAAGATCCTGCAGATAAATTGTTTAAATCTTTTTTTGGGGAAGAATGGACAAAAAAATTTATCAATAAATTTCTTTTTACCTTAAATAATGAGATTATTCATTGAATGTTAATACAAGATACTATTTTTTACAGGCCAGATTGGAGATGGCATAATTTCTTAAAATATTTAACAAATAATTTAAGTAAATATAACTGTTTAGAAAAAACAATACCCTCGGAATATTCTTATAAAGATTCAACTTATGGTTCAAAAAAATCAAAAAAAAATGTGAATCTATCTACTTGGGGTGTAACGCATAAAAAAAGAATTCAATTCGCAAGGACAGTTTGTATAAATAGTCCAACTTATTCTGTTTTAAATTTTTTAATTATTCCTAATACTATCTATAACGTCCCATTTTTTGGAGTAGATTTTGTTTCTCTACCTAATAGTTATTTATTAGTGTTAGATTTTCAGCCTTCATTAAAAATACAAAATCAATACGATAATAAGTTATTAGAAAAACTTATAAAACTCAAAAATCATTGTCATTCATCACTCCCATTAGCTGAAAAAATGTCTGCGGATGTAGCTAGATTTTTTTCTCCAGGAGTAATATGGTCAAAATTACCAAAAGAAGAAAAAAGTGATTTTTTAATAGCTAATCAGCTTTATTCCTCATTTAAGGAATATCTTGATTTGTATTTGGAAATTCTTTTCGAAAGCAAAGAAGTCAATATTGAACTGCAAAAAGAATTAATAAAGGGTCAAAATAATTATTTGAATTATAGAAGAGATAACGATCCAGCAAGGCCAATGTTGTCGAGTTTGTTTGGTAAAGAATTTACGGAATCTTTAATTGAAGAAGTTTTATTTACTACTTAAAAGACTTATAATCTATTGGAATTTGAAATCATATGAATAAAATTTCTGTTCTTTTTGTATGTTTGGGAAATATTTGTAGGTCTCCTGCAGCAGAAGCTATCTTTATAAGTCTACTTGAAAAGAAGGGATTAACCGATGGCTTTATTGTAGATTCTGCTGGAACTGGGAGTTGGCATATTGGAAAAAAAGCTGACTCTAGGATGAGAATTGCAGCAGAAAGAAGAGATATAAATATCTTAAGCAGGGCTCGTCAAATTACTAGCAAAGATTTTGACGAATTTAATTATATTCTTGCGATGGACAATTCAAATTTTAGAAATATTCAAGATCTTAAAAATAGAACAGCTTCAACTGGTTTTGCATCAATAAAAAAAATACAAGATTTCAGATCAGTTTTTAATGAGCATGAAGTTCCTGACCCATATTTTGGAGGTGATGAGGGCTTCGATTATGTCCTTGATATTTTAGAAGACTCTGTAAATGGTTTTTTGGAAAGTATTTATTGAATTTATTTGATCTCAGTCTCTTTAGGAATCTTGTCATTATAAAGGTCAATAATTTTATCCACTACCTCATCAATTGTATATCCGTCCGTAATAATTTCTATTGCATCATTCGCCTTTACTAGAGGTGAAATTTCCCTATTGGAATCTTCAAAATCTCTTTTCTTTATAAGTTCTTTTAATGTATGAAGGTCTATTTCTTGTAAGTCTTTACTATTTTTATCAGATTTTCTTCTTTTTGCTCTTTCATCGATGCTAGCAGTTAAAAATATTTTAAGATCTGCATGTGGAAAAACAGTAGTTCCTATATCTCTTCCCTCAGCTACAAGTCCGCCTGATTCTCCAATTTTTCTTTGTTCTTCTACTAAGAATTTTCTTACTTCTTTTATTGAGGAAATTTTAGAAACGATGGAACTTATCTTTTGCGTCCTAATTTCTTCAGTAACACGGTAGTTATTAACATAAACATCCTGATCAGAATTTGTATTCGACTTGAAAAGTATAGATATACCTTTAAGAACATTCTGTAATTTTTTTTCTTTTTTATAATCAATACTTTCTTTTATCATAAGCCAACTCAATGCCCTATACATTGCGCCAGTATCTAAATATAAAAGCTTAAGTTTCTTCGCGATTAACTTTGTTACAGTACTTTTACCTGAACCTGCAGGACCATCAATTGCAATAATCGGCCTTCTTTTCATTAGAAAAACGTGATCAATTAATCTTGTCTCTCCACATCTTATCGCACCAGCCAATAACGAAATATTATCCTCAAGTCTCGCTTTATGGAGTGTATGAGGGTGTAAATGTTCTAAATATTCAATTGAGATTTTTTTTGCTGATAGCTTCTTAATTATTTGGCTTAAATTGATCTTTTTATCTTTTTTAAAATTTTTTTTTGCTTCTAATAACTCACTTGAAAAAAACCTAATCGATTTTCTTTCGTTTTTTGATAAATGTACATTACGTGAACTGAAAGGAATTCCGTCAAAATCTCTTTGCGTAGGAATGGATTTAATAGCAACATTTAATTTCTTTCTAAGGACAAGATTTTTTAAAATTAAAAGTTGTTGCCAATCTTTTTCTCCTAAGTAAAGATTTTTTGGTTTGATGAGATTAAGTAATCTATAAACTACTGTACAAACGCCATCAAAATGTCCAATTCGATTTAATCCACATAATGCAGAAGATAATTCTTTTGGAGCTTTTAGGAATTGAATATTTTTATTATTCGGTGGATATATATCTTCATTACTTGGGATGAAGATAGCATCTGCTCCATTTGAAAAGGAGATTTTTATATCATTATCAATTGTTTTAGGGTAATTCTCTAAATCTGATTTGTTATCAAATTGAAGTGGATTAATAAAAATACTTACTAAATTAACATTAGAGTTGTCATTTTTTGCTGTTGATATTAGTTTAATATGACCATCATGAAGATTACCCATTGTTGGGATAAAGTTAATTTCACTATTTATATTTCTCCTCCAATTTTCTATTTCTTCAGTTTTCCTTATGATTACTTTCTTCACTTTGTTTTTAAAAAATAAATCTATTTGATAAATAATTACTGGACAAAAGCAATCTTAGGAGGAATATCTATATAGGGAAAGTCTATCATTTTTATTTCATGGATTACAAAACATCAGGTGTTGATATAGAAGCTGGGCGAGAATTTGTTTCCGAAATTAAACAGGCAGTTGAAGGAACTCATACATCAAATGTGATTGAGGGTATTGGCGGGTTCGGAGGTTTGTTTAGAATTCCTATCGATAATTTTAAAAAACCAGTTCTTGTTTCAGGGACTGATGGTGTTGGAACAAAATTAGAATTAGCCCAAAGTAAAAACTTTCACTTTGAGGTTGGTATTGATTTAGTTGCTATGTGCATGAACGATATCATTACTAGTGGTGCAAAACCTTTATTTTTTTTAGATTATATTGCTACCGGTAAGCTTGATAAGAAACAATTATTGAGGGTTGTTCAGGGAATTTCACATGGATGCGGAGAAAATAACTGTTCATTACTTGGCGGAGAAACTGCTGAAATGCCTGGATTTTATTCAAAAAATAAGTATGATCTTGCAGGATTTTGTGTTGGAATAGTTGATGAGGATAAGCTTATTAATGGTAAAAAAGTCTCTGAAAATGACTTAATAATTGCTTTAAAAAGTAATGGAGTTCATAGTAACGGCTTTAGTTTAGTAAGAAAAATTATTCAAAATAATAATCAAATAGATAAAGAATTTGAAAAAGTTTCTCACTTAAATTTTTATGATGAGTTATTGAAACCTACAAAAATTTACAATAATGTGATTAACCAAATGTTATCTGAAGATATAGAAATTAAAGCAATGTCTCATATAACTGGAGGAGGAATCCCAGAAAATTTACCAAGATGTATTCCTTCTGATTTTATTCCTTATATCAATACCAGTTCTTGGCAAATACCTATTTTATTTAAATTCCTTAAAGAGAAAGGATCTATTCCTGAAAAAGATTTTTGGAATACTTTCAATCTTGGAGTGGGATTTTGTTTAATTATTGATAAACAATTTAAGGACGCGATATTAAGTATCTGTAAAGATTATGATATTGAAAGTTGGGAAATTGGAAAGATAGTTAGAAAAAATGATTTAAAAATTAGTAAATTTTTACCAGAAATTTTAACTTAAATTTTGTTATCTTTTTTTAAATGAGTTTTAAAAAATTATTTTTTATACCCAAATGAAAAAGTTAGGTGTAATATAATAAAATTACAGCCGAATTATATCGGAAGTTTAAGTATTAAGATTTAACCTTTATTCAATGCCCTTTGCAAATAATCAAAGAATTACACGTAGACGTAGTTCAGCTGGTCCTACACCTCCAAAAAGACCAATAGGTAATAATTCTGAATCAATTGGTAGACAGGCTCAAGGCCCAAGGCCAACTTTCTTGACACTAAGGGATCATGGGAAAGTTTTTGTTGCTGATTTACCTAATTTGTCCGATGGTCAATTAGCGCATATTAGTAAAGAAGCTAATGAAGTTTTAAATAGTTTGGAAAAAAGACTTAGTGATCTTGAAAATGAACCTAATGTTAGTAATCCGGAAAACGATACGCTGATAAAAGCTTCTACTAAAAGAGATGTCACACTGAGGTTTATTAAATCAATAGAAGAAGAACAGGAACATAGAAAGAATAATCCTGCTTTACGAGATGCTGCATCTGAATCGTTACCTAGAACTTTTCTTGAGGTTGCAAGACATAGATTGCCTGGAGCAACTTTTGATTCACTACTTCGAGAGGCTCTTGAAGCTTGTGCAGTTGATGAAAGTACTGAAGAAAATCAAGTTATTGATGAGCCTAAAGAAACTGTAAAAATTATGGATATACCTTCTTCCAACACTAATGCTTCACTTGTTGTTAGTATCAATTCGAATGATGATTCCAAGAATGACTCTATTTGATTCAACACAAGAGTTACTAAGTATTAAAGGCAAAAATAATTCAAAAATTAACCTTACTTCAGAGAAAGATCCCATTTTATGTAATCATTGCAAAAGGACTGCATCAAATGGTGTCAGATGTTTAGGAATGTGTGTGGCAGATAATGATTACTAAAATAGGTCAAATATATAAATAAATAGACTTGAAACTAATAATATGAAAATTCTGAAATTCTTCCACGATTATTTAATGGGATAATATTACAAAAGGGAAAAAGGTCGATTTACCTACCACTCACCTAACGCTAAAAACGCTTTGAAACTTAAGAACAGATATTCAAAACTCAAGGTGTTGGAGGGGTTTATAGCTAATCTTCTAACCCGAATAATGAAGGCGGCACCCAGATTCGAACTGGGGATAAAGGATTTGCAATCCTCTGCCTTACCACTTGGCCATGCCGCCGAAAAAGATTCAATCGAATCTTTGTATGATCTTAACAGTAAGGCGTCTCATTCTCTATTATTTATATGCAATGGTCATGGAGAAGATGTAATCGCATCGGAAATAATAAAAAGATTACTAAAAAAAATAAAAAATAAAAATATTGAAGTTTTGCCTTTAGTTGGAAATGGAGATGTATTTAATTCCATAAAATCTAAGAACTTTCGTAAAATAGGATTTTTAAAAGAGCTGCCTAGTGGAGGTTTTAGTAATCAAAGTCTGAAGGGCTTTTTGCTTGATTTGTTTGCAGGATTTTTGATTGATAATTTAAGAAATTTTTTACTTGTAAAACAAAAGTCAAAACATAACTGCAAAATTATTGCAGTAGGCGATTTCTTGCCATTACTTTACGCCTGGAGTTCAGAATGTGAATTTAGTTTTATTGGAACTCCCAAAAGTGATCATACTTGGAGTAGTGGCCCTGGTTGGGATTTAAGTGATTTTTATCATAAGTTAAAAGGTTCTGAATGGGATCCATGGGAAATGTTTTTAATGACATCTCCAAGATGTAAAAATGTGATTATGAGAGATAAAATCACAGCTAAAAATTTGAATAGAAAAAAAATTGATGCAAAATACTTAGGTAATCCAATGATGGATTTTGTTAATGTGTCAAATGAAAAATTATCAAATATTATTTCTTTTAAAAGGATTATTTTATTAGTTGGAAGTAGATACCCTGAAGCTCTTAAAAATCTTGATAATTTTCTAAGTTGTTTGCAAGATTTTGATTTATCAAAGGATTTGGTAATACTTTTGCCTTTGAGCATTAATGCGAATGTTATACAAATTCAAAATTATTTAATTAAATACGGTTTTATAAAACAGAGTAAAGTTAAATTTCTAATTGATGAAGATTCAGTATGGAAAAAGAAAGATCAATATATAGTCCTTGGAAAAGGTAAATTCAATTTATGGGCCAATATGGCAGAAGTTGGCTTGTCTAATGCAGGAACTGCTACAGAGCAGATTGCTGGCCTTGGAATCCCATCTCTTTCTCTACCGGGCCATGGACCACAATTTACAAAATCATTTGCAAAAAGGCAATCAAGATTATTGGGAGGTAGTGTTTTAGTTTGCAAGAACAAAAAGATTCTTATAAAACGTTTAAGTTTACTTTTGAAAGAAAAAGCGTACAGGTTAGAACAAGCAAAAATTGGAAAAAAAAGAATGGGGAAATCTGGTGCAAGTAGGAAAATCGTAGATTCCATAAACCTTCATTTGTTATCTTAGTAAATGGCACTAGCGTATTAATTATTAATTATTTTATGTATCCAATAAATGATCGGCAATATCTCAAAATTTGCGCAGAGATTGCAAAACTCATGAGTATAAGCTTATCTTCTGCTAAGAAGAAAGTAGAAATTCAAATTGCCAAAGGAGGATCGAAAACTCTTAAAGAAAAAATACAAGTCGCGCAAAATGTCTTAGAAATTTGTGAAAAAAATGATAAAGATAAATTAAGTTCATCAAGAATACTTGATAAGCTTATGGAAACTCTTGATGGTGAAGATAATTTTTTAACTGAAGATTGATTCTTAATGTTCGAATATATTTGAGAATTTTAGTATGTCTAAATCAGCATGTACTGAAACTGTTTCGAAACATTTTTGAGCTAATTTATATCTATTTTCTCTTTTTAAGATAACTTTTAGTTTATTCATAGCTTCAATTAAATATCTAACATCATTTGCTGCATAATCTAATTGATCCTTTGTTAAATCTTCGTTGCTGCCCCAATCACTGCTCTGAGAGCTTTTGTCTAGCTCTATGCCTAACAATTCATTAATCAAATCCTTTAAACCGTGTTTATTTGTATAAGTTCTTGCCAACTTACTAGCAATTTTTGTGCAAAAAATATTTTTTGTATTAATTTTAAGATTGCATTTTAGAGCCGCTACATCAAATCTCGCAAAATGAAAGATTTTAGTAATTTTTTCATCTTCAAGAAGTGCTTTTAAATTAGGTGAAGAAGATGTATTAAGTCCTATTTTGATACAGGATGTTCTTTTGAATTCATTGCATATCTGTACTAAACAGAGTCTATCTCTTCCATGAATCAACCCCATTGCTTCGGTGTCGATAGCTAGGTAGGATGATTTTTTATAAAGATTGTATAAATCTGTATTTAAATCGCCAGTTAGAAGATCAATATTTTTATTTTCATTAGTCATTTTTAAAAAGTATTTAAAGTAATTTAAGATTTGAAGTATTACTTATGATTTTATTTAATTAAGAATATTTATCCAATAGGATTATTTTACAGAATAAATCTAAAAACTATAATATGATGTAACTTTATTTTTTATTCTCGAGTTTCTAAAAAAAATTATTTAATGTCCTATTCCTTAAATTCAACATTATTGCTGACAATTCTTTTGGCCATAGGATTATTTTTTTTTCTTAGGGCTTCCAGTAAAGATAGAACAACCATCGTTGAGATTTCATCTTCTCAACAGCCAGTTAAGGTTTTAAATGGTTTATGTGAATGGCTTAATTTGAGGGGATGGAAGCAAACGGGAGGAGATTTTGAACAAAGAATTTTAATATTTAAGGGACAAGTTGTTTCTAGTAAATTTTTAGCAATTTTTTTGGGTTTTCTTGGCGGTTTTGGTTCTTGTGCTTTGGGATTAGTAATTATTCAAATATATCCTGAATTAGGATGGTGGCCTCTTCTTTTAGGATTAATTGGAGGCCCTTTGTCTGGCATTATTTATTTTAAAAAATCAGCTAGAGAGGAAAAATTTGAATTAAGGTTGATCAATGAAAATGAAAATGATTCAACTTTCATGAGATTAAGAGCGCATAGGGATGAATTAATCTCTTTAGAAAACGAACTTGGAGAAAAACTTCAATTGAAAAGCGACGGTTCTTTATTTAAAACACCTATTTAAATTACCTTTAAAAATTATCCGATAATTTTTAATCAAAGATATCATTCTCTTTACAGAATTTTTCTAAATCTTTATCATTTAACCAATCTTGGGGTTTTGTAAAAATTGATGTAAGAAATTCTTCTCGAGAACCCTTTGTAGTTTTATATCCATATTCCCATCTAGCTAAAGGCGGTAATGACATTAATATTGATTCCGTTCTCCCATTAGTTTGTAATCCAAAAATTGTCCCTCGATCCCAAACTAAGTTGAATTCTACATATCTACCTCTGCGATATAATTGAAATTCTCTTTCAATAGAAGTATATTTTTGAGAAGCTCTTTTTTCAATAATTGGCAGGTAAGAAGGTAGGAATGCCTGCCCACAGTTCTCCGCTAAAGAAAATAAATTATCCCAGTTCAAATTAGTTTTGCCGATATTTTCTGAAGCTTTTGCTGCTTCTCCATTTTGATTATTTCCTCTATAAATATTGCCTGAACCATCTTGATAATCATAAAAAATACCTCCTATACCTCTAGATTCATTTCTATGCTTCAAGAAGAAATATTCATCACACCATGGTTTGAAAACTTTATGCAAATCTTTATCAACTTTCTCACAAGCTTTTTTATGCTCGTTATGAAAATCCCTCACATCAGAAAGATAAGGATAAAAAGGGGTTAAGTCTGCACCTCCCCCAAACCACCAAACAGGACCAGCTTCGAAATACCTATAGTTGAGATGAACTGTAGGAATATAGGGATTACTAGGATGTAATACCATAGAAGTTCCTGTCGCAAACCATTCATGACCTTGTGCTTCTGGTCTCTGAGAGATTATTGATTTAGGCAATTCTTTCCCATGTACTTCAGAGAAATTTACTCCTGCTTGTTCAAAAATAGAACCGTTTCTCATTACTCTTGATCTTCCACCACCACCTTCGTCTCTTAGCCAGGATTCTTCGATGAATTTCCCTTTGCTATCTACATTCTCAAGGCCTGAACAAATTTTATCTTGTAGAGTTAATAAGAGATTTTTAGCTTTTTCTCTCGAGTTTTTAGGAGGTTCTTTGAGCATGTATCTAGTAAATCTTGAAGAAAAAAATTTTTGGTTAATTATAAGTTTCCCTTTATAATTTCTCTTAAGGGGAACTTATTTCCTATTATTTGATAGTTCGACATAGTTCTTAATCTTTTAAACGGTCGACTACCTTATCAAAAATATTTAAAAATTTAATGACCACAATAGAAGATGCGAATTTTGCTTTACAAAAGGTTCTAGATGCTGGATCAAAGAAAAATGTCATTGAATTAGCTTGGATTAAAAACGTAAGAGTAACAATACCAAGAATAATCGTAACATTATCATTACCATCATTCGCAAATTCTCAGAGAGATAGAATTGTTCAAGATGTTCGCAATATATTACTGGATTTTGATGATATTGATGATGTTCAAATTGAGATAGATAATAATCTCTCTAAAACAGAATCTAAAACTGAAAGTAATGGTCCTGAGTTGCAGCAGATTAACGGTATTCGGCATATCATCGCTGTTAGTAGTGGTAAAGGGGGAGTTGGGAAAAGTACGATCGCAGTAAATCTTGCTTGTTCTTTAGCTAAATTAGACTTAAAAACTGGTTTATTGGATGCGGATATTTATGGACCTAATACTCCCTCAATGATGGGGGTTGCCGAACAAAATCCAAAGGTTACAGAAGGTAGTGGCAATGATCAAAGGTTAATACCAATAAATAAATATGGAATTTCATTAGTATCTATGGGTTTCCTAATAGAGGAAGGTCAACCAGTTATATGGAGAGGACCAATGCTAAATAGTATTATTCGTCAGTTCCTTTACCAAGTTGAATGGAGTGATCTTGATTTTTTGGTTATTGACTTGCCTCCAGGCACTGGGGATGCTCAAATTTCCCTTTCTCAATCTGTGCCTATTTCTGGAGCTATTGTTGTAACTACTCCACAGCAAGTATCTTTGCAAGATGCCAGGAGGGGATTAGCAATGTTTAAACAACTTGGCGTCCCTTTATTGGGAATTGTGGAAAATATGTCAGTATTTATTCCGCCAGATATGCCAAGCAAAAGATATGAAATTTTTGGTAGAGGCGGTGGACAAACATTAGCTAAAGAAAATGATTTGCCATTGTTAGCCCAAATTCCTATTGAAATTCCTCTTGTTGACGAAAGTAATAAAGGAGTGCCAATTTCAATAAGCCAGCCAAATAAGAAAAGTTCTATCGAGTTTGATAATTTAGCACAATTAATTAAAAATCAATTTGATAATAAATAATTGATGTTTAGGAGAATTTCTTTATTAAATAAGAGAGGATTTTTACAAAAAAACGATAACTCTAGTAGAGGATTTTTATTTTCTCCACTACTTATTATTCCCCTTTTTTTAGTTATTATTTCGGGTTTCTTAATAAAAAGTATTCAGGGGAATTATTTAGTATCGAACTATTTAAGTCATATCTTGACTGGTTTTTTTGGCTATTTTTTGGCATTTTTTATTTCATATATACCGTTAGAGAGACTTAAAAAGTATTTGCTCCCATTCTATTTGTGTACTTTGATATCCTTGTTTCTAATTTATTTTTTTGGGATTTCAGTTTCTGGAGCTCAAAGATGGCTAAACTTGGGCATCTTTTCTTTTCAGCCTTCAGAAGTCGCTAAATTAAGTACTGTTTTAACTCTTGCTTTAGTGCTCGACAAAAAAATAATTTCAACAATAAAAGATTCTGTATTGCCCTTATTAGTAGTTGTTTTTCCTTGGTTATTAATTTTTTTTCAACCTGACTTAGGCACTTCTTTAGTTTTATTGGTTTTGACAGGTGTAATGCTCTATTGGTCTCAAATGCCTTTAGAGTGGATTTTGATATTAGTTTTTTTTATTGTTACTTCTATATTATATTTAACCTTACCAACTCTTCTTATTTTCTGGATTCCATTTATAGGATATCTTGCTTATAGATCTTCGAAAAAGAAAATTATTTTTTCTGCTCTCGCCATTTCATTGCATATATTAGTGGCAAAATTGACACCAATTTTGTGGCAATTTGGTTTAAAAGAATATCAAAAAGATAGATTAGTTTTATTTTTAGATCCAAATAGAGATCCATTAGGTGGTGGATATCATTTGATACAGAGTCAAATTGCAATTGGTTCTGGTGGATTTTTTGGTACTGGTTTGTTAAAAGGTAAGCTGACTAATTTGCAATTTATACCAGAACAACATACTGATTTTATATTCAGTGCTTTAGGCGAAGAGTTGGGTTTTATGGGATGTATCGTGGTTTTATTTTCGTTCTTTTATTTGATTAAAAAACTTATTAATATCGCAACAATTGCTAGGTCTGACTTTGAATCTTTAATCGTCATTGGAATTGCCTCAACTTTTTTATTCCAAATGATTATTAATTTATTTATGACTATTGGTTTAGGACCAGTTACTGGAATTCCCCTTCCTTTCATGAGCTATGGTAGAACATCATTGTTGATTAATTTTATTTCTATTGGATTTGTTTTATCTATATTGAAACGTTCTAGATCACTAAGGAATTGATGAAATCGCAAATAACTATAAAGAAAATTCAAGAGCTTTTGATCAAAGGAGTTCAAAATATATATGTGGATGATGACACATCTAGGAGAATGTGGTGGGCTTCTTTAGAAGTTATTCAAAAAGATTTCCTATCTCAGAATTATAAACAGGGAGGTATATGGGTCGCTTCTCCTTTACCAGCTCTAAATGAAAAAAAATTTTTTAGTCAACTTAATGGATGGCTTTGGTCACCTGAGGGGTTTCCATACTTTCAAAATGAGAACGCTGGTTTTTTACCAGTCAATAATTCAGATAAGATAAAAAAAAATTCCGATTTAGTTAGTAATTATAAAGTCTTAAATCTCAGCCAAAAAGATGGTTATGAACCTTTTTTGATGATAATCACTCCAAATTTTCAATGCATATTATCAATTGTAGGTGGAAAAGATAAGAAGATTTTATTAATGAAGTGTGATGAAGAAAGCTTAAAAATTTCAATTGAACTAATGCATGCGAAATTAAATCAAGAAAATTATGAGGAAGGAGTTAAATTTCGTAATGCAATCAACAATTTAGGTAATCTTAATATTAATAATCAATTTGAAAAATTCTTTTGGCCAATCTTATCGGCAAAATTAGCAAATTTGGTACCAAATCCTAATATACAGAATTCTGTTAAAAACGATGAAAAAAATCTGCAAATAACTGAAGCAAAATTTTTACGTGCAATTTCTCATGAAGTGAGAACGCCTTTGACAACAATAAGAACCCTCATAAGTTCTACTTTAAAAAAATATAATATGGATGAATCAATGAGAAATCGTTTAATTCAAATAGATAATGAATGTAATGAACAAATTGATAGGTTTGGCTTAATCTTTAATGCAGCAGAATTAGTAAGTAATGAAGTTACGTCATTAAATAACTTGGCAAAAATTAATTTAGCCGAAATTTTTAAAAAGCTTTCTCCTTTATGGAATAAACAATTAAGTCGTCGTGGGATTTCTTTAAAGATAGATATCCCCAGTCAACTTCCGCAAATTTTGAGTGATTCTGAAAAATTAGAATTAATGTTAAGGGGATTAATTGATAAAAATACTAGAGGATTAAAAGAAGGTAGTACATTAATTTTAGAATTAAGACCAGCTGGTCAAAAACTTAAACTTCAATTAAAAGTACAAAAATTAGAAAGTAATCAAAAAGAAATTCTAAAAAAAGATAAAGGTTCTGATATTGGTCCTGTTTTAAATTGGAACCCTCAAACAGGTAGTTTACAACTTAGTCAAAGTGCTACTCAAAAGTTGTTAGCTAGTTTAGGAGGGCATGTTACACAAAGGCGTGATACAGGTTTGACAGTATTTTTTCCAATTTCAGATTCAAAATAAAATGATAAACAAATTTTCCATATATTAAATAATGTAGAAAATTTCATGTAAATTTCGAATTTTGCAAAATATGAATGCTAATTTCTTATTATAAATAACTCAAAATCAAGGATGACTGAAACTTTAGTTGGTCAATTTCCAAAGCATATAGGAAGTACTGGGGGTTTATTAAACTCAGCAGAAACCGAAGAAAAATATGCAATTGTATGGAAAAGTTCAAAGGAACAAGCATTTGAATTGCCCACGGGTGGAGCGGCTATTATGCATGAAGGTGATAACTTAATGTACTTTGCAAGAAAAGAACAATGCCTTGCATTAGGGACACAATTAAGAGCCTTTAAACCAAGAATTGAAGATTTTAAAATATACCGAATTTTCCCAGGTGGTGATATTGAATTTTTACATCCAAAAGATGGTGTTTTTCCTGAAAAAGTAAATGAAGGCAGGGAGAAAGTAGGTCATAACCCTAGAAGAATAGGTGAGAATCCTAATCCAGCTGGTTTGAAATTTACTTCTAAGAATACTTTTGATTAACTTCCTTAAAGTTGATATAAAAGAAGAAAATAATTATAATTTGGGTTGACATTATTAATATGATCAGCTCACAGAAAGATAGTTTTTTAAAGGCTCACAAAGAAGGTAAGAATTTTATACCTATCATTCAAACTTGGCCAGCAGATTTAGAGACTCCATTGTCGACTTGGTTAAAATTATCCTCGGAAGACTCTCATGGTGTTTTTCTTGAATCTGTTGAAGGTGGGGAAAGTTTGGGCAGGTGGAGCATTGTTGCTACTAAACCTCTTTGGGAAGCCGTTTGTTACGGAGAAGAAATAGTTAAAACTTGGAATAATGGTAAAACTGAAACACATAAAGGTGATCCTTTTGATATGTTAAGAAGTTGGACAAAGGAATATAGGTCAACCATGCTTGATGACTTACCATCAATTGGACAGTTATATGGCTCTTGGGGTTATGAATTAATAAATCGAATAGAACCAAGCGTTCCAATAAATGAAATACCAGAAAACAATATCCCTTATGGTTCCTGGATGTTTTTTGATCAGTTAGTTGTTTTTGATCAAATAAAAAGATGCATTACTGCTGTGGTTTATGCAGATACAACTTCTTTAAAAGAGTCCTCAATTGAAGAGTTGTATCTCAACTCAATTTCTAAAATTCAGAAAACTAGAAATTTAATGAGAGTTCCTCTAAAAGAAAATGAGTTTTTAGATTGGAATGAAAATGAGAATTTGAATTTAGATCTACGAAGTAATTGGAAGAAAAAAGATTTTGAGGATGCTGTTCTCTCTGCAAAAGAATACATAAGAAAGGGAGATATCTTCCAAATAGTTATAAGTCAGAGATTTCAAACTCAAGTCAATAATGATCCCTTTAATTTATATAGAAGTTTGAGGATGGTTAATCCATCTCCATACATGTCATTTTTCGATTTTGGCTCATGGTATCTGATAGGTTCAAGTCCTGAAGTAATGGTTAAGGCTGAAAAAAATAATAATAGTCAGATTGTTGCAAGTTTAAGACCAATAGCTGGTACAAGACCTAGAGGTATTGATAATCAACGAGACTTGGAATTAGAAAAGGATTTATTAAAAGATCCAAAAGAGATAGCTGAGCATGTAATGTTAATTGATCTTGGGAGAAATGATCTTGGAAGAGTTTGCGAAATTGGTACTGTGAAGGTTAAGGATTTAATGGTTATCGAGAAATATTCACATGTTATGCATATAGTTAGTGAAATTGAGGGAATCTTAAAAAACAATGCTGATATATGGGATTTGCTAAAAGCATCTTTCCCCGCTGGGACAGTAACTGGTGCGCCAAAAATAAGAGCTATGCAATTGATTAATCACTTTGAAAAAGATGCAAGAGGACCTTATGCTGGTGTTTACGGATCTATTGATATTAATGGTGCATTAAATACGGCAATTACAATAAGAACTATGATAGTTAAACCTTTAAGAGATGGGAAATATGATGTTTCAGTGCAAGCAGGAGCTGGAATAGTTGCTGATTCTTTTCCTGAAAATGAATATCAAGAGACGATAAATAAAGCAAAGGGGATACTAAAAGCATTAGCCTGTTTGGAAAATAAATGAGTCAAAATAATCTTTATAAGGGTTTTGAGGTGGAACTTTTCACAGGTTCTTTAAATTCTCATATTGGTGTTTCGGCTGAAATTGAGAAAAAATTTCCTGATTTTGTAAAAGAGCCAGATAACAGAAATGTTGAATACATAACAACACCTGAAAAAGACTACAATTTTTTATATGAGAAATTAATAACTCCAAGAAAAAAGTTAAGAAAGTGGCTAGATACTAAAAATTTAACAATCATTCCTTCATCCACTCTTTGTTTTAAACACGACATTCAATTTCAAAGATCTGATATCGACAATGTTTATCATCAATTTATACAAGATAATTATGGAACTTCTATTGCAACTTCAAGTGTACATATAAACGTAGGAATAGATAATTTAGATAAGCTTTTTGCTGCTATAAGACTTATAAGATCCGAAGCTGCTCTATATCTATCCTTAAGTGCTAGTTCACCTTTTTTAAATAATAAAATTACAAATAATCATTCTCAGAGATGGATCCAGTTTCCTAAAACACCAAGTAGAGTACCTTTTTTTGTGAATCATAATTCTTATATCGATTGGATAGAAGAAAATATATCTAATAAAAATATGCAAAATATTAGGCATTTTTGGTCTTCAATTCGACCAAATGGTCCACAAAGGCCTTTAATTCTTGATCGTTTGGAATTAAGAATTTGCGATTTTGTACATGATATCAATCTGCTTTTGGGGATAACAGCCATGATCGAATTAAGGATTTTACATCTTTTTGAAAATATAAATACATTAGATCCTTTGAATGCAAGTATTTTTTCTATGGATGAGTTATCAGAAATATGTGATCAAAATGAGATAAATGCTTCTAAAGATAGCCTGAATTCAGAGTTAATTAACTGGCAAGATGGCAAAAAAGTTATTTGTAGAGAATGGATTCAAAACTTATTATCAGATTTATCATCCATAGCAGAAAATTTTGGTATGAAACATCTTTTAAATCCTATCTATAAAGTGCTTGAAGAAGGCAATCAATCTATGAAATGGATAAATCAATATGAAAAAGGTCTTTCTATTGAGCAGATAATGAAAATTTCTATTGAAGATATGATAAGGAGCGAAGGCGAGAATTTTTGATTATTTAACTAAATATTTGTTCTGAACATTTTCACTTGTGACATAATGATTATATGGAATCTTTTCGACAGATAAAAAATAATAATGTGGATCTTATAAGTAACAATGATCCACTTGATAAAAACCGTCTTTTAATAGAAGATCTATGGGAATCTGTGCTTAGAGAAGAATGCCCAGAGGATCAAGCAGAGAGATTGATACAGCTTAAAGAACTAAGTTATTCAAAACAAATTGATGGTGATACTTCAAAAACTTTTAAAAATGAAATAGTTGATATTGTAAATTCTATGGATTTAGCAGAATCCATCGCAGCAGCAAGGGCTTTTTCATTGTATTTTCAACTTGTGAATATTTTGGAACAAAGAGTTGAGGAAGATAGATATATTCAAAGCTTTACCAATAAGGATGTTCAAAAATCGCCCGACAATCTTGATCCTTTTGCTCCAGCATTGGCTAGGCAAAATGCTCCAGTAACATTTAGAGAATTATTTTATAGGTTGAGGAAATTAAATGTACCACCAGGTAAATTAGAAGAGTTATTGCAGGAAATGGACATCCGTTTAGTTTTTACTGCACATCCGACCGAGATTGTAAGACATACGATTAGACATAAGCAAACAAGAGTAGCAAATTTGTTAAAAAAAATACAAATTGAGCAATTTCTAACAAAAGAAGAAAAAAATTCTCTAAAAACCCAGTTAAAAGAGGAAGTAAGACTTTGGTGGAGAACAGATGAATTGCATCAATTTAAACCTTCAGTTTTAGACGAAGTAGATTATGCCTTGCATTATTTTCAGCAAGTTTTATTTAATGCGATGCCTCAATTGAGGGGTAGGATCGCTGAAGCATTAACAGAAAATTATCCAGATGTTCAGATGCCCTCTGAATCTTTTTGTAACTTCGGTTCTTGGGTAGGTTCAGATAGAGATGGCAATCCATCTGTCACTCCTGAGATAACGTGGCGAACTGCTTGCTACCAAAGGCAGTTGATGTTGGAAAGATATGTTATTGCGACTTCTAATCTTAGAGATCAATTAAGTGTTTCGATGCAATGGAGTCAAGTCAGTTCTTCTTTATTAGAGTCACTAGAAACTGACAGGGTTAAGTTCCCAGAAATATATGAAGCTAGGGCTACAAGGTATAGATCAGAACCTTACAGATTGAAATTAAGTTATATTTTAGAAAAATTAAGGTTAACACAAGAAAGAAATAATTTATTAGCTGATAGTGGGTGGAAATTTGACATAGAGGGAGAAATTGATAACAAAAATTTAGATAAAGTTGAAAATTTATATTACAAGTCAGTAAACGAATTTACTTATGATCTCGAACTAATTAAAAACAGCCTGATTAGTACAGATTTAACATGCGAGTCTGTAAATAATTTACTTACTCAGGTTCATATTTTTGGATTTTCTTTAGCAAGTTTAGATATTCGTCAAGAGAGTACAAGGCATAGTGACGCTATACAAGAGCTTACAAATTATCTTGATTTACTTGTGCAATATGACCAAATGTCTGAGGAAGAGAAAATTAAATGGCTTATAGAAGAATTAAATACAAAAAGGCCTTTAATTCCATCTGACGTTAACTGGACAAAAACTACAGAAGAAACCTTTTCAGTTTTTAAAATGGTTAAGAGATTACAGCAAGAATTTGGAAGTCGCATTTGTCATTCTTATGTAATTTCAATGAGTCATAGTGCATCTGACTTGCTTGAAGTTCTCTTACTGGCAAAAGAAATGGGACTTCTGGATCAAAATTCACAAAAGTCAAAATTATTAGTTGTTCCTCTTTTTGAAACTGTTGAAGACCTTAAAAGAGCACCAGAAGTAATGGAAAAGTTGTTTAAATTGGATTTCTACAGATCGTTATTGCCAAAAGTGGGCGAATCTTTTAAACCACTACAAGAATTAATGCTTGGATATTCTGATAGCAATAAAGATTCGGGGTTTGTTTCTAGTAATTGGGAAATTCATCGAGCCCAAATAGCTCTTCAAAATCTTTCAAGTAGAAATAACATATTGCTTAGACTGTTTCATGGAAGAGGAGGTTCTGTAGGAAGAGGAGGAGGACCAGCCTATCAGGCAATATTGGCTCAACCAAGCGGCACTTTAAAAGGGAGAATAAAGATAACAGAACAAGGTGAAGTGTTAGCTTCTAAATATAGTCTTCCGGAACTGGCTTTGTACAATCTTGAGACTGTCACTACAGCGGTGATTCAAAATAGTTTGGTAAATAATAGACTTGACGCTACTCCAGAATGGAATCAATTGATGTCTAGGTTAGCAGAAACATCAAGGTCTCACTACAGAAAATTAGTTCATGAGAATCCTGATTTGTTAAATTTCTTTCAAGAGGTCACTCCAATTGAAGAAATAAGTAAATTACAGATATCTAGTAGACCTGCTAGAAGAAAAAAAGGTGCAAAAGATTTGTCAAGTTTAAGAGCTATTCCATGGGTATTTGGTTGGACACAAAGTAGATTTCTTTTGCCAAGTTGGTTTGGAGTAGGCACTGCATTGTCATCTGAATTAAATTCAGATCCGCAACAAATCGAATTATTAAGAGTTTTGCATCAAAGATGGCCATTTTTTAGGATGCTTATATCTAAGGTAGAAATGACATTATCTAAGGTGGATTTGGAAGTTGCTAGATATTATGTTGATACTCTTGGCAGTAAAGAAAATAAAGACTCATTTGATGATATTTTTGAAGTAATTTCTAAAGAATATAATCTTACAAAATCTTTAGTACTTGAAATTACCGGTAAAAATAAGCTTCTTGAATCAGATAGAGACTTGAAATCATCAGTAAGCTTGAGAAATAAGACAATCATCCCATTGGGTTTTTTACAGGTTTCACTTTTAAGAAGACTAAGAGACCAGACAAGACAACCTCCAATAAGCGAATTTATTATAGATAAAGATGAATCTAGAAGAGCTTACAGCAGAAGTGAATTATTGAGGGGGGCACTTTTAACTATTAATGGGATAGCAGCTGGCATGAGAAATACAGGTTAATAATTGCAATATTTTTCTAAAAAAAAACTTGTTCTTCCAGAAGGTTATTTTGTTAACTCTTCTCAAATCCCTTTAGCTAAAGAAGTCAACAAACTTTTAGCGAATTGTGGTTGTGAGACATTTCCAATAAAACCTCTTTCTGAGGCTATTCAGAAAAGTAATTTCTTTTTTACTATACAGAGTGAATTAAAAAATAAATTATATGGCTTTGTAAGGGTTACTTCGGACAGGGGATTGAATGCTAACTTGTGGAATTTAATTGCATTGCCAGATAATAATCAGAAACTTTTTTATTCAATATTGCTTCAAGTAACTCTTGAGAAAATAAATAGAGAAATGCCTGGATGCAGTATTTCTGTACAGGCTCCAGTATCCTCGTTCGAAAGTCTAGAGGAAAATGGATTTATACTAGACCCAAACGGAATAAGAGTAATGGGATATAAACTTTAACAATCATGTTACGAGCATGGAGGGATTCGAACCCCCGACTCTCAGAACCGGAATCTGATGCTCTATCCAACTGAGCTACATGCCCTTTAATTTTTCAATTTCTTTAAAGAAAATCTAAATATTTTAAACTTAGCTAATTTAATTAATGAGTGCACAAGAAAAATTTTTTTAAATAAATTAAAAATTAAAAATTTTCGGAACCATAAAAGTTTTGAAATAGATTTAGAAGAGCAAAGAGCAATTGTTCTTGGCATTAATGGTATTGGTAAGTCAAATTTACTTGAATCGGTTGAATTTTTAAGTCAATTAAAATCTAATAGAGCATTAAACGATAAAGATTTAATAGAGAACGGCAGTGATATGGCTGTAGTTATAGGACAGATAAATTTTAAAGACGATTTAAAGTTAAATTTATTCCGAAAAGGCCCTAAAAAAATTTACGTCAATGAATCAATTTTAAAAAAACAGAGTGAAATAAATAATTATATTCGGAGTGTATGTTTCTGTTCTAATGATATTGATATTGTTAGAAGTGAACCCAGTTATCGAAGAAAATGGATTGATAAAGTAGTATCTCAGCTTGAACCAGTATATTTAGAATTGATAACTAGATATAACAGGCTTTTAAAACAAAGAAGTCATTTTTGGCGTTCGGAAAGTTTCTTAAAAACCCAATCCTCAGATATTGTTGAAAGCTTTGATATTCAAATGTCAATAGTAAGTACAAGAATTTTTAGGCGAAGAAGAAGAGCTTTATTGAAAATAAAACCATATGTTGAATATTGGCATAATCATTTAAGTAAATCTAAAGAGCAAATAAGCATAAATTATCTTTCGGGGATACAAAATATAAGTCCAGAAGAAGAAGAAGAAGAAGTTATTAGTAAAAAAATTGCAGAACAACTATTAAATCAGAGATCAATCGAAGCATTAACTGGAAAATGCAATTTTGGTCCTCATCGTGATGATTTTGAGTTTCTAATTAATAATGTTTCAGTTAGAAAATATGGTTCATCAGGACAGCAAAGGACTTTCATCTTGGCTTTGAAGATGGCTGAACTAGATTTATTAACTAAAACATTAAATGTTCCTCCAATACTTATATTGGATGATGTCTTGGCGGAATTAGATTTAACCAGGCAAAATTTGTTATTAAATTCTGTTGGCAAAGAAAGTCAATGTTTTATAAGTGCTACACATTTAGATAAATTTAATCAGTCTTTCTTAGGCTCTTCGCAAATTATTCACTTATAATTTTAAAAGACATGATTTTTAGCTAATCTTAAATTCATATAAATTTCTTAAATGGAAATCTACAAAAAAAATCAAATTTTAAGTTCGTTTCGTGATGATCAAAAGTTAAGTCATCAAAGTAAACACCTTTTGTTGGAACTTTATAGATGCGATTGCGAAAAATTAAATGACGAATCCTTTTTGCGCTGTACTTTAAACAGAGCTGCTAAATTGGCAAATGCAACAGTTTTGAATTTGATGAGTAATAAATTTGAGCCTCAGGGGGTTACGGCGATTGCATTACTGGCTGAATCTCATATTTCCATACATACTTGGCCTGAATCTAATTATTCTGCAGTCGATATTTTTACATGTGGTCAAAATATGATGCCTGAACTGGCTAGTCAATATTTAATTGAATCTTTGATGGCTAAAGAACATTCTTTGCGGGTCATTAAGCGAAATCCACCTTCAGAAGTTTCAAAACAGATCAGAACAGTTATTTGAATATATTATTTACCTATTTAATTTTCCGCTTATTAGTCCTTCAAGATCTAAGCTTGTGCAATTAAATCCTAAATCATAAAAATATTGAACTAACTCATTTAAATTATACTTTTTAAAAAAATGCTTAAAATCTTCTTGAGGAATTTCTATTCTTGCAGTTGAGCCTTGGCATCGAACTCTAACCTCCGATAATCCACCTTCTTTAAGGTATTCTTCTGCTTTCTCAACCATTTTGAGCCTCTTGCTAGTTATTTCATGGCCATAAGGAAATCTTGATGACAAGCAAGGTTGAGCAGGTTTATCCCACCAAGGGAACCCTAATGCTTTTGATATATCCCTTATGTCTTGTTTGGAGAACTTAAATTTTGCAAGGGGAGAGACAACTCCTGCTTGTTTTGAGGCTTGTATACCTGGTCTGTAATCTTTAAGATCATCCAGATTGACTCCATCTAAAACAATCTTGTAATTAAGTTTTTTAGAGAGATAGGTTGTATGTTTGTGAAGCTCTTTTTTGCATGCAAAGCACCTATCCTTGGGATTTTTACTGTAACTTGATTGGTCTAATTCTGATGTTTTAATTTCTAAATGCTTTACTCCAATCCATTTTGCTTGACTTCTTGCCTCTTCACGAAGAGTATTAGCTAATGCAGGAGAAATACCAGTTATTGCAACTGCTTTGCTACCTAGTTGCTCGAATGCTAATGATGCTACTAATGTACTGTCAACTCCTCCGGAATAGGCAATACAAACATTATCAAGATTCTTTATGTATCTTCTAATTGTATAAAGTTTTTCACTTTGTTCATCAGAGAGAATTTCTAGTTGATTGAACATGCTGATTACTTTAAAATTTAAATTACCTATGAATAGGTTGAATTTATTATTAAATCTTTAATAATATTATTATCTATATCTTAGATTAAATTAATTAATTTTGTTCAATTGACGAATACGAGTAGAAATAGAGGAATTGGAATTGTCACAGCAAGTGATAGTCAAGAGAGATCAAAAGGTCAATTACATATTTATGATGGAGAAGGCAAGGGCAAAAGTCAGGCTGCTTTGGGAGTTGTTCTCAGAACAATAGGTTTAGGAATATGCGAAAAAAGACAGTCAAGAGTTTTACTTCTAAGATTTTTAAAAGGTCCTGAGAGGCCATATGACGAGGATTCAGCTATAGAGGCTTTACAAAGAGGCTTTCCACATTTAATTGATCATGTAAGGACAGGAAGATCAGAATTCTTTACTGCTGACCAAGTTACAAAGTTTGATATTGGTGAGGCTGAGAGAGGTTGGAATATTGCTAAAGGAGCGATTGCTAGTTCACTTTATTCTGTAGTTGTACTAGATGAGTTGAACCCAGTTCTTGATTTAGGAATGCTTGATATCAATGAAGTAGTTGAATCTCTTCAAAATCGTCCAGATGGATTAGAAATAATTATTACCGGAAGGGCAGCCCCTCCCTCTTTGGTAAGAATATCTCAACTCCATTCAGAGATGAGACCACGTTTGACAGAAGACTTATCAAAACTAACCAAGCAAAGCAGCTCTAGTGGTGGAATTGAAATTTACACAGGTGAAGGAAAGGGTAAATCCACAAGTGCACTTGGTAAGGCTCTTCAAGCTATCGGTAAAGGAATATCTCAAGATAAAAGTCATAGAGTTTTAATATTACAGTGGTTAAAAGGTGGGAATGGTTATACCGAAGATGCTGCTATAGAAGCTTTAAGAGAGAGTTACCCCCATTTAGTAGATCATTTGCGTTCAGGCAGAGATGCCATCGTATGGAGAGGTCAGCAACAACCAATTGATTATGTTGAGGCTGAAAGAGCATGGGAAATTGCTAAAGCTGCTATTTTGTCTGGTTTGTATAAAACAATTATTTTAGATGAATTGAATCCAACTGTTGATTTAGAACTGCTACCTGTGGAATCAATACATCAAACGCTCTTAAAAAAACCAACAGAAACAGAAGTTGTTATTACTGGGAGGTGTAAAAATGAACCTTTATACTTTGAACTCGCTGATGTCTACTCTGAAATGGTTTGTCATAAGCATTATGCAAATGTTGGAGTTGATTTAAAAAGAGGTGTAGATTACTAAATATTCTTAAA
Source organism: uncultured Prochlorococcus sp. (assembly GCA_902572915.1). GTDB lineage: Bacteria > Cyanobacteriota > Cyanobacteriia > PCC-6307 > Cyanobiaceae > Prochlorococcus_A. The sequence goes on from CACGHR010000001.1 coordinate 25,501, forward strand.
AATATTAGTTGCACAATATTTTTTTACCTTTTCAATGCCGCCTTCAATAGATTTTGATTGAATTTTGAATTGAGATAAAATTCTTGAGGCTTTTTCAGAACGTTTCCCCGATTGACATATCGTGAAAATCTCTTTACTTAAACTTTCTTTTTGAATAAATTTTAAGTCAGATTCTTGATTCAAATGACTTAAGGGGATTGATACAGATCCCTTTATTGCAGAAGTAGAAAATTCTTCATTTTCTCTAACATCAATTAAAAGAATTTTGTTTGGTTTTGCTTTGTATAAACTATTAAAGTCATAAGCATTAATACTTTTGATTTCATTATTTTTCTCACAATATTCATCCTTATTATAAAAGCCCTTAAACTGAGACAGATTTTTTATACGTTTATTTGACTGATCACTTTTTAGATTAAATTTTTTTATATTCATATTCAATAGATCAAAAATTAAAATTTTCCCATCTAAAATTTCGCCTTTTTTCAAAATGATTTTGATAATTTCATTAACTTGAAGAATTCCTATTAAACCTGTTGAAACACCTACAACCCCGTATTCTGCACAACTAGGGGCAGCATTTTTTGACGGTGATTCTGGAAGTAAGTCTCTTAAATTTGGACTATTTTTATATAAATTGAAAACACTCACTTGCCCTTCAAAGCCTTGCACACTTCCAAAGACTAGGGGTTTATTTAATATCAGGCATGAATCATTTATTAAATATCTTGTGCCAAAGTTATCCGAGCAATCACAAATAACATCAAACTCTTTTATTATTCCAAGAGCATTTTTAGGATTAATTCTCTCTGAAAAGGTTAATATTTCACAATTAGGATTGAATTTTTGAATTCTCTCCCTGGCTGAATCAATTTTAAGATTGCCAATAGTATTTGTTTCATGAATTATCTGTCTTTGGAGATTAGATTTTTCAACTTGATCGTTATCAACTATTCCAATTCTCCCAATTCCTGTAGCGGCAAGATAAAGCAAAACGGAAGACCCAAGCCCACCTGCTCCGATGCATAATACTGAGCTGTTTTTAAGATCTAGTTGCCCCTCATAACCTATCTCTTTGAGGGTTAAATGTTTTTGATATCTTTCTTCCTCATCTGAGTTTAAGAAATTAAGTTTGATATCTTTGGACATACCTATACTTTAATTTTTTGCGAGCTAAACTATGAAAACATAATAATTAAAATAAAAATTTTAGCCTTTTAAATTTTTCTCATTACTGCGATTTATTAATGTTTTTGTTAGAGGTAGACGATAATGTGAAGTTTTTTAAATTAAATTTAAGTTTAAATATCTTCAGAAACTTCATATACCAACGCATCTAAAAAATACAAAATGTTTCGGTTCGGAATTTTGCACAACAAAAAGGTAGTCAACAGACGTTTTTTCCGATACTGTCTGGTTCATATATTAAGTTTACTGAATTCATGAGTGATAACACTCCAGAGTCAAACCAAGACTCCGGCTCCGATACAAGCTCAGAAACCAAAAGCTTTTCAGAGAAGTACTCTGATGTTATGGGAAAAGTCAACGAAACCCTTGGTAATGTTGATTGGACTCAGATGGGTAAGTATGGCAAAGCGGCAGGCATAATTGCTGTTGTCGTAATAGCTCAGATAATAATTAAAGTTGTCATTGACACGATAAACTTTTTCCCAATTCTCCCTGGTTTACTAGAACTACTAGGCGTAATTGTCGTTGGTCAATGGAGCTGGCAAAATCTTCGTACCAGTGAAAATCGTGAAGCTGTTTTAGATAAGGTGCAAAATCTTAAAAAGACATATTTAGGTTAGTTAAAGATTACATATTCAGTATTTCCTTGACGTAATCTTTAACTTGTTTTAAGTACCCTCCTCCAAACATATTGGCATGATTTAGTATGTGATAAAAATTATAAATAATAATTCTTTTTTCAAATCCCTTTTTTATGGGAAAAATTCTATGATATTCTTCATAAAATTCTTTGCTAAAACCTCCAAATAGTTTTGTCATAGCTATATCTACTTCATTATCTGCCCACCAAGATGCCGGATCAAAAATTACTCCTTTTCCACTTTTGTCTATTCCTGCATTTCCTGACCATAAATCACCATGAACGAGAGTATTTATTGGCTTATGATTCAGCAACTCTGATTTAATTTTTTCTATAACTTGATTTATAGTTTCTTTCTCTAAAAACTTTGACTTAAGGATTAATAATTGAGGTTTTATGCGTAAGTTTAAAAAACAATCTATCCAATTATCCTCCCAGCCTTTCTTCTGATCTGTTGTGCCGATAAAACCCTCAACCTGAAAACCAAACATTTTCTGATTAGATTCAGCTGATTTTAAATGCATTTCTCCTAAACCTTTTCCAAGATTTCTTTGGTCAAAGTTTTTCATTTCTATCCATTCAATCAAAAGAATCTCTACATTGTTTATATTTTTATATGCAATAACTTCAGGAATAACAAAGTTTTCTTGATTAATGTACTTTCTCAAATTTTGAAGACAAAATTTTTCAAATTCAAGAAATTTTTTGTTTCTAATGTTTCTTTTGAGGAATAATTTTTTGTTTGAGAATTCTATTTGCCAGGTACTATGAATATCACCTCCGTGTACTTGTTCAATACTTTTTGGATAGATTTCACCTAATTCATCACAAATTTCGTTAACTTCAATAGGGGATAATTTTTGCATTTTCAATGAGAAAGTCTGAAGTTGTTGTTGTTGGCGCAGGTATAGCAGGACTAACTTCTGCAGCGATTTTATCAAAACAAGGCTTATCAGTTAATTTAATCGAATCTCATACTCAATCAGGTGGATGTGCTGGTACTTTTAAAAGAAAGAATTATATTTTTGATGTTGGTGCAACTCAAGTTGCAGGTTTAGAGAAAGGAGGAATACATTCTAGGATCTTTAATTTTTTAGATATTCCATCTCCTGAAGCCACAATTTTAGACCCTGCTTGCATCGTTGATTTAAATGATGGTGGTCAGCCTATACCTATTTGGTATGAAAAAAGTAAATGGATTGCTGAACAAGAAATGCAGTTTCCAGGGAGTAGTAGATTTTGGAAACTTTGTACTCTCATTCATCAAAGTAATTGGGTATTTGCTAACAATAATCCTGTATTGCCAATAAGTAATTTTTGGGATTTTTCTCAACTTCTTAAAGCACTAGTACCGTCAAATCTCGTCACAGGTATCTTACTTAAATCTACTATTTTTGATTTATTGCGGATATGTGGATTATCTAATAATGAGCGCTTAATAAAATTCTTAAATCTTCAACTAAAACTTTATTCTCAAGAGGACGTTTATAATACAGCCGCATTATATGGATCTACTGTTCTTCAGATGTGTCAACAGCCACATGGTCTGTGGCATCTTAAAAAATCTATGCAGTCTTTAAGTGAAGCATTAGAAAGTTCATTGAGTAAAACTGGAGCTAATCTAATTTTTGGACAAAAAGTTAATTCTATAAAATTTGATGATGTAAATTTGTGTTGGACAATATCTTCTAATTCAAAAAAAAATTCTTTTATTTACCAAGCTAAAGATTTGATTTATACTGCGCCTCCTCAATCTTTGCTCAAGCATTTGAAAGATCCCTTAAAAAGAAAACAAAAATATAAAAATCGATTGAGTCATTTGCCTGATCCAAGTGGAGCTTTAGTTTTTTATTCAGCACTAAAAAAAGAAGATATTAAAAAAAATTCTTCTAATCATTATCAATTTGTTTCGAAAGAATTTGGTTCTTTGTTTGTATCAATTAGTGATGACGGTGACGGAAGAGCGCCAAAAGGAGAGGTCACATTAATAGCTAGTATCTTTACTAAGACTAAAGATTGGTTTGATTTGGATAAACAAATTTACTTAAAGAAGAAAAATGATTTCATGAAAAAAATATCGCTTGAATTAGAAAATCAATTCGATATTGATCCTGAAAATTGGCTACATAGGGAATTAGCAACTCCATTGGGATTTGAAAAATGGACTAATAGACCTAATGGAATAGTAGGCGGGCTTGGTCAAAATCCAGATATTTTTGGTTTATTTGGATTATCAAGTAGGACTCCTTTTGAAGGATTATGGCTATGTGGAGATTCGATTTATCCAGGAGAGGGGACTGCAGGTGTTAGTCAATCTGCATTAATGGTTTCAAGGCAAATTTTAGCTTCCAAAGGTATTGAAAATTTTAGTTTATAAAATTTTGTCTGATTTCTTTTGCTTCAGCCAGTTTGTTAGTAAGTAAATCCCAATTTTTTTCTTTAATAAGAGATTCCAGTGTATTCAGCTTATTCTTAAAATTATTTATGGCATTTAAAACATTAGTCTGATTATTAATAGCTAAATCTAGGCCTAGTTGTTCATTGCCGCTCCCAACTCTGGAAGTGTCTGCAAATCCAGTAGCAGCAAGTTTTTGTGTGAGATCTAATAAAGATTGATTATTTTTTGTATGCGCAGTTTCAATTAGGGCAGAAGCTAAAAATATAGGTAAATGTGAAATTAGAGATACTGCTTCATCATGCTCTTTTGGCGAAGCTTGGCAGATTTCACAATCCATGGATTTTATGAGCTCGGAAATAGTTCTGATTGCATTGAAGTCACTATTTTGTGTTGGGGTAATAATCCATTTTGCATTTTTAAAAAGACCTTCAAACCCTGAATCAACTCCTTTTTCTGCTGTTCCTGCCATTGGATGAGATCCAATAAATAGAGGATGTAAATTTTCCCATGTATTTACAATTGGATATTTAACAGAGCCTACATCAGTTAGTATTGTTTTTTGAGGTATTGATGCTACCAACCTTTGAGATGGACTGATCAAATCTTTGATAGGCAATGCCAAAATTATGAGCTCACATTTTTTTAATAAGCTCAGATCACAGCTAACAAAATTTGCAAGTTTTTTTTCCTTAGCTTTTTTTGCATTAAATTCATTATTTGCAATTCCATAAATTGTATGGTTTAGACTTTGGAGTTTTAATCCTAAAGAACCACCAATTAAGCCTAATCCTACTATTCCAATTTTCATAGATGCATTAATTCAAGACCCTCTTATATTGATACCAATTTTTTGTATATTAGGTTCATAAAATTTGTATGTATTTGAAATTAAATTAATTATAAATGCTTGAAATTTTAAGTCATCAATATTTAAAAAATTTTTTGAGAGATCAAAGGATTAATTGGGAACACATATATTCTTTTGGGAGAATAATTTCCAAATGTATTGAAAATGATTCTACATATCTAATTAATTCCGAAATTTTCTCTAGCTATGATTGGTTACCTCCAATTTTGATTTCTCTATTTTTAAAAGAAGAGGATTCAACTTTTATTTTATCTAAAGAAAAAATTCAATTTATAAGCCAATTTCAGATTAATTCATTGAAAAATCTAGGTTTCAATTTTAATTTGAAAAATAATCAATTTATTTTTGCAAATCATCATGTTCGCTTGATAACAATCCAAGATTTACTTAATGATCCTAATTCTCTTAATCTTAGAAATCATCGAATAGTTTATTCTGGAACTGAGGATATAAAACAGGATTTAAAAAATCATTTTAGAATTTCTTTACTTAAAAATGATTGGACAAAAAACTTTAAAGAATTTGAATTAATCAATAAGAAATTTATAAAAATATATGATTCGTTGAAGAAAAAGTTCTTCATGAGAAAGGTCTTAGGAAACAGTTATATCAATTTAGATGAAAAAGAGATTAGTTTCTTTTCAAACTTTTTTCGTGAAAATTCTTTTTTTTCTGAAAAATTTTTAAGCGTTAACAATGCATTATCTCAAGGTTGGGCATGCTGGGTAAAATTAAATGATACAAATTTAGATTGGAATTTGTATTTGCAGCCAATAGATGAACTTTCTCAAATTAAGGAATTTTTTTCAAATAATAAATTTGCTTTTTTATCAGCATTGAGAAAAGATAATTTTTTCCAAATGTATTTTAAAAAGCATAGTTTAGATATTGACTTGGTTATTAATTTTAAAAGTAATTTTGAAGAGAAAAAGATCTCATTATATATACCTCCTAAACAGTTCCTTCCTAACAATCCTTTTTTTACCAATTCAATCTTGGATAAATGCAAAAAGTTAATACTTTTTAGAAAGGGTTTAACTTTAGTTTTGTCTGATGATATTGATTTAAAAACTAAACTTGCTACCGAATTAGCTTCTAAGTACGGGAAGAGAGTTTTGCTAGAGGCAATTCCCTCAGGTAAAAATGAAATTCTTTGCTCTAGTTTTGACTGGTGGATTATGAATTCTTATTTAATTCAAATTCCAGAACAAATCATCATTCCTTTACTTCCAATTCCGAATATGTCAGTACCTATTAATGCAATTACAGTCTCTCATAAAAAGAAGCTTTCTCAAGATTGGTTTAGAGATTTCTTTCTTCCTCAAGCTAGAATAAAACTTGAAAGATCTATTTCTCCTTTAAGAAGAAATTCAGGTAAGTTAATTATCTTAGATGGAAGAGTAAATAAAAGAAACTGGGGAAGATTACTTTTGCGAAACATTCAACCGACAAAACAAATTAACTATATGCTACCTTTTGATTAGGTTATGATTTTCTAAATAACTAAAGAAATATGGGAGAAGCAAAAAGACGTAAAACACTTGGTTTACCTCCAAAGAAAAATAATACTAAAACCAAATTTGATCAGTCTCCAAGATTACTTGAATGGCTTCCCTTTACAATCAATCAAAGAGATAACCTAATAAAATTAAGTATTAAGGCCAGTTGGTTTGGAATCGGAGGGTTAGTCATCTTATGGATTGTAGTGAGATTCATTGGCCCTGCTGCTGGGTGGTGGACTTTAGCTGATTCTTTATAAATCTAAGCTACTGTTTTTATATCGTTAACAGCGATTGTATTAGCAGGATTGCTATTTAATGCTTTCATTGAATTAGAGCTGACTTCTGTACCTTCTGTTAATTTCTCTTTAACCATAGATTCTACTTTATTCCTGATTTCTAAGTTTTGATCAAGCCAAATAATTGTATTATCTCTTCCTTGTCCAATATTTTCTCCTTCATAACTATACCAAGCACCTCTCCTTATTATGATATTAGTCTCTTCTGCTAAATCTAATAAACATCCTGTTGTACTAATGCCTTTCCCGAAGAGAATATCAAACTCTGCAATTCTAAATGGTGGTGCAACTTTGTTTTTTGCTACTTTCACTTTTGCTCTTATGCCATATTCTTCAGTACCTCTTTTTAGAGTTTGAATTCTTCTAATATCGAGTCTCACTGAGGCGTAAAATTTTAATGCATTACCTCCTGTGGTTGTTTCTGGATTGCCGTATGTAACGCCAATCTTTAGGCGTAATTGATTTAGGAAGATTACAGTGCATCCAGATTTGCCAATATTTCCTGTTATTTTTCTCATTGCTTGGCTCATTAGCCTTGCTTGGCTTCCAATTACGTGATCTCCCATCTCTCCTTCTATCTCGGCTCTTGGAGTTAGTGCTGCTACCGAGTCAACAACAACAAGATCTACTGCACTAGATCTTATAAGTTGGTCAACTATTTCTAGAGCCATTTCACCAGTATCTGGTTGTGAAACTAACAAATTTTCAACATCAACTCCTAAAGAGGCTGCATAAACTGGATCGAGTGCATGCTCAGCATCTACAAATGCAGCTACTCCTCCATTTTTTTGGACTTCCGCAATCGCGTGAAGCGTTAACGTAGTTTTTCCTGAACTTTCTGGTCCGTAAACTTCTACGACTCTTCCTTTTGGATAGCCTCCTCCTAATGCTAAATCTAAGGTTAGCGCTCCAGTAGATATTGTTTCTACTTTCATTCTTGAGGCGTCACCGAGTCTCATTATTGATCCTCGTCCAAAATTTCTTTCTATCTGACCTAAGACGAGACTTAATGCCTTGTCTTTTTCTTTTGATTCAGTTTTTTTCTTTTCTTCAAGGCTCATTGTTTGATTTATCGGTTAAAGTTTTTGTAATTATTCTAAATTTGGAAATCTTTATTTAAACCAAACTTCATAAATACAAACCATAGTACATCTGTACTCTAGCTAATTATCTTTAAATTGCAACTAATTCCTCAAGGTTGTCTAATCTTAATAATTTGATTTCATTAGTTAAATTATATCTATCGGATTCTTTTAAATATCCCCAATCAGCTAGGAAGCATGGAATGTGAGAAGTTTCTGAATTTTGTTTAATATCGATTAGAGTTTTTTTTCTATCTTCTATAAAGCCTAAAATTTCATAAGTTTGTGTAAGTTTTTCAGCAATTTTAATTTTTGTTCCTGATTCATAACCAAAAATAAATTCCGGAAAAATATTTAATTGTTTAAGAATTTTTTCTGCAAATATTTGCCCTTTCGTTGTTATAACTCCAGTTTTTATTCCTCTTTTCCTTAATTCTTTCATAAAATTTATAATTTCAAAAAATGGATTATGTAAATTTACCCATGATTTAAAATCTTTATCAATTTGATAATTGCGAGACTTATCTAATATTTTTTGTAAATCTTGGGCAATCCAGGAATTTTCATTTAATATCCGCTGGCAATTTTGATGATAATTACTAATGAAATCATCTTTATTATCACTTTTTAATGGATTTTCTGTTTTTATAATTTCGTGAACAATTAGAATCATTTCCCAACCATATTTAACCCAAGGCCTGATTTCTTTGAAAGAATTTGGCACTCCTTGATAAAGTTTTTGATCAATAGTGATGTAGGGTGAATTTAAATATCTTTCACAGGCAAGCAAGGAGCTATGCCAATATTCTTGCATTCCATCAACTATTACTCCATCAAAATCAAATAGAAAAATTTTTTGAGAAGACACCAATTGAATATTAGAACTGGGCCGCTAGGATTCGAACCTAGGAATGTCGAGACCAAAACCCGATGCCTTACCACTTGGCGACGGCCCATTGAATTACTATTTTAATACATGAGAAGATTTTTTTCTATCCAAAAAATACAAATTTTTTATAAACATGGCGCTAGTTTTGAAAAATAAAAATATTATTTGAATGAGCTCGATTTCCATGGCTCTAGAAATTTCTGAGCTTTTTTGATCGCCAAATCCATTATTTCAGGATACTCATAGAGTTTTTTGTTATTTTTGTGAGCAAATTCAATAAGGGGCTGCATAATTTTTCTTGCAGCACTTCCAAATGCTATTCCATCTGGGAGATTGTTTGAATTCAACAATTCATGAGTTTTTTCATTTGTTCCTCCTGCTAATTGAATTAATCCTGGTGGAAGATCTGAACCGATTTTTTCAAACAACTTAACAGCATCTCTACTTGTTGTAGGAGCAAGATCTCCGGACATTGGCCTTCCATCTAGTTGCCAAATCAGGGGAATATCTAGCTCATTCAGAATTTCATATCTTTCCCAAAGAGATTTCAAAAGATCTTCGGGCTCTTGGGCTTTTTTGAAAGATTGATTTAATCCACAACTAATAGATATCTTGTCTAATTTCATTCCAGAACTTTTAAGGATACTTACAACTTTTGTAAAAGAATCTAGGCGATTGATTTCTGTATGAATTTCTACTGCATTAGGCCTTATTGTTTGAAGTGTTGATGCTAAATCATTTTTTGACAAATTATATTCATATTCACTAATTAGATTTAGAGGACAACTATTTAAACATCTTCCACATCCATAACATTTACTTTCTTTAATTCCGAAATTATCAATTGCAAAGGTGGGGCATACTTTTTCGCATGGTCTTGGACAACTAGGGGGACATTTTAAAGGATCAAATTTTGCTTTTCGAAAGTGGATATCATGACCATCACTAATACTTATCATTAATCCAGGGGAGTTTTTAAAGACTTTTTTTGCCCAATCGATTCCTTTTTTTGCTGCATAAACTATAGATTCTTCTGCTGCAACATCTATGTAGTCGACACCAGCAGCAGTATAAATTGCGCATAAATCTTCTATGGCAACAATATCTTCATTACTGGCACCACAAATTAACTTAATCCATTTATCTTTTTTATTCTTGGTTTTAATCAAATAATTTAACTTTCAAATTCATCCAAAATATAATTACTTAATGGTTTCCATTCAAGTTTTCTTGAACCCCCCATTTCAACAACTATTGTTAGTTTATTATCGTTAGTGCAAATCTCTATTAAGCTCTCTAATTCAGATTGAGATAATACTTGCCCTTCTAATAACCAAAGTAATTTATTTTTATCATTTTCATTAAATAACTCAGAAGCTTGTGGGATTACTTGTTGAACTTCCCCAAGCGCGCCGTTTCTTCCTACACTTTGATGACCAAGGTGAGGTGGTCTAACGCCATGCAATTTGAGCAAGAAAACTTCTGGATCTCCAAGCCCTCTTGCTGAAGTTATAAAAGTTTTAAAGCCTTTGGCCCTCATTCTCCTCAAAAGACGAGTTTCATAACCACCTTCAAGGGGAGCAAATATTGCGAGACATTTGTTAGTTTTTAAATCGTTATGAAACTTTTTCCCTGAGAGAAGTAATGGCATAAAAATTTCCTTTATTTCTATTTTATTTTATTTTATGGTACTTGATGATGTACAATTGTAACTCAGTGAATTTTTAAGCTCGCAAGCTAGCCGAGCCTCTAAAAATTTCACATTTTTTAGCGTTTCGTTAAAAAACTCAGGTGGGTTTATCCCGAGAGAAACTATCTATTATTTCAGATAAGTCTCGACCTTACTAATTGTTTTTTTATTAACTTCACCTTAATAACTGAAGGGTTTAGATAATTGAAAAATTATTACGAGCTAGCCTAATTTAGTCTTATGTCTATCGGAATTTTAGGAAAGAAATTGGGCATGTCCCAACTTTTCGATGATAAAGGTAATTCGGTACCAGTTACTCTTATAGAGGCTGGTCCGTGCCGCGTCACTCAATTGAAAACAACTGCTTTGGATGGTTATGCCGCCGTTCAGATAGGTTATGGCTTGTCCAAAGAGAAGCATTTAAGCAAACCTGAAAAGGGACACTTATTGAAATCAGGTGAAGAACTTTTAAAGCATTTGAAAGAATACAGGGTTGAAGAAACTTCATCTTATGAAATCGGAAAACAAATAACTGTAAAAAACTTTGAGGTTGGTCAAAAAGTTGATATCAGTGGCAAATCTATGGGTAGAGGTTTTGCAGGTTACCAGAAAAGACATGGTTTTAGCAGAGGTCCTATGAGTCATGGTTCAAAAAATCATAGAGCACCAGGATCTACAGGAGCAGGAACAACTCCGGGTAGAATTTATCCAGGGAAAAGAATGGCAGGAAGATATGGAGGAAAACAGATAACTACCAAAGGATTGTTAGTTCTAAAAATTGATGATCAGAAGAATTTGCTTGTAGTAAAGGGTTCTGTTCCAGGTAAGCCCGGCTCAATTGTCAACATTAAGCCAAATAATGTTGTAGGCAAAAAAGGAGGTGAAAAATCATGACAACACTTGAGACTTTAAAGTGGGATGGTAAAAAATCAGGCAAAGTTACTCTTGATTTAGCAGTTGCTAAAGAAACTTCTTCGGCAGACTTAATCCATAGAGCAGTCCTTAGACAGCTAGCAAATAAAAGACAAGGGACAGCATCAACTTTGACAAGATCTGAAGTGCGCGGGGGCGGTAGAAAGCCATACAAACAAAAAGGTACAGGAAGAGCTCGTCAAGGATCAATAAGGACACCTTTAAGACCTGGTGGCGGAATTATTTTTGGACCGAAGCCACGTTCTTATAATCTTGATATGAATCGTAAGGAACGTAGATTAGCTCTAAGAACAGCTCTTATGTCCAGAGTATCTGATATGAAGGCTGTTGAAGATTTTGGATCTACTTTAACGCAGCCTAAAACAAGTGATATCATCAATGGCCTTGCTCGATTAGGTATACAAAAAACTGAAAAAGTTTTGGTTATTCTTGATAGCCCTTCCGATATTATAAAAAAATCCATTAATAATATTGAGAAAGTAAAATTAATTGCCGCCGATCAATTAAATGTATTTGATATTCTCAATGCCAATAAATTGGTAATAGGTCAATCAGCGATAGATAAAATTCAGGAGGTTTATGCATCATGAGTAAATTATTTGATTCTCGTTTAGCCGATGTAATACGAAAGCCAGTTATTACTGAGAAAGCTACAAATGCACTAGATCTTAACCAATATACTTTCGAAGTAGATCATAGAGCGGCTAAACCACAAATAAAGGCAGCTATTGAAGCCTTGTTTAGTGTTAAAGTCATAGGAGTCAACACTATGAATCCTCCTAGGAGAACCAGAAGAGTCGGGAAATTTTCCGGTAAACGTTCTCAGGTCAAGAAGGCAATTGTACGTCTTGCTGAAGGAGACAAAATCCAACTATTTCCAGAATCTTAAGGAGTTTTAATCATGGCAATACGTAAATTTAAACCTTATACACCTGGCACCAGGCAGAGAGTAGTTACTGACTTTAGTGAAATCACAAGTGCAAAACCTGAAAGATCACTAATAGTTTCAAAACATAGAGTTAAAGGTAGGAATAATCGTGGAGTTATCACTTGTCGTCACCGTGGAGGTGGTCACAAAAGGCAATATAGATTGGTCGACTTTAGAAGAGATAAAAGAAATATCAACGCTAAAGTTGCAGCTATACACTACGACCCTCATAGAAATGCAAGGTTGGCACTTTTATTTTACGAAGATGGAGAGAAAAGATATATTATCGCTCCAGCAGGAGTAAAAGTCGGACAAATTGTCATTTCTGGAGAAAGTGTTCCAATTGAAGATGGAAATGCAATGCCGCTTTCTGTTATGCCATTAGGATCTAGTGTTCATTGTGTTGAGTTATACGCAGGTAGGGGTGCTCAAATGGTTAGATCCGCAGGAGCTAGTGCTCAAGTTATGGCAAAAGAGGGAGATTATGTTGCTTTAAAACTCCCATCTACTGAGGTAAGACTTGTAAGAAAAGAATGCTATGCAACTCTTGGTGAAGTAGGTAATTCTGAAATAAGAAATACTAGCTTAGGTAAAGCAGGAAGAAGAAGATGGCTTGGAAGAAGGCCTCAAGTGAGAGGTAGTGTAATGAACCCATGTGATCATCCACATGGAGGAGGAGAGGGAAAAGCACCAATTGGTAGAGCAGGCCCAGTTACTCCATGGGGTAAGCCAGCTCTTGGACTAAAGACACGTAAAAAGAACAAACCAAGTAATAAATTAGTTGTTCGAAGACGCCGTCGCGTTTCTAAGAGGAGTAGAGGAGGAAGAGACTCTTGATTACTTCATTTATTATTTCAATTTCTATTACATAATCATGGGACGTTCACTAAAAAAAGGACCTTTTATAGCAGATAGCCTGCTCAAGAAGGTAGAAAAACAAAATACCGATAATGACAAGTCTGTTATCAAAACTTGGTCAAGATCCTCTACGATTTTACCTTTAATGATCGGTCACACAATCGCTGTACATAATGGCAAGACTCACATTCCAGTATTTATTACTGAACAAATGATTGGTCATAAACTCGGAGAATTTGCTCCTACACGCACTTACCGAGGTCATATAAGAGATAAGAAAGGAGCAAAATCATGATAAAAACACCTGAAACAACAAAAACAGCAATTGCTCATGGGAATTATGTTCGGGGATCAGCCTCTAAAGTGAGAAGAGTTTTGGATCAGATAAGGGGTAGATCTTATAGAGATGCATTGATTATGTTGGAATTTATGCCCTACAGATCTACTGACCCTATTACTAAAGTTCTTAGATCTGCAGTTGCTAATGCAGAGCATAATCTTGGAATGGATCCATCTAATTTAGTGATTTCCTCTGCATGGGCTAATAGTGGTCCAGTAATGAAAAGGTATAGACCCAGAGCTCAAGGTCGAGCTTTTTCAATCAAAAAACAGACTTGCCATATCAGTATTTCTGTTGAATCTGCTCCTACTCAAACTAATGCGGAGGTACAAAACTAATGGGACATAAAATACATCCTTCTGGGCTAAGATTAGGAATTACACAAGAGCATCGCTCTAAATGGTTTGCTACTTCTAAAACATATCCAATACTTCTCCAAGAGGATTTTAAAATTCGTACCTTCATACAAAAAAAATATGGAGCAGCAGGAATTAGCGATGTTTTAATAGCTAGAAAAGCTGACCAACTGGAACTTGAATTAAAAACAGCAAGACCAGGAGTTATAGTTGGAAGACAAGGAAGTGGGATTGAAGAATTAAGATCTGGCATTCAAAAAACTATAGGTGATAGAACAAGGCAAGTCAGAATAAACGTTGTAGAAGTTGAACGCGTAGATGCTGATGCTTTTTTACTAGCTGAATATATTGCGCAACAACTTGAAAAAAGAGTCGCCTTTAGAAGAACTATAAGGATGGCCTTACAAAGGGCTCAAAGGGCTGGAGTCTTAGGTCTTAAAATTCAAGTAGGGGGAAGGTTGAATGGTGCTGAAATAGCGAGAACTGAATGGACTAGAGAAGGTAGAGTTCCATTACATACATTGAGAGCTGAAATTGACTATGCAACACGTGAAGCTAATACAACTTACGGTGTTCTAGGCATTAAAGTTTGGGTTTTCAAAGGTGAAGTTCTCCCTAAAGAAGAACAAACTATCCCTGTGGGAGCGAGCCCTAAGAGGAAAGCTAATAGAAGACCTCAGCAATTTGAGGATCGTTCAAATGAGAATTCATAGGAGGTATAAAAATGCTTAGTCCAAAACGTACTAAATTCCGTAAACAACATAGAGGCAGAATGAGGGGTGTGGCCTCAAAGGGTAATACTATTGCATTTGGTCAATTTGCTCTCCAAGCTCAAGATTGTGGCTGGGTAACTGCACGTCAGATTGAAGCAAGCAGAAGAGCTATGACCAGATATATCAAACGTGGTGGTCAAATCTGGATAAGAATATTTCCTGATAAACCCGTAACCATGAGACCTGCCGAAACCAGAATGGGTTCTGGTAAAGGTAATCCAGAGTTTTGGGTCGCAGTTGTAAAACCCGGAAGAATACTTTTTGAAATGGGTGGTGAGGATATCACAGAGGAAACTGCAAAGGAAGCTATGCGTCTAGCTCAATACAAACTTCCTGTAAAAACTAAATTTATCTCCATTGATAAAAATCTAGAAAATTCCTCCCAAGAAAATACAAAAAATAGTAAAGAATCTCAAGAGGAGGTTAAACAATGAAAAACTCAGAGTCACTTAAGGAATTTAAAAAATTAAATTCTGAACAAATTATTGAAAAGATTGACCAATTAAGAAAAGATCTTTTTGATTTGAGATTCAAGCAAGCTACAAGACAGCTCAATGAAACTCATAAATTTAAAATTATCAAGAAACAAGTTGCGCAATTACTCACACTCAGTAAGAGTCAATCTGCTTCTAAAACAACCTCTGATTAATTATTAGTTATGGCACTTAAAGAAAGAATTGGTACTGTTGTCAGCGACAAAATGGATAAAACAGTTGTTGTTGCTGTTATTAACAGATATCCACATCCCACTTACAAAAAAATTGTAAGTAGAACTACACGATATAAGGCGCATGATCCAGAAAATACATGTGTTTTAGGTGATCGAGTTAAAATTAGAGAAACTAGACCGCTCAGTGCTCATAAAAGATGGGCAATAGAAGAGATTCTCAATAAAACAAGTCAGGCTAAGGAGGTTAAAAAATGATTCAACAAGAAACTTATTTAACAGTTGCCGATAATAGTGGAGCAAAAAGACTGCAATGTATTAGGGTTTTAGGCTCTAATAGAAGGTATGCGCATGTCGGAGATGTAATCGTAGCAACTGTAAAAGATGCTCTTCCCAACATGGGAGTGAAGAAATCTGAAGTTGTTAAAGCTGTTATCGTCAGAACTAAAGCAACATTAAGAAGAAATACAGGTAATTCAATCAGATTTGATGACAATGCGGCAGTATTGATTAATGAAGATAAGAATCCAAAAGGTACAAGAGTCTTTGGTCCTGTAGCTAGAGAACTGCGGGATAAAAATTATACAAAGATTGTTTCTCTCGCTCCGGAGGTGATTTAAATGTTGGATTCATTAAAGCAAAAGAAAAATTTCCAGAGAATAAAAATGAGAATTAAAACTGGAGATTTGGTAAAAGTAATTAATGGCAAGGACAAAGGGAAAACTGGTGAGGTTCTAAAAACTATCCCTCTTGAAAATAGATTAGTTGTAAAGGGAATTAACCTTAGGACTAAACATGTAAAACCAACTCAGGAAGGAGAAACTGGAAGAATACTTACAGAAGAAGCATCTTTACATGCATCAAATGTAATGTTCTTTTCAAAGGAAAAAAATCTTACAAGTAAGATTGAATACTTTATTGATAAAGAGGGGGTTAAGAAAAGAAGATTGAAGAAAACTGGTGAAGTAATTGATTAATTTTTCATCAGAAACCAGATTTCAACTTTTTCTAATTTATCAATTCTGACAAAGACCAGAATTAACAAAAAATTATGACTCTAAAAAATCGCTACAAAGAATCAATAAGACCAAAACTTTTAAAGGACCTTGGTCTTAAAAATATTCATCAAGTACCTAAAGTTGTCAAAGTCAACGTTAACAGAGGTCTTGGTGAGGCAGCTTCAAATTCGAAAGCTCTAGAAGCCTCCTTAAACGAAATGGCAACAATAACAGGACAAAAGGCTTTAATAACAAGAGCCAAAAAAGCTATTGCGGGTTTTAAAATTCGTGAAGGTATGCCCATTGGTTGTACTGTTACTTTGAGAGGAGATAGGATGTATTCCTTTTTGGAGAGATTTATAAATCTAGCTTTACCAAGAATAAGAGACTTCAGAGGAGTTAATCCAAAAAGTTTCGATGGGAGAGGGAATTATACCGTTGGAGTTAAAGAGCAATTAATTTTTCCTGAAATCTCTTTTGATAAAATAGACTCAATAAGAGGGATGGATATAACTATTGTCACTAGTGCAAAGTCAGATCAAGAAGGTAAAGCTCTTTTGCAGGAGTTAGGAATGCCTTTTAGTAAGAATTAAATTAAAACTATGTCAAACCACGATCCTATTTCAGATATGCTTACTCGAATTAGAAATGCGAGTCAAAAAAAGCATACAACCACAACAATCCCAGGTTCAAAAATGTCCTTAAGTATTGCCAAAGTGCTTCAAAAAGAGGGTTTCATTTCTGATATTAACGAGGAAGGTGAAGGTTATAAATCACAAATAATACTTGGTCTCAAATATAGTGGAAAGAATAAATTTCCAACTATTCGATCTATGCAAAGAGTAAGTAAACCTGGTTTGAGAATTTATAAGAATACTAGAGCTTTACCAAAAGTACTTGGGGGCCTTGGAGTTGCTATCATCTCCACCTCTAAGGGCGTCATGAGTGATCGTGATGCCCGTAAACAAGGTATAGGTGGCGAAGTACTTTGTTATGTCTATTAAGGAGAATTAATCATGTCAAGAATCGGAAAAGCAGCAGTATTAATCCCAGAGAAAGTTACAGTTGATTTTGATGGATTAACAGTTACAGTGAAAGGCCCAAAGGGTGAGTTAAAACGTCTCATGCCTGAGGGAGTTAGTTTTGATAAGAAAGATAATACTGTCGTCGTAAGTCCCACAACAACCAAAATACATTCAAGGCAGAGACATGGTTTATGTAGAGCCTTAATTGCAAATATGGTTGAAGGGGTTACTCAAGGTTTTTCAAAGAAACTAGAAATTGTTGGCGTTGGATCAAGAGCACAAGTAAAAGGTAAAAATCTTGTTGTTAGTGCAGGATATAGTCATCCTGTAGAAATGATCCCCCCTGATGGTATAACATACAAAGTTGAGAGTAATACAAACGTTACCGTATCTGGAATTGATAAGGAAATTGTTGGCAATGAAGCAGCAAAAATCAGATCAATTAGACCTCCAGAGCCGTATAAAGGAAAAGGAATTAAATACCATGATGAGAGAATTCTCAGAAAAGCTGGTAAATCTGGCAAAAAATAATTCCAATTAAAAAAAAATGACCAAACTTTCCAGGAAATTACAAACCCAAAAAAGACATAGAAGATTAAGGAGATTCTTAATTGGAGATGCAACGCGTCCAAGATTGTCTGTTTTTCGCTCTAATAACCATATTTATGCCCAAGTCATAGATGACAACGCCCAAACAACTATTTGTTCGGCTTCAACTGTTGATAAGGAACTAAGAGAAAAATCTGAGAAATTACCTTCTGATTGTAATTCTTCTTCTATTGTTGGAAAATTATTAGCAAAGAGAGCGATAAAAAAAGGTATTAAGCAAGTAATTTTTGACCGTGGCGGTAATTTATATCACGGTAGAGTAAAGGCACTTGCAGACGCTGCTCGTGAAGCCGGCCTAGAATTCTAACTCTTTATTTTTTATCATGACTGACACTTCAACAAAACAAGAAATTCAATCCAAGAACGATAACGTTCCTGGAGCTATGCCCGTAGAACAAAAAAAGAATAATCGTAATGAGCGAAAACGTAATAGAAGAGGTGATTCAAAAAATCTAGAGAGAGATTCTGATTGGCAAGAAAGAGTTGTTCAAATAAGACGCGTATCTAAAACTGTTAAAGGCGGAAAAAAAATGAGTTTTAGAGCAATTGTTGTTGTAGGTAATGAGAAAGGTCAAGTTGGAGTTGGTGTTGGAAAAGCCGGAGATGTGATTGGTGCAGTTAGAAAGGGAGTTTCAGATGGTAAAAAGAATCTTGTTAGAGTACCTTTAACTCCAAGTAATTCAATTCCAACTTTATCTAAAGGGAGAGATGGCGCTGCTAATGTACTAATTAGACCAGCTGCTCCAGGTACAGGTGTAATTGCTGGTGGTTCAATAAGAACTGTTTTGGAATTAGCGGGCATAAAAAATGTCTTGGCAAAAAGATTGGGTAGTAAAACACCTTTAAATAATGCAAGAGCTGCTATGGTGGCTCTTTCTCAATTAAGAACACACAAATCTGCGTCAAGAGAGAGAGGCATCTCACTTGAACAGCTCTATTCTTGAAAATCATGACTTCAACATTAAATACATTAAAATCAAACTCTGGCTCTAGAAAGAAAAAATTAAGAAAAGGTAGAGGTATTGCTGCAGGCCAGGGTGCTTCATGCGGTTTTGGAATGAGAGGACAAAAGTCACGTTCTGGAAGACCTACACGCCCAGGTTTTGAGGGCGGACAAATGCCTTTGTACAGAAGGGTTCCGAAATTAAAGCACTTTGAAATTATTAATCAAAAGAATTTTTCCATAATAAATTTAGATAAATTAAATGATTTCAAAGATAACGATACTGTTAACTTAGATTCGCTAGTTAAGAAAGGAGTGATCTTTAAGCCAAAATTTCCCTTAAAAATTCTTGGTAATGGAAAAGTTAATGTAAAGTTAACTGTTCAAGCTCATGCATTCACAAAAGCTGCAAAACAAAAAATTGAGGATGCAGGTGGTTCTTGCGAACTTATAAATAATAAATAAATTTACTAAAAAAATTTAGGTTAGCTTTAAAATGTTTGTCAACAAAAGTAGAAATCCTAGCGCTTCTGAAATAATCTCCCAATTATTTTTAAATAAAGAGCTGAGGAGTAGAGTTTTAACAACTTTAGGCCTTCTTCTACTGGTAAGACTTGGTATCTATATCCCCATGCCTGGTATTGATAGGCAGGCGTTTAAAAGTTTTATAGATCAAGGTGGACAATTAATAGGTTTTTTAGATATTTTTACTGGCGGAGGAATTTCAACCTTAGGAATATTTGCACTGGGTATATTACCTTTTATCAATGCATCAATTATTATTCAACTTCTCACAGCTTCATTGCCTATTCTTGAAGATTTACAAAAAAATGAGGGAGAAGCAGGTAGGAGGAAAATTGCTCAAATAACTAGATATGTTTCATTAGGATGGGGGTTTTTGCAGAGTATTATTTTTTCTCTAATTCTCAGACAATATGCAATTCAGGGGATAAGTGAAACTACGTTTGTTTTGCAAACATCTATTGCCTTAGTTACTGGCTCAATGTTGGTGATGTGGTTTAGTGAAATTATTACAGAAAAAGGTATAGGTCAAGGGGCTTCATTGGTAATTTTTTTGAATATTGTTTCGACTTTACCTAAGGCTTTAAGTTCAACTATTGATAAAGCTTTAGCTGGAGATAGAGGAGATGTTGTAGGAATAGTAGTTTTACTTGGGGTTTTTTTACTGACAATTGTTGGAATAATTTTTGTACAAGAAGGAGCAAGGCGTATTCCAATAGTTAGTGCAAAAAGACAAATAGGAAATTCAACATTACTGCCTACAAGACAGAGTTATTTGCCTTTAAAATTAAATGCTGGTGGAGTTATGCCCATAATTTTTGCATCAGCATTAATCTTTTTACCGATAACCATTGCAACAAGAGTTGATAATCGCTTTTTAAGAACAATAGCTGAAAACCTCAATCCTGGAGCACAAAATGCATGGCCATATGCTCTTACATTTTTCTCCTTAATTTTGGGATTTTCCTATTTTTATGCATCTCTCACAATTAATCCAGTTGATGTTGCTTCAAATTTAAAGAAAGGAGGGGTAGCAATACCAGGAGTAAGACCAGGAACTAATACAGCAAACTATCTATCAGGCATACAAAATAGGTTGACATTATTAGGAGGATTATTTCTTGGTTCAGTAGCTATTATTCCAGCTGCAGTAGAAAGAGCTACGAATGTGCAGACTTTTCAAGGTTTAGGTGCAACTTCGTTACTTATTCTTGTGGGTGTTGCTATTGATACTGCTAAGCAAATTCAAACTTATGTTATTTCTCAAAGGTATGAGGGACTTATTAACGATTAATGAAGAAACATTTACTATTTTTGGGAGCTCCTGGAGCAGGGAAAGGGACTCAGGCAGAATTTCTTAGCCAAACTAATTCTTACTTGCATCTCTCTACAGGTGAATTATTAAGGAAAGAAATTGAAATGAACACTATCCTTGGCAGTCAGGTAAAGGATATAATTAACAGGGGAGAACTTGTTAATGACCAACTTGTATTAGAAATAGTTAGGCAAAATTTAGCTAAGAACAAGAAAGGTTGGATTCTAGATGGCTATCCAAGAAATTTAGCTCAAGCAAATTCATTGAATGAGGTCTTAATTGAAATAAATCAACCTTTAGAAGTAGTTTTTTATTTAGACATACCAGAAGAAGTTTTAATTAAACGTTTACTTTTAAGAGGGAGAAAAGACGATACGGAAGAGACTATTAGAACGAGAATTAATATTTATAAAAAAACTACAGAACCATTGATTCAATATTTTAAAGATCTTTCATTATTAGAATATATTGATGCTGATAGAGATTTAAAAACTATTTCATCTGATATCAGACAAAAAATGGCTTGATCATGATGTAGAATATACTATTAACGTTTATTCGTAAAACCCTATGAAGGTCAGATCTTCAGTCAAAAAAATTAGTCCTGACGATCAGATCGTAAGGAGAAGAGGTAAAATCTATGTTATTAACAAGAAAAGACCTCGTAATAAACAGCGTCAGGGTTAAATTTTAAACCCTTTAATTCAAACTTTTACTTACTCAAAACACGTGGCCAGGATTGCAGGAATTGACATACCTCGCGAAAAGCGAGTTGAAATTGCACTTACATACGTATATGGAATTGGTTTAACAAGATCGAAGCTAATTCTTGCTAATACCGGAGTTAATCCAGATATTCGCGTCAAAGACCTCTCTGATTCTGATGTACAAAAACTAAGGGCTGCTACAGAAGAATTCACTTTAGAAGGAGATTTGAGAAGAAAAGAGGGAATGGCTTTAAAACGTCTACAAGATATAGGATGTGTTAGAGGAAGAAGACACAGAATGAGTCTTCCAGTAAGAGGCCAAAGAACAAGAACTAATGCAAGAACAAGAAGGGGATCAAGAAAAACAGTCGCTGGAAGAAAAAAATAATTAATTAAATCTATTAACAAATTCCAGTTTCAAATTAAAACATCATGGCAGCTACAGCAAAAAAAACAGGTTCAAAGAAATCCAAACGTAATGTACCAAATGGTGTGGTACATATCCAAAGCACATTTAATAATACCATTGTTTCAATTACTGACACTTCTGGTCATGTCATTTCTTGGTCTTCTGCAGGAGCGAGTGGATTTAAGGGTGCTAGGAAAGGTACGCCATTTGCTGCTCAAACAGCAGCTGAAGCTGCAGCTAGGAGAGCACTCGATCAAGGTATGAGGCAAATAGAAGTATTAGTAAGAGGACCAGGCTCAGGTAGGGAAACGGCCATAAGGGCTTTACAAGTGGCCGGTTTAGAAATAACTCTAATAAGAGATGTAACTCCATTACCACATAATGGATGTAGAAGACCTAAACGAAGACGCGTTTAGGTCTTAACCATTCTCACCCCCCCAAAAAAAACTTTTAACCTTATTTTTTTCCGTGTTGCAATACCAGATTGACAGAATTGACCATCAAACAGCTGATGATCGCTCCCAAACAGGAACTTTTTTAATTGGCCCTTTAGAAAGGGGACAAGCTACAACTTTGGGTAACTCTCTTAGAAGAGTCCTTATGGGAGGACTTGAAGGAAGTGCAGTGACTGCAGTTAGAATAGCAGGAATTAACCATGAATATGCCACCATTCCTGGAGTTAGAGAAGATGTTTTAGATATTCTTCTCAATTGTAAGCAACTATCAATTAATAGCTCTAATCCAGAGCTTGAAATAGGTAGGTTAGTAGCAAATGGTCCAATGGAGGTTAAAGCGAATGATATTCAATTCTCATCTCAAGTTGAAATTGTAGATGGCGAAAAACCTATCGCCACTATTCAGGAGGGCCATAATTTAGAATTAGAAATTCATGTTGAAAGAGGTGTGGGATATAGACCAGTAGATCGTAAGAATGAGGAGACAACTGCTATTGATTTACTGCAAATAGATGCTGTCTTTATGCCAGTTAAGAGAGTTAATTTTACGATTGATGAAACTGCTGTTGCAGAGGGTGGAACAGGTAGAGAAAGATTAAAAATGGAAGTAGTTACAGATGGATCAACAAGTCCTGATGATGCAATTGCTGAAGCTGCAAACCAGTTAATAGAACTTTTTCAACCTCTTGCTACTGTTACTATGGTTGAAGAAATTCCTGAAGAACCTGAACCATCTCCTGAAGCTCAAATTCCTCTTGAGGAACTAAATTTGTCCGTTAGAGCATATAATTGTTTAAAAAGAGCACAAGTTAACTCAGTTTCGGATTTAATGGGCTTTAGTTATGAAGATCTTCTTGAAATTAAGAACTTTGGCTCTAAATCTGCAGATGAGGTTATTGAAGCTCTAGAGCGCATCGGTATTTCTATTCCACAGAGTAGAACTTCTGTTTAACAATTTTTAAGATTATGAGACACCAACTTAGAATTCCATTATTGAGTAAACCTGCTGACCAGAGGAAGGCACTCCTAAGAGGTTTGACTACACAATTAATTAGGGAAGGTAGAGTAACGACAACAAAAGCTAGGGCAAAAGCTTTAAGAAATGAAGCTGAAAGAATGATTTCACTAGCCAAAGATGGAAGTTTAGCGTCTAGGAGAAGGGCTATTGGATATATTTATGATAAAAAATTAGTTCATTCATTATTTGAAAAAGCAAAGGAAAGATATGGAGACAGAAATGGTGGTTATACACGCATAGTCAGAACTGTATCTAGGAAAGGTGATAATGCTCAGATGGCCATAATCGAACTTGTTTAAGTTAGTTAATACAGGGGCTTTGATTAAAAAATAACTTTTGAAAAGGGTAGCTTTACTAGTCCAATATGATGGATCTTATTATTCAGGTTGGCAAAAACAAAAAAATGCAACTGCTGTTCAAGAAATTTTAGACAGAGCTCTCTTAAAGATTACAAACCATAAAGTAAAGACTTTTGCAGCAGGCAGGACAGATGCTGGCGTTCATGCATCAGGTCAAGTAGTACACTTTGATGTTGATTGTGTTGTTCCAGGAAATAGTTATTCTGATGTCTTAAATAGTCTTTTACCCTCATCAATTAGGATCTTGGAATCAGTTGAGGTAAAAGATAGTTGGCATGCATGCTATTCAGCAATTTATAGACATTATCGATATGTCATTAATAACAGTAAATTCCCAAACTTGTTCATCAATAATTGGTCATGGCATAGATATCAAAAAGTATTAGATGAAGTTTTAATGTTAGATGCATCCAGGAAAATGATAGGAGAACATGATTTTTTTGCTTTTCAGAAAAGTGGTAGTAATAGAATAAACTCAATTACAAAAATAAAAAATATAGATATTAAAAGAGTAGAAGATTTAATTTTTGTTGATATTAAAGCTACTGGTTTTTTATATGGAATGGTCCGCTTAATTATTGGTCAACTAGTTTTAGTTGGAGAAAACAAAATATCGCCAGAAATTTTTACAGATAGATGGGTAAATAAAAAGAAAAATGATGTTAAAGAATCTGCTCCTGCTAAGGGGTTGTGTTTTGTGAATGCTGTTTATGAAGACAATGTTTTTAAAAAGATTAATAACAATGATTTTTTCCCTGTATTTTTAATTAAGGGTTTTTCTTAAGGAAGGTTTAATTAAGCGAATTTTTTGTGTAAATCATTTAAAACTGTTGTTTAATATTCCTTCAATAAGGTAGAATTTAATACTTATTTAAATTTATTTGCAGAAATTTGGTAAATGAATAAAACAATTACTCCATCTTTAGAAACAATTGAAAGAAATTGGTTTTTAGTTGACGCAAAAGATAAGACGCTTGGTAGACTTGCTACAGAAATTGCAACTGTATTGAGAGGTAAGAATAAACCAACATTTACACCTCATCTAGATACTGGAGATTTTGTCATTGTAGTAAATGCCGAGAAAGTTGAGGTAACAGGTAAAAAAGCATCACAAAAATTATACAGGAGACATTCTGGAAGACCAGGAGGAATGAAAATTGAAAAATTTGAGTCTTTACAAGAAAGAATTCCTGAAAGAATCATCGAGCAAGCTGTTAAGGGCATGCTGCCTCATAACTCTTTAGGAAGACAGCAATTTAAAAAACTAAAAGTTTATAAAGGTGCTGATCATCCTCATGCTGCTCAGAATCCTGTATTATTAAATAGTTAATTTATCAAAATGAATAGTCAAATAAAAAACAAAGCTGTGTATTGGGGAACTGGAAGAAGAAAAACTTCAGTAGCTAGAGTACGCTTGATTCCAGGAAATGGACTAATAAAAATTAATGGTCGTGCTGGAGATGATTATTTAAACTTTAATCCTCTGCACTTAAATTCAATAAAAGCACCTTTGCAGACATTAGGCCTTGAAAATTCTTATGATATTTTGGTAAATGTTTTTGGTGGTGGATTGACTGGTCAAGCAGATGCTATAAAGCAAGGTGCAGCACGAGCACTTTGCGAATTATCTCCTGACAATAGAAAACCGCTAAAAACGGAAGGCCATCTCAGTAGAGATCCTAGAGCTAAGGAGAGAAGAAAATATGGTCTTAAAAAAGCAAGAAAAGCTCCTCAATTCTCTAAACGTTAAAGGAATTTAAATTATGCCAAAATCAGAAATACACCCAAAATGGTATCCAGATGCAAAAGTTATTTGTAATGGAGAAGTTGTAATGACTACTGGCTCCACGCAGCCTGAATTACATGTTGATGTTTGGAGTGGTAATCATCCCTTCTTCACTGGAACTCAAAAGATTCTTGATACAGAAGGTAGGGTTGATAGGTTTATGAAAAAATACGGAATGGGTTCAGCTAATTCAGCCACATCAAAAGATCAAAAAGAAGAAAAAGATTCTAAAAAATAGAATTTTCAAAATTAAGCATAATTTCAATTGGAATACTCAACATTAATTGCAAGGTTGAAAACTGCTTCAGAAAGTTTTGAAAATTTGGAAGTGCAACTTGCAGATCCTGATATAGCTAATGATCCAAAAAAATTAGAATCAATAGCAAGAGAAAGGTCAAAATTGGAACCTTTGGTGATTGATTTTAATAAGTTGCTTGAAACTGATAAAGAAATAGAAGATTCAAAAAATCTACTAAAAGAGAATAGAAATGATAAAGAAATGGAATCTTTGATAAATGAGGAATTAATAACTCTTGAGGAATCTAAGAGTGAACTGATTCAAAAAACCACAATCGCCTTATTGCCAAAAGACCCAAGAGATGAAAGAAGTGTAATGTTAGAAATCAGAGCCGGTGCAGGAGGTAACGAGGCTTGTATCTGGGCGGGTGATTTAGCAAGAATGTATGAAAGATATGGACAAAAAATTGGATGGTCTGTAAAACCTGTTAGTGCTTCCGAGTCAGATATGGGTGGATTTAAGGAGTTAGTTATCTCAGTTAAGGGAGATTCTGTATATAGTCAACTTAAATTTGAAGCTGGCGTACATAGAGTCCAAAGAGTTCCAGCTACTGAATCTCAAGGTAGAGTTCACACCTCTACTGCTACAGTTGCCGTTATGCCTGAGGCTGATCCTGTTGAGGTTAAAATTGATCCAACAGATCTAGAGGTTGGAACAGCAAGGTCAGGAGGTGCAGGGGGACAAAATGTCAATAAGGTAGAAACAGCTATTGATCTTCTCCACAAGCCTACAGGAATAAGAGTTTTTTGTACTCAAGAGAGATCACAATTGCAAAATCGCGAACGAGCAATGGAAATTTTAAGAGCTAAATTGTATGAAATTCAAATAAAAGAAGCCAATGCAAAAGAGAGATCACAAAGGCTTTCACAGGTTGGAACAGGCGATAGAAGTGAAAAAATCAGAACTTATAATTTTAAAGATAACAGGACAACTGATCATAGATTAGGTTCCAATTTTTCTCTTGAGCCAATTCTTGCTGGTCAATTAGAAGAAGTGATAAATGCATGCATAGCTCAAGAACAAAAAAGAATGATGGAAGATTTTAATAAAGAAGTAAATTAAGATTTTTTTATTAGATT
>CACGHR010000002.1 GCA_902572915.1 uncultured Prochlorococcus sp.
AAAACAACTTTTTCAGGAATTTGAATAAAAAAGTTTTTAAACTGTTGAAAAATTTAAATAGTGCTATAGATTACCTAAAGTAAAAAGTCTTGGGATTTCTCAGACAGGCAGATCATTTTTTGAATTTTCAGTCAATGATCAAAGCTTCATGTCTCCCTTAAGAGCAGGATACTTACAATGTGCAAAAAACACTTTGTGGAATGTTCAACAATCCAATACTAAGAAAAAGTTTTGAAGCCGGCAAGTAATCAGTTATTCAATATCTCCTATAAATTGGAAATTTTGCTCGATATAGGTAGTAGTAATGAAAGCTTTTACTATTTAGATGGAAATAATCTTGGTGCAGAAGTTGGGGATATTGTAAGTGTGAGACTAAGAGGGAGATTATTGAATGGGTTGGTGATCTCCAAAGAAAACTTTTCGACAATTTATAAAGATGAATCAAATAGTACTGGAGGAAAAAGTATAAGATATTTGTTTGTTGAAAGTATTTTGCAGAAAAAAATAATTGATGATTCTTGGAGAGAATGGATTGAGTCCCTAGCCTCTTTTTATATGGTTAGTAATTTAAAAATGTTTAAAACTGCATTTCCTCCTGGCTGGATTGGGAAATATAAAAATATTTCTCAAGGTTTAAAAGATCAAATATGGATTGAAACTAAAAAAGAATTTGATATTAAAAAAAATGGATTAACCAAAAAAGAATTTTTTTTAATGAATTCTTTGCCGGAACAAGGTAATTGGCAGAGTGAATTAATAAAGTCTGGTTTTAATTACACTCTTATTAAATCAATGGTCAGTAAAAATTACCTTGTGAAATCTAAGAGAAAAAAAAATATAAATACTAAATTAAATTCCTTTTTAAATAATCATATTGCGAAGAAAAAACCAAATCCTACAAATGAGCAAAAAATTGTATTTCAAGAATTTCAAACAATGAAACCAGGAGATGCGTTACTTCTATGGGGCGAAACAGGTTCAGGTAAAACAGAAGTTTATATGAGAATTACTGAAGATCAACTTCTTAATAAAAAAAGTTGTTTGATACTCGCCCCAGAAATTGGACTAATTCCTCAACTTATTGATAGGTTTAGTCTGCGATTTAATAATGTTGTTTACGAATATCATAGTAACTGTTCTTCCATTCATAGAACTTTAGTTTGGAAGAAAATTATTAATGCTAATGAGCCTTTAATAGTAATAGGAACAAGGTCCGCAATTTTTCTTCCAATTAAAAATCTTGGATTGATAATAATAGATGAAGAGCATGATGTTTCATATAAACAAGATAGTCCTATGCCTTGTTATGACGCAAGAGAGATTGCAATTGACATAGTAAAAAGAAATTCTGCAAAGTTAATTTTTGGGAGCGCAACCCCATCAATGAAGACTTGGAAAAAGTGTATTTTTGAAAAGAATTTTAAATTAGTAAGAATGATTCAAAGGATATCCAGTAATGAGATTCCTGAAATAAGAATTATTGATATGCGGGATGAGTTCAAGAAAGGAAATACGAAAATTTTTTCCAATGAATTATTACAATTGCTTCCTCAACTACGCTTAAAAAAAGAGCAGGCAATAATTTTGATCCCTAGAAGGGGGCATAGTGGGTTTTTAAGTTGTAGAAATTGCGGATATTTAATAAATTGCCCTAACTGTGACGTCCCTTTATCAGTGCATCTCGGTTCACAAGGAAAAAAATGGTTAAGCTGTCATTGGTGTGATCATAAATCGAGATTGATCAATCGTTGCCCAGATTGTCATTCGACTGCCTTTAAACCTTTTGGAATAGGTACACAAAGGGTAATAGAGTTTTTAAATGAAGAATTTCCTGAATTAAGAGTACTTCGCTTTGATAGAGATACAACCGCAGGAAGGGATGGTCATAGAGATATTCTTTCAAAGTTTTCTAAAGGTGATGCTGATATTCTTGTTGGAACTCAAATGTTAGCAAAAGGGATTGACATCCCTAATATTACTCTTTCAGTAGTTATTGCAGCAGATGGGTTGCTCCATCGCCCAGATATTTCTGCAGAAGAAAAATCATTACAATTATTTTTGCAATTAGCCGGTAGGGCAGGCAGGGCTCAAAAAAAAGGAAAAGTAATTTTTCAAACATATAAACCTAACCACCCGGTAATTTCGTATCTTCAGAAAAGAGATTATGAAAGATTCTTAATTGAAAACTCGAGATTGAGAAAAGATGCTAATTTATTTCCATTTTGCACGATTTGCCTTCTTAAATTATCAGGTGAAAATTATGAATTAACTGAATCAATTGCAATAAAATTAGCAAAATATCTACTCAATTTTTGTGAGAAAAAGAACTGGAAATTAATTGGTCCTGCTCCAAGTTTAATTGCTAAAATCGGTAAAAAATTTAGATGGCAGATATTAATATATGGTCCTGAAGGAACAAAGATACCTTTACCTGATAGATCAATATTATGGAAACTTATTCCAAAAAATGTTTTTTTAACAATTGATGTTAATCCAGCTGAGTTGTAATTATTTTGATGGAAGTTGAGGCAAATCTGTACCTAATTTAAATCTATAGAATCTTAATAAATAAGCCAATATTATAATTAATAAAATAGTAGATATTCCAATCAAAAG
This sequence comes from uncultured Prochlorococcus sp., assembly GCA_902572915.1. Classification (GTDB taxonomy): domain Bacteria; phylum Cyanobacteriota; class Cyanobacteriia; order PCC-6307; family Cyanobiaceae; genus Prochlorococcus_A. The sequence continues at coordinate 2,617 of CACGHR010000002.1, forward strand.
TTTGTTGAGGCTCCAGAAAGAAAATTCAAGACTATTTATCTGCCCTTGATTTAAATTCCAAATTATTAGATTTTTTGTGATTTCTAAATTTGAATTATTTTTATCAGTAAGGGTAGCTTTATTAGGATGAATAATTTTGAAAATGAGTTCTAAATTATCAATACCTTGAATAGAATTTAGATCCAAATCTAACCTGTAAAAGTATTTTTTAAAAAAAATGAAGTTTTTTTGAGTAGTATTAATTTTTATATTTGTTGATCCTCCCGCTAAATCTCCAGCTGTATTTTGAGTGATTTTAAGAACTTGCTTTGTATCTTCTAGATTGAGATTTTTATGTTTCAAAGAAAAGGTTGATTTCTCTTGTTCAATTTCTGCGTCAGGAAAAATTTCTTTCATCTTCTCTTCAAATTTTAATTGCCAAGGAAATTTATTTATGTATTTACTTTCTATCACTAAATTATTGGTTATTGAATCAAGTTCACTAAGATCAAGGGTATCCTCAACTTTAACGCAGCCACTTAAAAGTGGAATTAATAATAATAGTATTAAAAAAATGATCAGTGAAAAGCCTTTCTGAAAGGGTTTTGTTTCACCAGTTGGAGTCTCAGTTACATTAATAAATTTCTTTTTATCCAATACTTCTCTTTTTTTGCGCAGTGAGTTAATAGATTTTTTATTAAGTGATGGGTCGCTTTCAAACTGTACGTTCCAATTTTCTGGCTTTTTAATGTTAGGAGAGTCTATAACTTCCATCAAATATTTTGCATTTTCTCTTGTCTTATTATCGTAAGATTTTAGAAGTTCTTTGCAAAACCTTTTAGCCTCCTCCTTTTTATTGATACCACAAAGAGCAGTAATTAAGATTGTTCTTAAATTCACTCCCTCTTTGCTTGACAAAGGAAATGATTCGATTAAAGGCAAAAGAAATTCAATACAATAATGATACTCACCTCTAGCTAAAGCAAGTTCAACTGTTTCTAAAACTTGCTCATAAGTTTTCATAGGTTAGGCGACTATCATTGTACCTATTCCTGAATTTGTAAAAATCTCAAGAAGTAATGAATGTTCTATTCTTCCATCAATTATGTGGGCTGCTTTGACTCCTTGTGCTAAAGCTCTTATACAGCATTCTGTCTTTGGAATCATACCTTCAGTTACAATTTTTTTATCAATAAAATCTCTTGCCTCTTTGAGATTCGTTTTTTCAACAAGACTATTTTTGTTATCTTTTTCTTTTAAAATCCCTTGAGTATCAGTAAGAAGAATAAGTTTTTCTGCATTTATTGCAGCAGCAATTTCTCCAGCAACAAAATCTGCATTAATGTTATGGGAAATACCCTCCAAAGTTGATCCAATACTAGAAATAATAGGGATATATCCTTTAGAAATAAGAGGATCTAATATTTCAGGATTGATTTTTGTAACCTCTCCCACTAGCCCATGGCTCCCATCTCCTAGTTCTCTAGATTGAATTAAGTTGCCATCAAGACCTGATAGTCCCACAGCTAAGGATCCAGTTTTATTAATGCCTTTTACAATTTGTTTGTTAACTCTACCCATTAGAACCATCTCGACAATTTCCATTGTTTTTTGATCAGTAATTCTTAATCCATTTTCGAATTTAGGAGATATTTCTAATTTCTTTAACCAATTATTAATCTCGGGTCCACCTCCATGAATTACTATCGGACAAACCCCAACTGTTGATAAAAGTGCTATGTCTCTAAAAAAAGCATTTTTTAAATCATCCTCCTCCATAACAGAACCACCATATTTGATGACAATTTTTCTACCTGAGAAACTTTGTATATATGGAAGTGCTTCGCTTAATATTGATACTCTTTGAGAATCATTCATTATTAAAATTTATTAAAACTTGATTGAATTGAGAAATTAGTTTTTTACAAATATATCCCTATATTCAATAAAAGAGAATAAAATCAAATTCTTTTTTATTATCGTCGATAATAAATTCTGATTCAAGACCTTTGACGAAAAACCTGTTTAATCTTTCTTGTTTTTCAATCCATTTTTCTAGAGGGACAGCGTTTAATTCGAAACGCATTCTGAGACCATTTTTTTCTTCCTTTGTGATTTCTTCTATTTCTTTTAGTTGAGGGGGATTATCCTCGTCCCACAAATTTAAAGATTCTAATGACGATTCAAGATGAGCTTTTATCCCATACCTCCATCTTGTAACATCCTTAACTAATGCTGTTAATTCTTTTGGTCTATTAAAGTTATTTGTTGCAAAATTTGACTTGTCAAGTAACTCTACAGGGGGTATTTCGGAAGTCTTTAAACCTAATCCAATAAGAAAAATAGGTACTCCATAAAAAAAAGTAGGTACACTTAAATTTACTGAGTCTGTAAAATAAGCAGTCATTCCAACAAAAGCTAATACACCTCCAGCGGTTACGATTAGGTTTCCAGGAGATAAGTATTTCTTCATTTTGATTTAGTAGAATGAATTTAAAATGGGCTAACAAGTATTATGCAAGATTCTAATACTGCAAATCAAGGAGATTTACTTTTGAAACTTGATCAAGATAGAGCATGGCTACTAGAAAATCTTGATAAGGGTAAATGGCCAGAAATCAGAAGCGAACTTGCCGCGCTTGAAAGAAAAATAAGCAAATTAATTATAAGTGTTCAAGAAAATAATGTTGATATTTGATTTAAAAAGGTATTTCGTCAACTTCGGGTACTAAAGGTGAACTATCCCAACTAGATTTTTTGGGGCTTTCTTTATTTTCAAATGACGCATTATTTTCTTTTTGATCAGACTTAATAACGTCAACTTTCGATATTTGATGAATCTTTGAAGCTGTTAGTTCTGGTTGCTTTTCTTTTGTTCCGTCTTTTCTAGTGACAGAATTCATCTTTAGACGTCCCTCAATAATAATATTTTGCCCTTCCTTTAGTTCATCTACCATTTCTTGGGCAATATTTCCCCATCCTATGATCTTGAGATCTCTGGTTGGATCTTCACTACGTAATCCTTTAAAATTAACAATCATTTCTGCAATTGGAGTTTGGTTTTCTTTGGTATACCTCATTTGGGGAGCGCTATTAATTACCGCCTGAATTAAACAATGATTCATTACTTACTATTTAATTAAAGACATACTGATGCAGAATCAAGAAAATTGCTATAAAAATGTTTGGATCCTATCAGGAACTTCGGATGGACCTGTAATAGCTAATAGGCTTCTTGAACTTAATTATTCAGTTTTTGCAAGTGTTTTAACTTATAAAGCAGGGCAATCTTACATTGAAAATTCAAAGTTACATATCATTACGGGTAAATTAAATAATAAAGATCAAATTATTAATTTCATAAAAAAAAATAAAATCAAATGCGTTGTCGATGCTACTCATCCTTTTGCCGTTATAATTTCTAAAAATCTTAATATTGCATGTAAAGAGATTAATGTACCTCTTTTACTATTTGAGAGAAAATCTCAAATAAATAAAACTAATAATTTTTCTTATATTGATGATTTAAAGGAAATAAATAACGTTGATCTAGAAAATAAGAATATTCTTCTGGCAATAGGATCAAGATTACTTAACGATACAGCTAATTATTATATGAATCGTAAAGCAAATGTATTTGCAAGGATACTTCCAACCTATGAGAGTATAACAAAAGCTTTTGGATCATGTATTAAAAATTCAAATATAGCGATACTTGAACCGAGTAAAAATAATGAAAGCATTTTAGAAAAAAAACTTTGTGATTTTTGGGAGATAGATTATGTTCTATGCAGAGAATCTGGAAGTTATTCTCAGAAAAACTGGGAGAGTATAGTTTCTCGAAGTAAAATGAAATTATTTTTGGTTAAAAGGCCGAAAGTTAAAAATGATTATTCTTACTCTTTTAATCAATACCACAATTTGATAAATCACATAATTAAAAAATATTGATTTTTAGTTCATTATGGAAGTATTAGTTATGATCACAACCGAATCAAGTAGAGCAAATGCTTTGCGAATGGCTAAATTACTAATACAAAATAAACTTGCAGCTTGTGTTTCCATAAAGCAAATTTTTTCAATTTATAAGTGGGATGATGATATTGAAGAAACTAAAGAGTTTGAAATTAGAATAAAAAGTAAACCAGAATTTAAAGATGACTTAATTGAGTTCTTAAATGAAATTTCTACATATGATGTCCCACAAATTATTTACAAGAAATACTATTCTGAGATGAAATATTATGATTGGATCAATAAGACTATTTGATTATATTTTTATTAACTCTCTAAAATCGATATTTGATCTAGATCCTAATTGTGTAATTATTTGCCCAGAACAAATTGAACCTATCTCTCCGCATTTCTTTAGGGAATAATTATTTATTAATCCATGAATAAATCCTCCTGCATAAATATCTCCCGCTCCTGTTGTATCAATTATCTTTCCTTTAGTAATTGAGTTAATTTCTTCGATAATATTTTTGTTAATTATGATAGAACCATTGCTACCTAAAGTTACTATGACTAATTCACATAAGGAAGAAAGGTCTCCTTTGCAATTTGCTAATTTATCCTTTTTAAATAGACTCAACACCTCGGATTCATTACAAAAAACTATATCTACATAATTATCAATTAATTCCAAGAAACTTTCTCGATGTCTATCTACACAAAATGAATCAGATAATGAAAGAATTATTTTTGTATTAGATTTTTTTGCAATTTGAGCAGCTTTAAGAAAAGCATTTTTAGCTAATTCGCTGTCCCATAAATAGCCTTCTAAATACAAGTATTTACTTTCTTTGAGTGCACTAAAATCTATGTCTTTTGGTTCAAACTCTATAGATGCTCCTAGGTAAGTGCACATAGTTCTTTGTGCATCAGGTGTAATCAAAATGATTGAATGAGCGGTTGAAGCACCTTCAATAGTTGGTGGAGTATTGAATATTGTTTTACTTTTTTTAATATCGTCAGAAAAGAAATTACCAAATTGATCATTTTTCACCCTTCCAATAAACTGCACATGATTACCTAATTCTGCTAAGCAAACAACGGTATTTGCTGAGGACCCCCCTGATATTTGTTTAATGACTTTGCAATTTTCTAACAATCTCTGAGATTCATCAGAATTAATGAGATTCATTGATCCTTTATTCAGATTATTGATCTCAAGAAACTCATCTTCAATATTTACAATAATATCTACTATTGCGTTGCCCAGACCAATGAGATCAATCTTTTTATTATGTTCAGAATGTCTAAAGGATCCCTTCATTAATTTGAAACTAAATTACCTTAGAAGTGCTCTTTTAGGACCATGAATTGGGTCTTCAATTACTATGGTTTGATCTCTATTCGCCCCCAATGAGACAATGGCAATTGGAACCTCCATTAACTCAGCTAAAAATCTGAGATAATTCATAGCATTCTCTGGAAGATCAGATAGTTTTCTACAATCTGCAGTTGAACATTGCCAACCTTTTAATTTTTTGAAGATTGGCTTACATTTTTTTAAGTCATCTGAATTTGTAGGAAAGTAGTTTATTTCCTCTCCATCGAGATCATATGCAATACAAACTTGAATTTCATCTAATTCATCTAACACATCTAGTTTCGTGACGGCTAAACAATCAAGACCATTTACAGAGACTGCATATTTACCAATAACTCCATCAAACCACCCACATCTTCTCCTTCTCCCAGTAGTGGTTCCAAATTCACTGCCTCTATCACAGAGTTGATCATTAATACTCCCTTGCAATTCCGTTGGAAATGGTCCCTCACCTACTCTTGTAGTGTAAGCTTTTGCGACACCTATGACTCTATCAATTAATGTGGGACCCACTCCAGCCCCAATACATGCCCCTCCTGATATAGGGTTTGATGAGGTAACAAAAGGATAAGTCCCATGATCTAAGTCAAGGAGAGTACCTTGAGCTCCTTCGAAGAGAATATTCTTCTTGTTTTTTGAAGCTGCATGGATAGTCCTTGTACAGTCAACAACATGCTTTGATAACCTTTCCCCATAGTCAAGATATTCTTCAACAATATCTTCTAATTTTAGTGGTTTAATGCCATAGATTTTTTCTAGTAGACCGTTTTTTTCTTTTAATGGAATTTCGATCACATCACTTAGCCGTTCCTTATTGAGCAAATCTCTTATTCTAATGCCATTTCTTTGTGACTTGTCCGCATAAGTTGGGCCAATCCCACGGCCTGTTGTCCCTATTTTGTTTGAACCTCTATCAGCCTCCATCGCTTCATCTAATATTCGGTGGTAGGGCATTGTTACATGCGATGTTGATGAAATTTTTAATCCCGAGATATCAATTCCATTATCAATTAACATGTCAATTTCTTTTAGCAAGATTTTAGGATCTACAACAGTTCCCGACCCAATTAGACAAGAAGTATTTTTATAAAGTATCCCTGAGGGAATTAAATGTAATTTTAAGACTTTATCATCTACAACTATAGTATGCCCTGCATTTACTCCCCCTTGGTAGCGAACGACAACATCCGCCGAACGACTAAGTAAATCCGTTATTTTACCTTTTCCTTCGTCACCCCATTGGGCTCCGATTACAACAACATTGGCCAATTTTAGAAGAGCATTATTTTTGTGCGAATATTTAATATATTCAAAAATCTTGGTTTACTTTTAAAAAGTAAATGAATTGTATCAACTTTCTCTTAGAACCATTTTTTCAGCAAGAGAAAATTCTTTGGTTAAACGCTCCTTAAGTTTATCTGGTAAAGGCCTACTTGCAAAGTTTTTGTAATGACCTGCCATAGCATTTAATGCTGTTTGCATGGTAGTAAATGATTGAGTTTTATTCACCATCCCTCTATTTCTGTATCTGGAAATATAGTCAGTTATAAGGGTAAGAGCCTCACTTCTTACTTCATCTTTATTTGGAGAATCTTTTGGAGTATCAACAGCTGTTTGTAATGTTTTAACAACTGAAATTGTATCTTTTGTATAGTCACCTGTCATAGAGGTTTTTGCAGCTATAGAAGGGGAACTAAATATTGTAAAAACAACAATTAAAGATATTGAAAAAGATATAGCTTTGGTAAGATTTTTTAAAAATAATTTTGATGTCCATTTCAGTAACATAACTTAGCTCCCAAAAAAAAATAAGCCTTAAGACTTTTTATTGTACATTATTTCTGATTCGGAAATAAATGTTTCCAACAATTTATCAGAACTAATTTTAAAATTAGCATTATTTGTTCTGCATAAAAGTTCTACTTCTTTATTAATAGAATCTCTGCCAATAATTATCTGAAAAGGAATACCAATTAATTCTGCATCCTTAAATTTCACTCCAGCTCTATCGTTTCTATCATCAAGAAGGACATCAATTTTATTAATTAAAAAGTTGTTATAGATTTGCTCGGTAAGGTCTCTTTGAATAGGATCTTTTAGGTTCGTTGGAATAATAATAACTTCAAAAGGAGAAATCTGGATAGGCCAACAAATTCCCTTTTGATCATGATTCTGTTCGATAGCAGCTTGAGCTATTCTTGTCACTCCAATTCCATAACAACCCATCCATAAATTTTTTAACTGACCATCTTTATCAGAGAACTTTGCATTTAATTTTTCGCTATATTTTTGACCCAGTTGGAAAATATGTCCTATCTCGATACCTTTTTTTTCTTTAAGTTCCTCATCATCAGCAATACTTATTTTATCTCCTTTTTTTGCATTCCTGATATCCCCAATTAGATAGTCTTTCGAAGCAAAAGAAAATTCTTGAAAAACTTTATGGAAATCAACTTTATTCCCACCGCTTATAAACTTTGAAAGGCCACTTGCAGAATAGTCAATTATTCTTGTCCATTTTTTATCCCAATTAGAACTAGCTTTAATAGTTTTATTATCTAAATCTGGCCCGATAAAACCTAAGGGAAAATCAACTAGATTTTTTTCGATAGTATTTTTGTCTTCAATCTTTTTAAGATTAAGGAGATTGAAATTATGAAGTTTATTGATTAGGTTAAAAAGCTTTACTTCATTAATGTTTTGATCGCCTCTTATGCATGCAAGAATTGGAATTTCAAATTCACCTTCGAACTGTGCAAGGAATATTACAACTTTAATAATTTGACTAGGGTCTAAATTATTATTATCGCAAACTTCTAGGATTGTTTTTTGTTTAGGTGTTTCCAGCCACTCTGCAATATTATCTTTTAGTGGAATAGGTTGAGAAGGAAGAGAAACAGCTTTTTCAATATTTGCAGCATAAGAACCACTTTGAGTAAACAAAATTGAATCTTCCCCCGCATCAGCAGTGACCATAAATTCTTTAGAGGAGGCACCTCCAATCGCTCCACTATCAGCTTCGACCCCTACAGTCTGCAGTCCACAAGATTTAAAAATATTTTCATAAGCGTTGCCCACCTTTTCATAAAAAGAAACCAGATCGTTTTCTGAAGAATGAAAAGAATAACCATCTTTCATTATAAATTCTCTACTTCTCATCAATCCAAACCTTGGCCTTATTTCATCTCTAAATTTTGTCTGAATTTGATAAAAACATTGAGGTAATTGCTTATAGGAGTTGATGGTCTCTGATGCAATACTAGTGATAACCTCTTCGTGAGTTGGAGCTAAACCAAATTCTTTACCTTGTCTATCTTTGAGATTAAACATTATCCCTTCCCCTGCAGTATATCCTTGCCACCTTTCACTTTTTTTCCATAAATCTGCCGGATGAAGTTGTGGTAAGAGTAATTTTGTGCAACCAATACTATTAAGTTCAGTCTCTATTATTGCGGATATTTTTTCAATAACTCTAAGCATTATTGGCATGTATGCATAAATACCACTGTTAACTCTGCGAATGTATCCAGCTTTTAAAAGTAATTGATGTGAAATAATCTCAGCTTCAGAAGGTGTGTCACGAAGTGTCCCCAGAGGAAATGAGGTGGTTACGCGCATACAAAAAATTCATTAATAATATTTAATTTTATCAATTAAGATGAAAAAAAAATGTAAAGTGTCTTGAGTCCCTCAACGCGGCTAGTCTAGAAATATTCTTTCTGCTAACTTCTTCAGTAATGAAGTGCAAACTCTCTAAAAAATTTATTAATTTCTAAAACATTTTCTTAAGGTTATGGAAAATATAGATTCCAATATTTCTAGCGAAGAAGAATTAGTAGGTATTGATGAAGTTCAAAAATTCCTTAACAGATCGAGAGCTTCTGTTTATAGGTATACAAATACTGATTTAAGAAATCTAAACCCCAGTTTTAATCCAAGAAAATTAAATCCTGAATTTAGAACTGATCAAAAAGATCCTTTAAAATTTCATCCTAATGAAGTTGCAAGATTTGCCAAGGATATTTTAAGAATTAAGGAAGTAACTGTAGAGGTATTTAATACACCTTCCTCAGCAACACAAAATACCCTTGTGCAAATTTTAGAAGAATTAAAATCTATTAGGTCCTTACTAGAAAAAAATAATTAAAAAGTCATTATAGAATGTTTTGATTTAATGACTTTTAGTAATGTAAAATATTAATGTTCAATTATTTCCTTAACCTTCACCAATTCATAGTTCTTGAGTTATACGAAATCAAAGCACTTTATAAAAAGTAAATCAAGTGAAGAGTCTTCAATTGGTTCTTTTCAAAGTGATTTTGAAAGAGATGACGATGACCCCTTAAGTATAAGGAGTTTATCAATAACATCTTTTGGTATTATTCTTGCCTTTTTGACATTTTTATTACCTTCAATCAGCATTTTAATTGGAAGACCTTGGTCTAAAGGAAACGAAGTAATTTTTAATCACGATTTTAAAAAAGATGGATCTTAGTTCGATACCTCCATCTCCAATGAATGGAATAGTAAATATAGTTGTTGAAATACCTGCAGGCAGTAGGAACAAATATGAATATTGTTCTGATGCAGGGATAATGGCACTTGATAGAGTCCTACATTCTTCAGTGCGGTACCCTTTTGATTATGGTTTCATCCCTAATACACTCGCAGATGATGGTGCTCCTCTTGATGCGATGGTGATAATGGACGAGCCTACTTTCGCCGGTTGTCTAATAAAAGCAAGACCTATTGGAGTTTTGGACATGCATGATTGTGGTGAATATGACGGAAAACTTTTATGTGTACCTATGGCTAATCCCAGACAGTCCAATATAGTAAGTATTAATCAAATTGCTCCTAATCAGCTTGAGGATGTTGCTGAATTTTTTAGAACAAGTAAAGGACTTGATGGAAGAACAGTAAAAATTGATGGTTGGAGGGATTTTGATGTAGTTGAAAGTATATTGAAAAATTGCACACCCCTAAAAAAGAAAAAATTTAAACTGCTTAAGAAATCAACGATTAGTAAAGTAAATTGAAAAGAATTATTTTTTATAGTTATTCTAAATGCTCTACTTGCCGAAAAGCGTTAAAGTGGCTCGATAAAAAAGATTTAGAATATCAATTAATTGATATCGTTGAAGATCCTCCTCTATTAAAATATTTAAATTTGGCTTTATTACAGTACTCTTCAGATAAAAAGAAGATTTTTAATACCAGAGGCAAAGCCTTTAAATCGATTAATCTTGATATTTACTCCTTATCATTAGAAGAAATTATTAAACTTCTTTTAAGTGATGGAAAATTAATTAAAAGACCCTTTTTAGTTCATGGAGAAAAAATAATACTTGGATTTCATGAGTCTGAATATTCAAATAACTTTCTTTAAATTTATAATAACTTAATTCCAGGAAACTTTATGAAAACGTTTTATGAGAAATTTTTTTTGAATGATTGGGTTCAATTAGTTTTTCTTGCTTTTTTCATTTCTTCTTGTAGATCTTTTGTGGCAGAACCCCGTTATATTCCTTCGGGATCAATGCTTCCAGGTTTGCAGATAAATGATAGATTAATTATTGAAAAAGTTTCATTAAAAAAAAGAGATCCCAAGAGAGGCGAAATTGTTGTTTTTAATTCTCCATATTCATTTGATAAAGAATATTTAGCTCAAAGAAATGCCCCACTTCCAACTAAGAGTAATTGTTTTTTTATGAGTTTACCTATAATTTCCTCTATCCCTGGATTGAGGGATCAAGCTTGCGATGCTTATATCAAGAGAGTTGTAGCTCTTTCTGGAGAAATGGTGATGGTTAATAAGAAAGGAGAGGTATTCATAAACAAGAAAAAAATTGATGAACCTTATGTTAGATCAAAATGTGACTTTTATCCTTGCGCTGAGATTGAAAATCTAAAAGTCCCTGAAGGATATGTTCTGGTTTTGGGTGATAATAGAGCTAATAGTCAAGATGGTAGGTCTTGGCCAGGAACCTTTCTACCAAAGAAAGAGATTATAGGGAGGGCTTATTTTAGGTTTTGGCCTTTTGAGAGGGCTGGCTTTTTTTAGAAAGAAAGTTGTCCTTCTGTTTCTCGATAAAATATATGAAACTTTAATTGCCTTGTATTAAGTTGCAAAAAAAACTATTTAATTGTAAGAAACTTTTTATAGTGCACCAGAAGCTGTTGAATCCAATATACCCCCAAGATGAGTGGTAATGTTTAGAGCACTAATCACAGGGGGTTTACTTGGATCACTAAATAGGTCAATTACAGTGATACCTCCATTACCTTGTTTTATCATCCAAATATTTGAGTAATTAATTCCAAGCATATTGCAAATCAGAGTTTTGTTTACTGCATCGTGAGCGACTAGAAGAGTTAGATCATTATTTTTTTGAGACAAACAAATTTTATCAAAAGCTTCTACGGATCTTTCTGATACATCTCTTATAGATTCGCCTTCTGGCATTATTACTTCCTCAGGTTTTTCGTGCCAATTCTTAAGTAAATTAGGCCACTTTACTTTGATTTCTGCTTCTAGTTTCCCCTCCCATAATCCGTGGCTAATTTCTACAAGTGAATTGATTTTTTTTATTTTAATATCGTTTTTATTTTGTAGAATTATCTTTGCAGTCTCGTAGGGCCTATTCATTGAACTTGAGAATGCCTTATTGAAAGAAATATTTCTTAAATATTCAGAAGTTTTTCTCGCTTGATTTTTACCATTATCGTTTAAAGGAATATCAATTTGGCCTTGGAATCTCCCCTCTTTATTCCAGTTTGTTTCCCCATGCCTTATAAGAAATATTCTTGAATCTCCAATTTGACTAGGAATATTTCTATTCAAATGAGAAGTTTGATTTAAACATTCAATTTGCGTTTTAAAAGAGTCATTATTCCTTGAAATATTGAGAATTGAGAAAGAAGCATTTTCTAATCTTATTTTTCGAAATCCTTGCTTAGGCCTCCCTAATAACAAAAGTATTAAACATCTAAGAATTGCATTATGTCCAACTACTAAAATATTTACATCATTTTTATCTAGATAAATTTTGAAAATATCTTCTATAAAATTTTTTGCTTGGTCAAATAATTCTTGAATTGGTTTATAGTTTTTTTTGTCAGTTCTTTTTAAAATTAAATTTTCTGGATCATTTTTCCATACAGTGTAAATTTCTGGGAATTTGCTTTTTATTTCATCAATTTTTAAGCCAGACCATTCACTAAGGTCTACCTCCAACAAATTCTTATCAAATATAATATTTTGTTTTTCATTGAAGCTATTGTTTATAGTTTTTGCAGTCTCTGCTGCCCTTATAAGAGGGGATGAATATATATCATCGAAGTCTATTTTTGATAATGCTTTTCCTGCTTTGAGGGCTTGTTCGTATCCTTTATCGGTTAAAAATGATTCGTCTGTTCTACCTTGAATTAATCCCTTTGCATTGAAACTGCTTAATCCATGTCTAACCAAAACTAATCTTATAGTCATTATATAAATTTAGGAATTATGATACTTTCATCATCTCATGGCGTGATAAAAATAGGTATACAAATAATAGAAATTTCAATGATAACTAAGTATAGTTTTCAACTATATAATAAGTTATGATCTTTAAAAATATTTCTAAGACTAAACTTTCTTTAGCCTTAATTTCCTTAGTCATTACTTTTTTCATATGGCAGCAAGGCTTAAGAGATAGTTTGAATCGACCATCTGTTTCCTTTGATATAAGTCAAAAAGAACAAGAGATTGCTGAATTAGCGGTTCAATCTATACCAAAAAATTTAAAAAAATTTTTAATAACAAATGATCCTATTAATCAAATAAATAATGCACTTTCCGAAGTCCCATTTGATGAATTAACAGAAAGAAATAAAATAATTCGGATAATTTCTTCAAAATCAAATAAATTAATAATCTATAAAAATAGATCCAAGGATTTTGAAAACGAAAGTTATAACTTACTAATAGACGAAATAGAAAAAAAAACAAATAATAATTCTTATAAACCAAATTTTGATAAATTTGATTTATTTGAAGGTGATAGATTTTTATATCACCTTATAAGCAAGAAATTTGATTTTGACGATAGTGCATTAATAACTAAATCATTTTCAAGCAAAATGTTTTTAAAAATTTTAGCCATCAGAGTAATACCACTTTTAACAATATTTCTTGGTTCAATTCTGGCTCTAAAATCATTGTGGAAAGTTATATCCTTGAAAAAGTTTGGGTGGAAAGAAATTAAATCCTTGGACTTAGAATTAATAGATATGGTTTTATTAATTGCAGGAGGATTTGTTGTATTAGGAGAATTGGTCTCACCTTTGTTTTCAATAAGCTTAGTTGAACTTTTTTCTAAAGATATCTCGAATGAGTTGTCTCAATCTTTAAAAATATTTTTTGGATATCTTTTTATGGCTATTCCTCCATTATGGATAATTTATTATCAAATTAAATCTTTGAATGGTGAATTTGATTTTAAAAAAGATTATTTTCAGTTCAGTTTCTTGCCATTAAAAGATGCAATAATTCAGGGAATTAAAGGTTGGTTAACAATAGTTCCGTTTGTCTTATTGATTTCTTTAATAATGAATAGTCTGATCGAAAATCAGAATGGTAGTAACCCTTTGCTGGAAATTGTTCTTAATAATAATAATTATTTATCATTTATTCTTTTATTAGTAACAACAACTCTCCTCGCACCTTTATTTGAGGAGATTATATTTCGTGGCATTTTACTGCCAACTCTATCAAGAGAATTTGGTGTGATTTTGGGTATCATAGTTTCAGCTTTTATTTTTGCTTTGGCTCATTTAAGTTTAGGAGAAATGCCTCCATTATTTGTTCTGGGTATAGGATTAGGAGTTACAAGAATTGTTTCTGGGAGTTTGCTTTCTTCAGTGATTATGCATTCCTTATGGAATGGGTTGACCTTCTTAAATTTGTTCTTATTGAGAACATAAAGAATTTAGCTTTATTACTTGCGAATCAAACAAAAAGATGTTTATTTAATTTATAACACTTCTTTTATTCAAGAGAATAATAGATGAGATCTTGTTTTAAAAAATCTTATTTAAAAAAATTTATACGACAGTGACTAAAAAAAAAAATATCTAAATCAAATATTCAATTGATCCATCAAATATTTGATACCCTTAATATTTCTCTTTTAGTTTTAATTTTTACATTATTTTTCTTATCTTTGGATAGTCAAAGGAAATGGTCAAACACATATAAAACTTTATCTAAAACAAAAGCAATGAATAATAATCTCATTGACTATATTTCTAAAACAGAAGAGTTTTATATCAGCGAACTTGAGTCTTTTAAAACTTATAAAAAAACCAAACCCAAAGATTTAATTTATCTCAAAAAAATTGAGAAAAAAAAGAAAAGTTTTTTTAAGAAAAAATTGAGAAGCTTTATTGAAGGTTTTAGTGAAAGCCAATATCAAAGAGGATATTAATGAAAAAATATAAAAAAATTGTTGATCTTGTGCCACTTGATCAAAGGAGATTTAAAGTACTTTACATTTTTAGCTTGGTAATAATACTTTGTTTGTTTGGCAGGTTAGTTAAATTGCAAGTCTTTAATGCCTCTGAATTACAAAAGAAAGCGAGACTTATACAATCCTCTAAAACAAGCTCCTTAAAAAAAAGGAGATCAATTGTTGATAGAAATAATAGACTAATTGCTTACGATAAACCACTCTATAAATTATGGGCTCATCCGAAATATTTTAATTTTCCTGGAGATTCACTTAAAGAAGTTCGAAGTATTGAAGAAGTGACAAAAAAATTGTCACCTATTTTGGATATAAAAGATCAAATACTATTAGAAAAATTTAATAGCAACATGAGCGGCATAATGCTTTTGGATAAAATTTCTGAAGAAAAAGCAGAAAATATTAGAAATCTTCAAATAAGCGGACTTGATTTGTTTAAGTACTCGCAAAGATATTATCCACAAGGGGAGCTTTATTCTAATCTTATTGGTTTTGTTAATGATGATAATAAAGGTTCTGCAGGATTAGAGCTTCATTTAGATAATCAAATTAAAGTTTTTAATAAAAGTAATTTCATAAAAAGAGGAGGAGATGGAACCCCTTTACCTGACAATTCATCCCCAGGTGATTTTATTTCTGATTATAAGAGTTTAGGCTTAACTATAGATTCAAAATTACAGAAAGCGTCATTCAATGCATTATCAAAGCAAGTAAGCAATTGGAAAGCAAAGAAGGGATTTGCAATAGTTATGGATGTTAATAATGGTGCGATTCTTTCATTGGTTTCAGTGCCTTCATATGATCCAAATAAATTTTGGCAGTATGATTCGGCACTCTTCAAGGGTTGGTATTCTCAAGACTTATTTGAGCCAGGTTCAACTTTTAAACCAATTAATCTTGCTTTGGCGTTAGAGGAAAACGTGATCGAAAAAGATGGTTTAGTTGAAGATATAGGAAAAATTAATGTTGGAGGATGGACACTTTCTAATTGGGATAAAAAAGGTAATGGATACATTGATTATCCAAAAGTTTTGCAGGTTTCAAGTAATGTTGGGATGGTAAAAATAATGCAAAATTTAGATCCTGTAATTTATTGGGATTGGCTGAAAGATTTAGGTATAAATGAAAATCTAGAAACTGACTTATATGAATCAACACCAGGGCAATTAAAGAGAAAAGATTTATTTGTAAATCAATCAATTGAACCTGCTGTGGCTTCTTTTGGTAAAGGGTTTTCAATCTCGCCACTTAAATTGGTTCAGCTTCATGCGGCTCTAGCAAATGGAGGTTTTGAAGTGACCCCCCATGTAACCGCGGATTTCAAAGAAAGAGTGAATAAAAATACAAAAAAACAATTTTTTTCACATGAGGTTTCTAAAACTGTTCTTGAATGGATGGAGAGCGTAGTTGAGAAAGGTAGTGGGTCTGGAGTGAAAATTGAGGGTTATAGAATAGCTGGGAAAACAGGGACTTCTCAAAAAGCTTCCAAAGGTTCGTATTCAAGTAAAAAAGTTTGTAGTTTTGTTGCGACTTTACCAGTGAATGATCCGAAATATGTTGTCCTTGTGGTTGTTGATGAGCCATCTAAATCATATGCATATGGTTCAACAGTTGCAGTACCAGTGGCAAAAGAAATTATCGAGAGTTTAATAGTAATTGAAAAAATACCACCTTTAATGAAAGATAATGGAATGATTGTTAAAAAACCCTAAAATTTTTCAACTTTTCAAATAATTAGTTCATTATTTGATGATTTCGATGGGAATTAAAGCTAGTTTATATGTATATATGATTACCTAGATATGAAATCAATTTTGGAACAATTGTCCTCAATGACTGTTGTTGTTGCTGATACTGGAGATTTAGATTCAATAAAAAAATTCCAACCAAGGGACGCTACTACTAATCCATCACTAATACTAGCTGCTGCTAAGAATCCTGATTATGTTAAGTTGATTGATAAAGCTTTAGAAAGTTCAGAAAATACATTACCCGAAGGATTTTCTGAGGTAGAACTAATTAAAGAAACTGTTGACCAGGTTTCAGTATTTTTCGGAAAAGAAATATTAAAAATTATTTCAGGACGCGTATCTACAGAAGTTGACGCACGACTGAGCTTTGACACTGAAGCTACGGTAAAAAAAGCAAGAAAATTAATTAATCTCTACAAAAATTTTGGGATTGAAAAGGAAAGAATTTTAATTAAGATTGCCTCAACTTGGGAGGGAATTAAAGCTGCTGAAATTTTGGAAAAAGAGGGTATTCAATGCAACTTAACTTTACTTTTTAACTTCTGCCAAGCGGTAACTTGTGCAAATGCAAAGATAACCTTAATCTCTCCTTTCGTTGGTCGTATATTGGATTGGCATAAAGCAAAAACTGGTAACGCTAGTTTTATAGGTGCTGAAGACCCTGGTGTTGTTTCAGTTACACAAATTTATAAGTACTTTAAAGAAAAAGGATTTAAGACAGAAGTAATGGGGGCGAGTTTTAGAAATCTTGATGAAATAAAAGAATTAGCAGGTTGCGATCTTCTAACAATCGCACCAAAATTTCTAGAGGAACTGAAAAAAGAAAAAGGAGTTTTAATTAGAAAATTAGATTCAAGTACCAAAGTAAATAACTCTATTGATTATAAATTTGAAGAAAAAGATTTTAGATTGTGTATGTTAGATGACCAAATGGCAAGTGAGAAGCTTAGTGAAGGTATCACAGGATTCAGTAAGGCTATAGAAGAATTAGAAGAGCTCTTATTAAAGAGGTTTTCAGAAATTAAAAATCATAAATTAATTTCTGCTAACTAAATTTAAGTTTTAATTTAAAACGAAATCAAATACCACTCTTTGTTAAAAGTCTTCTGATTACTCTTTTTGCGATGTCTTCATAACTCATTTGGCCTGATAATATTTGAGCAATACGTTTAGGGGCTGTTTTTCTTTTAACACCTAATTGATAACCTGTTCTTGGGAATCTATAAAAGACCTGCGCAATTCTCCTCCCCCAAGCCATTGATTTCCCCCAATTATTGTTAATTTTTTTTGTATAAAAATTTAAATTATCAACTTTCCCTGATAAGTATTGATCTATGCATTCTGCTGCATAAAAACTGCTAATTAAAGAGGGTCTAATTCCTTCAGCTAAAAATGGATCGCATAGAGAGGCGGCATCTCCTACGGCTAAAACTTTATCTGCATTAATTGGGTGTATACCGTTCCATATTCTCAGTTTTTTACTAATTGTTTTGTAAGGAAAATCATCAAATCCGAAGCTTCTAATAACTTCATTATTTATAGCCTGATTTTCTAGAGGACCATTATTTATAAAAGTACCTAAACCAATATTTAAGCTTTCTTTTAAGGGGAATGCCCATGCAAATCCATATTTTATAAATCCAAACTCAAATCTAACTGCATCTCTGGGAATTTCACCTAAACCTTTCAATCTTAATGAGATTGTGTTTGCAAATTTTGGTTTTCTTGGCCCCAATTTGAAATATCCGGCCCATTTTGACTCGGACCCGTCTGCAACTACAAGAAATTCAGATATGTATTTTGTTTTGTTACTGCAAGTAATTTCCCATTTATCATTTCTTTGTATGATTGTTTCTACTAACACGGGTTTTATTATCTGAACTCCATTTCTTAAGGATTCATCTAGTAATAATTGATCAAATTTCTCTCTTTTAATAATCCAAAAAGGGCATTCACCAGATAGATCAGCATTCACATTATCTGCAGCCTTCCATCTGAATTCTACATTTTTAATTTTTGATTCTATGGAATCTTCTATATCTAAAGGAAGGAATCTTTGCATTGAAGATGCCATTCCACCAGCACATGGTTTGTAATTAGAGAATTTTTCTTTTTCAATAATTAAAACTGAATATCCTTTTTTAGATAGGTTAAGAGCGGTGGAGGATCCTGATAAACCTCCGCCAATTATTACAACGTCAAATCCTGTCAAACCTTTAGAATTTCCTTCTCCTTTTCAGACAATTTAGTTTCTATTAAAGCAATATATTTATCAGTAATTTTCTGAATTTCTGATTGATTATCTCTCGATTCGTCAATAGAAATAAGACCATCTTTTTCGTCTTTTTTTTCTTTATCAACTGCATCTCTTCTAATATTTCTCAGAGCTACTTTTCCCTCCTCCGCATATTTAGAGGCTAATTTACAAAATTCTTTTCTTCTTTCCTCTGTCAAAGGAGGAACGTTTATTCTTATTAATTTCCCATCATTATTTGGAGTAATACCTAAATCGCTCATAGAAATAGATTTCTCTATCGCTTGTAAACATGAAATATCAAAAGGTTGTATTGAAATTGTTTGTGAATCAACAGTACTTATTGTGGCAAGTGATTTGATTGGCGTTTCTGCACCGTAGTAATCAACACTTATTCTGTCTAACAATGAAGCATTAGCTCTTCCTGTCCTAATTGTATTGAAGTTTCTTTGCGTTGCTTCAATACTTTTATTCATATTTTCTTGAATTTCTTGTTCTTTCATAATAAAAAAATTTTTAATAAGCTTTAACTAATTAATGAACCTATAGGCTCCCCAGCAACAGCCTTAGAGATGTTCCCTTTTTTGAATATATCAAATACCATAATAGGGATATTGTTATCTTTGCATAGTGCAATTGCAGTACTATCCATTACTGCGATTTCATCACTAAGAACTTGTTGATAACTAAGAGACGAGTATTTTTTTGCTTCTTTAAATTTATTAGGATCACAATCATATACTCCATCAACTTTGGTAGCCTTCATAACAACTTCAGCATTTATCTCTGCAGCTCTCAGAGCTGCTGTGGTGTCAGTTGTAAAAAACGGATTTCCGCATCCACCTCCGAAGACTACAACTCTACCTTTTTCAAGGTGTCTCATGGCTCTTCTTCTAATATATGGTTCTGCAATTTCTTGCATTTCTATTGCAGTTTGAACTCTGGTTGCTACTCCTACTCTTTCTAAACCATCTTGAAGAGAAATCGCATTCATTACTGTTGCGAGCATCCCAACATAATCAGCAGTCGCTCTATCCATGCCATCTGCAGACCCTTTAAGCCCCCTAAAAATATTCCCACCTCCAACAACTATTGCAAGTTGTACATTATTTTCGACAACTTTTGAAACATCCTCTGCAATTGACTGAACTATAGCAGGATCAATACCATAAGGTTTTTCACCCATTAGTGCTTCACCACTAAGTTTTAAGAGAACTCTTTTGTAAGTCATTCAATAATTGTACTTTTAAGACCTTAGCAAGTAAAAGCACCAAATTTATTTTTTGTTCAGATATTGCTTGCGTCTTTAAACATTTCTAAACCTGTCTAAAGAGAATTTAAGTAATAATTTGCAATAACTAAAATTCAATACACTTTTGTGCTTTTATTCCTTGTTCTTTGAAGGGATGTCTTATTAGTTTCATTTCTGTAACTAGATCAGCGTAATTGATAATTGAATCAGATGCTCCTCTTCCAGTTAAAACAATATGATTTTTTCTATTATTTAAGCTTTTTAAAAAAGTGATTATTTCTTCTGGTGCAAGATAACCAAGTTTTGTAGCAATATTAATTTCATCAAGGATTATAAGTTTATAAGATTCATTCTTAATATATTTTTTGGCTAGTTGCCATGCTTCTTGAACTAATTTTTCATCCCTAATTCTATCTTGTGTTTCCCAAGTAAATCCTTCTCCTAATGCATGCCAAGATATACTTGAGGACAAATTTTTTAGTGCTTTTTCTTCCCCAGTCGTCCAACCCCCTTTAATAAATTGAATAATTGCCACTTTATAACCGTGCCCTATTGTCCTTAAGGCCATTCCTAAAGATGCAGTTGTTTTGCCCTTACCATTTCCTGTGAAAACAATTAATAAACCTTTTTTTGTTTTTCTAATTTGTAATCTTTCATTTTGAATATCTTTTCTTTGCTGCATCCTTTTTTTATATGACGTCTCACTGTTTTCTGGGGATAGTTTTCCTCCCATACCAATTTCTCTGGCTTGATTATCGAGGTTTAATATTTTTTCGGGAGATAAAGGTTCTTCTTGCATATAACTATGATTTTTATTTAAAGATTATAGATCTTTAAATACTATTAGTTCTTTTAACTTTTGAAAGTGCATTGTTAACTGCCTGCTGCTGATCTCTTTTCGTAATCCAATGGTGATAAGTCTGAGTATGTAAGCTAACTGAATGTCCCATCATTCTGGCAGATACTGTATCAGGTAAATCATAAAAAATTGTTCTTACTGCCCAAGCATGTCTCAGATCATAAGGTTTTATTTTTAAAGAGTAACGCTTAAATTGATCTGTAATTGATTTCCCAATATTCTGTAAGGTTGTGATTTTAAGGTCTCTATTAATATTTGGCAGTAGTTCTGGATTTTCACCAAGTTTTGATAATTCGAACGTTTCTACCCATTCTGGATGGAATGGCCAAACTTGATGTTCTCCTGTTTTAGTCGTAGGCAAAACTCTAATAATTTTGTCTCCAAAATTTGTTAGAGAACTTAAATCACAAAAAAATACTTCGTGATTTCTTAACCCATATGTAGCCATCAAACCAAAAACAAATTTCCAAGATTTGTTTGGTATGCTCTCCCAAAGTTTTTCTATTAAATCGTCTTTAGGGAGATCCCTAAATCCTGCTTTATTCAGACCATATCCTCTAGAATTTAATTTCCAATCTTCTGGAAGTTGAATATCCAAGTACTTAGCCAAAACATTCAAAGAAGTAGCGCATTGTTTCCTGCTTCTGCTACCTTCCTGGTAGCTTTCAAGTGTTTTTTGAAATATTTTATCTAAAGTTTCATTCTCATAAAAATTATAAATATCAAGAATTCTTTTCAGATAAGGTTTGTAAGAACTTCTCCAAGTAGTTTTTCTACTGCTGGTTCGATATTCGCTCTTGCTTTCTTTAAAAAAAAATTCCTCAAATTGATTTAATTTATTTTTAAATTCAAAATCATTTTTTATTTGCTTTTTATTGTGTTTGCTTATCCAATTAATCCAATCAAATTGATTTAATTCCAGTTGTAAATTGATTAATTGTAATTTTTTTTTGGCCTCTTCTAATCCATAAATATCAGCCTTTATACCAAGAGATATCCTTTGAATTTTAAAGTTATGTTTATCTTCTTTAGAAGGTAGTGAACCTCTAATATTTAATTTATCTCCTCTTTTTTCAATTCTAAGCTTGCTGCCTTGAGTAGCAAATTTATCATTGATATTATTAATTTCCTGAATTACGTTCATTTACTTCTATAATTGACCATATAATGACGTTTTTAATGTTGATTTTCAATCTCCATAAACTTTAAATGGATAAAATAGGCGTCTTACTAATGAATTTAGGAGGGCCTGAACGCATTACAGATGTTGGTCCATTCTTATACAATCTTTTTTCTGATCCAGAAATAATCAGGACACCTTTTCCTGCTTTCCAAAAACCTTTAGCTTGGTTAATTAGTACCCTTAGAAGCACTACTTCCCAACAGGCTTATCTTTCTATAGGTGGAGGATCGCCAATCAGAAGGATAACTGAACAACAAGCAAGAGAATTGCAATCTAATTTAAGGGATAAAGGCTTAAATGCTACTACCTATATCGCCATGAGGTATTGGCATCCTTTTACTGAATCAGCTATTGCTGATATGAAAGCAGACGGGATAGAACAAGTTGTTGTTTTACCTTTGTATCCACATTTTTCAATAAGTACAAGCGGTTCAAGCTTTAGGGAATTAAAAAAATTGCGAGACTCTGACGATGATTTCAAGAAAATTCCAATGAGATGTGTAAGAAGTTGGTTCAGTCAATCAGGCTATTTAAAGTCAATGGTCGAACTAATTTCTGAACAAATTTCACGTTGTGAATCACCTGCAAATGCGCATATATTTTTTACTGCTCATGGAGTTCCTAAGAGTTATGTAGAGGAAGCTGGAGACCCATATAAGCAACAAATTGAAGATTGTTCTTTATTAATAATAAATGAGTTGGAAAAATATTTAGGGCACAGTAACCCTTATACACTTTCCTATCAAAGTAGAGTTGGTCCAGTTGAATGGTTGAAGCCATATACAGAAGAAGTGTTAGCAGATCTTGGGAGGTCAAATGTTGAAGATCTTATTGTTGTCCCAATAAGTTTTGTCGGAGAGCATATTGAAACATTGCAAGAAATCGATATTGAATATAAAGAAATTGCTGAAAAAGCTGGTATTAAAAATTTTCGAAGAGTAAAGGCTCTTAATACTCATCCTACTTTTATTGAGGGTCTTAGTGATCTAGTGGTTTCTTGTTTGGAAGGTCCTTTAGTTAATATTGAAGAAGCCTCTCAGTTGCCTGAAAAAGTCAAACTTTATCCCCAAGAAAAATGGCAATGGGGTTGGAATAATAGCTCAGAGGTTTGGAATGGAAGAGTTGCAATGATTGTTTTTCTGGTACTTTTTATTGAACTTATTTCAGGCTCTGGACCTTTACATAAGCTAGGAATTTTATAAAGATTAATTTGTATTTTCTTAAGACATTTAAATTTATTGAATAATTTTCAATAACTCATTTCTGACATTACATTTCTAAACTAGGCAAAAATATTCAATTAAGTTTAATATTTAAAGTGAACATTGAATTTCTTTAGTGACTCTTACTTCGAGATCCTTGTCAGAGGATATTTCAAAAAATGAAACTCCAGTTTGGATAACTGGTGCTGATGCACTAATGGATTCCCTGAAAATTCATGGGGTAAAGGTTATATTCGGATATCCTGGAGGAGCCATACTACCAATTTATGACGCTGTACATAAGGCAGAACAAGATGGTTGGTTAAAGCATTATATGGTAAGACATGAACAAGGAGGTTCTCATGCGGCTGATGGATATGCAAGATCAACTGGTGAAGTAGGAGTATGTTTCGGGACATCAGGTCCTGGTGCAACAAATTTGGTAACGGGAATTGCAACTGCCCAAATGGATTCAGTCCCTTTAGTAGTAGTTACAGGTCAAGTTCCAAGGCCTGCTATAGGCACAGATGCTTTTCAAGAAACTGATATTTTTGGAATAACCCTTCCAATCGTTAAACATTCATGGGTAATAAGAAATCCTTCAGACATAGCGAAAGTAGTTTCAGAAGCTTTTTTTATAGCATCTTCTGGAAGACCCGGCCCTGTTTTAATTGATATACCAAAGGATGTAGGCCAAGAATTTTTTCATTACCAAAGAGTTATGCCTGGTGAGATTATTCCCAAGGGATTTAAAAGAAATGGAGAGATTAATGATTGTGATATAAAAAAAGCTATTAAATTAATAGTGGAGTCTGAAAGACCTCTTCTTTACGTTGGTGGTGGGGCAATATCTTCGGGGGCGCACGAAGAGATAAGAACCTTGGCAAAGAATTATCAAATACCAGTTACTACGACCTTAATGGGTAAAGGTGCTTTTGATGAAAAAGATAATTTATCAGTTGGGATGTTAGGAATGCACGGAACTGCATACGCAAATTTTGCAGTTACAGAATGTGATCTTTTAATAGCTATTGGAGCTAGATTCGATGATAGAGTGACGGGAAAATTAGATACTTTTGCACCTAATGCAAAGGTTATTCATATAGATATTGACCCAGCTGAAGTTAATAAAAATAGGCGTGTAGATGTTGCAATTGTCTCTGATGTATCAAAAGCAGTTAGCAAAATTAATGAAAAATCTTTTAATAACAAATTTGCTTGTCAGACGAAGAACTGGTTAAAAAAAATCGATTTCTGGAAAAATAAACATCCTTTGTATGATCCTCCTAAACAAGGAGAAATTTATCCTCAGGAAGTTCTTTTGAAAGTTAGGGAACTTTTACCTGAAGCCTATGTAACCACAGATGTAGGACAACATCAGATGTGGGCTGCTCAATATCTCAGGAATTCTCCAAGAAAATGGATAAGTAGTGCAGGCTTAGGAACTATGGGTTTTGGATTGCCAGCGGCAATTGGAGTTAAGGCAGCCTTACCTAATTCAGATGTAATTTGCATAGCAGGAGATGCGAGTGTCTTAATGAATATTCAAGAATTGGGAACTTTATCTCAATATGGTTTAAAGGTAAATTTGATCATTATAAATAATCGCTGGCAGGGCATGGTAAGGCAATGGCAGGAAAGTTTCTATAATGAAAGGTATTCCTCATCTGATATGAGCTGTGGTGAACCTGATTTCGTTAAACTTGCTGAGTCTTTCGGAGTTAAAGGATACTTAATATCTGATAGGAAACAATTACATAATGAATTAAAACATGCGCTGGATCATGACGGTCCTGCCTTGATAAATATTCTTGTCAGAAGAGGTGAAAATTGTTATCCAATGGTCCCTCCTGGGAAAAGTAACGCTCAAATGGTTGGATATGTTAATTGTGAAGACTAATTTTTTTAAAAAATCTCAATTTAATAAAAATCAACTTTAGTATAATTTTAAAATTTAAATATTTCTGAATTGAAAACATTATCAAAATTTTTAATTATAGTCTGCTTGATTGTTCTTAATCCTTTAGTAGTTAACTCAGCTGAAATTCTTCAAATTAAAAGTTCAAATACTATTTTGGTGGGGGATCAAAATAGGAATTTAACGATTAGATTATTTTGCGTAGATGTAAATGAAAAAGATGAGCTAGAAGCAACAAATTTACTTAAGAGTGAATTTTCAAGAGGAAGCAAAGTAAAAATAAAACCTTTTGGTTTCAATGATAATGTTTTGTTAGCCAAAGTTTTTAATATTGAAGGTACTAAAGAAATGACTGAATTATTAGTCGCTAAAGACTTAACCAGTGAAATTTGTCCAAGTTAATTATCTCTGTGAGCAAATAAAATTCCATTGCCTGGAGATTGTTTTGTTTCTTCTCCAGGAATTAAATTCATTTTTTAATTTGTATGTGCATAAATTTGAGATGTCTATATTTATATTTGGGATATTCTCATTTAAAAGTTGTCTATATGCAGATCTTTTAAGATCAATTTGATTTAAGTTTTGCTCTTTGAAGTGATTTGAATTACTAAAACAAAGATTTTTTTCAGTTTTAGTTAAATTGGCCGTAATGTTTTTGTTTTCGGCCTTTCTATAAAATTCTTTGAGTGTCATTTTATCAACTAGATAATGTTCCATAGAAATCGCTGGACCTATTGCAACAAGTAAGTCATCTCTAGATGTCCCAAAATTATCGAAAATTTTAACCAGATTTTTTATTATTTTTTTTTCTAAACCTTTCCTTCCACAATGCAAAGCTGCTACATTTCTTGTCCTTTTATCTGCAAAAAATATAGGCATGCAATCAGCTGTGTAAACCCATAAGTTTTGATTGAATTGATTACCAAAAAGACCATCTGCATCAGTCTTATTCCCTTCTTGCGAATCTGATCCAAAAGCCAAGATACTACTGTGAATTTGATTGGAAACACAATTTATGTAATTTTCGTTAAAGTAATTCCCTAATAATTGAAGAAATTTCTCAGAGCTAGAATTCGTAAAGTATGCATGTTTGAAATTATTTTGACTTAGGATAGGAGATGTATAATATTCAAATTTTTTGTTTTGAATAAAAATTTCAGTTTTTGAGAAATAGATTTCTTTGTAAGGAATAGTTCCTGCTCCTAAAGTGAATTTATGAAATTAATTCAATATCTTTCAAGATCCAGAATCCTGCAAATTTTTCGATGTATGGCGTTGATTGTATGGAAATAAATTGATAACCAAAAGAATTTTTTTTATTCTCTAAAAACTTTCTACTCAAAATGTTTGCATCTTTTTCTGGTAAATCTGTTACCAGCCACTTATCGTCTTCTGAAGCTTCAAGTATGAGTTGGTTCTTATTGATGACTAATTTAATAGGTTCTAAACAACTGAACCATGCAGAAAGTGCTAAAGATCTATCTTTGCTAAAAAGTCTTAATCCCGGAACTAAGTAATTATCATCTAATTCTTGCTTAATTGGGAAAATATCTCCAAATTCCATAGGCCAATTTTCTGCTGATTTTAATTCGCCAATTGATATTTCGGATACAGTTAAAGCATCGCCCCTAAC
The DNA here is from genome assembly GCA_902572915.1 of uncultured Prochlorococcus sp. Classification (GTDB taxonomy): domain Bacteria; phylum Cyanobacteriota; class Cyanobacteriia; order PCC-6307; family Cyanobiaceae; genus Prochlorococcus_A. The sequence continues at coordinate 29,492 of CACGHR010000002.1, forward strand.
GGCTTCTGGAAGAGGTTGAGGGGGGTTTTCCATTTTAGAAGTAAAGGTAGGAGCTAATACACCTCTTACATAACCTTTTTCCTTTGGATAAATCTCTTTTTCAAGAAATTCGATTCTATCAAATAAATTGTAAGTTCTCCTACTTACAAGAGCCTCAATACTTACGGCCTCCAGAGATTTCTTAATTATCGATTTCATTGATGACCTCCAGAATCGAACTATTGGAGGTTTCGTCCACCCTTGTTTTTTCGCTTCACTTATGGCTTCATTTAGTGCCTCTGTAAGCCATACTGAATTAACTTTATTGGCAGGACATTTTTTATTCCAAAGAAAAATATCTTCTGTCTTATAACTTCTTGTAGAGCAAATAATTAATTCCCACCTTTTTTTTCCATTTGATTCAATAATTGGTCTTGAGTAAAAGTCTAATTCCCAATCTGAAATTTTTAATTCAAGACTTGGTTCTGTTCTATTAGTAGGTTTCATGTATCTTTTTCTTTTTTATCGAAGAGTGCTTTTGTTTTTAGAGCTCTCTCTGTGGCTTCTTGCATAACTTTTTGCTTATCAATAATTAATTCTCCCGCAGAGTTTTCTAGAAGTGCTGTGTTGAGACCAATGCGCCCTTTCTCTAAGTCAATTTCAGATATTAAGGCTTTTATAATTTCTCCTTCTCTAAAAACTTCTCTTAAAGAACGAATCGATCCATTTGTTAGTGAGGATTGATGAAGAAGTCCACTAGCTCCTCCTAAATCAATAAAGAAGCCATAAGGTTTCACAGCTAAAACTTCACCTTCAATTAATTGACCTAATTCTAGACTTGTAAGTTTAGAGACTAATGATGCTTTCTTTTCAGAGAGAACTAGTTTTCTGGATTCTGGATTTACCTCAAGAAATGCTACTTTTAGAGTCTTGCCAACAAAAGATTGATAATCTTGACCATCTTCAAGTTGGGATCTTGGGATGAATCCTCTCAATCCATCTACATCACAAGTAAGCCCACCTCTGTTAAATCCATTAATTAAAACGTTAATTAATTCTCCATTTTTTGAGGAACTTGATACTTTCTCCCAACTTTGCCTGAGAATTAATGCCCGAGCACTTACTGTTACCATTCCATCAGCATTTTGTTCTTTGATAACCAAAACTTCCATTTCAAGGCCTATAGAAAACTTTTCTTTAAAGTTAGTTATGACACCCAACCCACATTCTTTTTTGGGCATATAACCAGGTGCTTTTCCACCAATATCAACATATAGTCCATCACTTTCGATTGCTATAACCTTCCCAGTAATTGTTTCTCCTGTGGCCCCAATTGGCTCATTCGCATTTAAAGCCTCCAGAAAAGCACTTTCATCAAAATCGAATTCATCAACTGTTCTTTCTAATTGAAATTCTGTGTTTTTCTCAGAAAAATTAAGTGGTCTATTTAAGTCCTGTTGAGAAAAATCAAAAGTATTAGTGTTTTCATTATTGTCCTTAATTTCTTTTACTGATTGATCTTTAGTTATTTGAGGTTTGATTGCGATATTTTCTTTTTTAATCTCTTCTTGCGGATTGGGTTGCTCATTTTGTATTTCTTGAGATTTCTTTTGATTATCTTTCTTGCTTATGTGAAGTACCTGAAGAGGTTTTTTAAAATCTTTTTTATTGCCCTCTGTTTGGAAATTATCTTGGGCATTTTTATTACTGACTCCCATCGTAGGTAAAATAAGAATAATTAATTATTAACATACTCTAAATGTTAGTACTCTAAATTAAATTTAATGAACTTTAAACCAATACCTAATAAATTTGAATATTTAAATTGGCAAGAAATTGAGAGTATTGCAAAAGACAAAAGATCAACAGTGATTTGGCCATTCGGCGCAGTTGAGCAACATGGGCCGCATTTGCCTCTTGCTACAGATAGTATTTTTGTAGATGAAATCATTGGCGAAGTTTTTAAATTATTCTCTTCCGATATTCCATTAAAAAAACTTCCAACTCAATATATTGGTTTTTCTCCAGAACATAAGGGTTTTGCCGGGACAATTTCACTTTCCTCAAATTTAATAACCTCAATGATTAAGGAAGTCGGAGGTCAATTATCTGAAATGGGTTTTAAAAGATTAATATTGATTAATGGACATGGAGGTCAAATTTCACTTCTAAACACAGCGGCAAGAGAGCTAAGAGATTTTGCTCCTGGGATTGCAGTTTTCCCTTGTTTCTTATGGAGTGGTGTTAATGGATTAAGTGAATTGTTAACAAAAACTGAGATCGAAGATGGCCTTCATGCTTCTCTAGCTGAAACAAGTTTGATGCTCGCTTTAAAACCAGAATTAGTAGGAGATGAACGCCCAAATGATGGCATTAAAGGACAAATCCCAGAAGGTTGGAGTCTAGAGGGCAATGCGCCTATTGCTTGGCTTACGGAAGACTTTAGTAAATCAGGTGTAATAGGGGATAGCAGAGGAGCAAATGAGTCTTTAGGAAAAAATTTAAAGGAATTATTGATTAATCATTGGTTCAAATTGATAATGAATCTGATGCAATCGGATTGGCCAAATTAGATTGTAATTAAATTAATTTAAAAGAATTGGGCTTTAACATTTGAAACTATTTTCATGATATTTAAATAAACTCACTATAATCATGTAATATTCATGCATAATGAGCTAAAGATTACTGCCATGCAAACTCTAGAATCCAATAAAAACAATACTAAAGAATCTGCTGATGAAAATTCATTAAATCTACCTGATTTTACAACTGATTCTTATAAAGATGCTTATAGCAGAATAAACGCAATTGTTATAGAGGGGGAGCAAGAGGCTCATGATAATTACATTTCAATAGCTACACTAATACCAAATGAGCAAGAAGAGTTAACAAAATTGGCGAAAATGGAGCTTAAACATAAAAGAGGGTTTACTGCATGTGGAAGAAACTTAGGTGTTGAAGCTGATATGGTATTCGCTAAAAAATTCTTTTCTAAATTACATGGTAATTTTCAAATCGCTTTAGAAAAAGGAAATTTGACAACATGTCTTTTAATTCAAGCTATTTTAATTGAGGCATTTGCTATCTCCGCCTATCACGTCTACATACGAGTTGCAGATCCTTTCGCAAAAAAAATCACACAAGGAGTAGTTAAGGATGAATATCTCCACTTAAATTATGGTCAAGAGTGGCTTAAAGAGAATTTATCTACTTGTAAGGAGGAATTAATGGAAGCTAATAAGGTTAATCTCCCCTTGATCAAAAAGATGTTAGATGAAGTAGCAGAAGATGCATCAGTTTTAGCTATGGACAAGGAAGAATTAATGGAAGAATTCATGATTGCTTATCAAGATACCCTTTTGGAAATAGGTTTAGATAATAGAGAAATTGCCAGAATGGCAATGGCTGCAATTGTTTGATTTTATTACTACCTAATTAAGCATTTTAATAATTAATCATTTCTATTTAAGTAGTTACCACTGTGCTATTGTTCATAAGATCGTATAGAAACCATTAATAAGTTTTAAATGTTTGGGTTAATAGGTCACTCAACCAGTTTTGAAGATGCAAAAAGAAAAGCCTCGATGTTAGGCTTTGATCATATTGCCGATGGTGATTTGGATGTTTGGTGTACAGCTCCTCCACAGTTGGTTGAAAATGTAGAAGTTAAGAGCGCTACTGGTATATCTATTGAAGGTTCTTACATAGATTCTTGCTTTGTTCCTGAAATGCTTTCTAGGTTTAAAACGGCAAGAAGAAAAGTATTAAATGCTATGGAACTAGCTCAGAAAAAAGGGATTAACATTACGGCTCTAGGGGGATTTACTTCTATTATCTTTGAAAATTTTAATCTTCTTCAGCATAAACAAATCAGAAATACTTCATTAGAGTGGGAAAGGTTTACTACTGGTAATACTCATACCGCTTGGGTTATTTGTAGACAACTTGAAATAAATGCTCCTCGCATTGGCATAGACCTTAAAAATGCAACTGTTGCGGTAATTGGTGCTACAGGTGATATTGGAAGTGCTGTCTGTAGATGGCTTGTCAACAAAACTGGTATTTCAGAACTTCTTATGGTGGCTAGGCAACAAGAACCACTGGCTTTGTTACAAAAAGAATTACATGGTGGGATTATAAAAAGTTTAGATGAAGCATTGCCTAAAGCGGATATTGTTGTTTGGGTTGCAAGTATGCCTAAAACTATTGAAATTGATACTGATAACTTAAAAAAACCATGTTTAATGATTGATGGTGGATACCCCAAAAATCTTGATGAAAAATTTCAAGGTGAAAATATTCATGTTTTAAAGGGAGGCATAGTAGAGTTCTTCAATGATATTGGCTGGAATATGATGGAACTTGCAGAGATGCAGAACCCTCAGAGAGAAATGTTTGCTTGCTTTGCAGAAGCCATGATTTTAGAGTTTGAAAAATGTCATACCAATTTTAGTTGGGGAAGAAATAATATTTCTCTTGAAAAGATGGAATTTATAGGAGCAGCTTCTCTAAAACATGGTTTTTCTGCGATTGGACTGGATAAGCAGCCTAAAGTATTAACAGTTTAAATTATGGCTAAACGTTACCTCCTTGATTTTGAAAAGCCTCTTGTTGAACTTGAGAAACAAATAGAGCAAATTAAAGAATTAGCTCGAGATTCAGAAGTAGATGTTAGTCAACAGCTTCTACAGCTTGAAACCTTAGCTGCTAGGAGAAGAGAAGAGATATTTAAATCACTTACGCCTGCACAAAAGATTCAGGTAGCCAGACATCCTCAAAGACCAAGCACTTTGGACTTTGTTCAAATGTTTTGTGATGACTGGATCGAATTGCATGGGGACAGAAATGGAGGTGACGACAAGGCGCTAATTGGTGGGATTGGGTCAATAAATAATAGATCAGTGTTAATGTTAGGGCATCAGAAAGGAAGAGATACAAAAGAAAATGTAGTAAGAAATTTTGGGATGGCAAAGCCAGGAGGTTATAGAAAAGCACTTAGATTAATGCAGCATGCTGATAGATTTTCTTTGCCCATTCTTACATTTATTGATACTCCTGGAGCCTATGCAGGTTTAACCGCTGAAGAACAGGGGCAAGGAGAAGCGATAGCAAGAAACTTAAGGGAAATGTTTGGATTGAAAGTACCTATAGTGGCTACTGTTATTGGAGAAGGCGGTTCTGGAGGCGCGCTTGGGATAGGCGTCGCTGATAGGTTAATAATGTTTGAACACAGTGTTTACACAGTTGCCAGTCCAGAGGCGTGTGCATCAATCTTGTGGAGAGATGCTGCAAAAGCGCCAGAAGCTGCATCAGCACTTAAAATTACAGGTAAAGATTTACTTAAATTGGGGGTAATAGATGAAGTGTTGCCAGAGCCTTCTGGTGGGAACAATTGGGCTCCTTTAGAAGCTGGTAATACACTAAAAGAGGCAATTGAAAAACACCTTAACACTTTACTTCAAATGACTAAAGACGAACTCCTTGAAGAGAGATATAAAAAGTTTAGAGTTTTAGGTAAATTTATCGAAGCAAATAATATTGAAGAGATTTATAGTGAAATTCCACAAAAAACTGAATAAATTGAAACTGGCTTTTATAACAGGCGCTACTAAGGGTATTGGTAGATCTACCGCAATCACTTTTGCTAATGCTGGATGGGATTTGATTTTACTTTCCAGAAACATGGTTTTAATGGAGAAATTAAAAAGTGAACTTATGAATACCAATTCAAAAATTAGCCTAGTTAAATGTGATTTATCTAATCCTATAGAAATAGAGCATTGTGTCAAAAAAACAATTGAGAAATATGGGTGCCCCACAGTTTTGATAAATAATGCCGGTTGCGCATTTAATGGCCCCTTAGTTGGAATGGATTTGGAGCAATGGGAACAAACTATCCAAATAAACCTCACAAGCGTTTTTCAAATTTGCAGTTCAATAATTCCTCAGATGAGAAAAAATGGTGGTTTAGTTATCAATGTTAGTAGTCATGCGTCTTATAATGCATTCCCTCAATGGGGAGCATATTGTATTTCAAAATCTGCTCTAACCATGTTTACTAAATGCTTGAGGGAGGAGGAGAGATCTAATTCAATTCGAGCATGCACAATAACTTTAGGTTCAGTAAATACTCCTCTTTGGGATTCTGAATCAATCAATTCTGATTTTGATAGAACATCCATGCTTTCGGCAAATGATGTATCAAATACCATTCTTTATATGGCTCAACAACCAGAATCACAATTGATTGAAGACTTGACTTTGATGCCTTCTGGAGGAGCTTTTTAAACATTCTTTTTCTCGTTTTAATCTTTAGAAAGTGATTTTTTTTAGGACTATTCGAACCCGATTGAACAAGAGAATGTGATATAGTGTATTAGCAATTAAGCTTTAAGAAGATACAGTTAATTAAGTTGCATACAATTTTCTGTTTAAAATTTTATGACCTCTACTTTACCCAACGATAATATTAGAAACTTTGATGACCAGATTACTAATAAACTAATCTCTGAAATTATCAGAGACAGAATTAAAAATGCCGGAATAAGATTTAGTGCAAATGATAATATTGCAGATTTTATAAATCCTGGGGAATTAGAAATCCTGGAAAAAGAAGTTGCCTCAAGAGTAAAAGACTTGCTTAAGTCATTAGTAATAGATATTGAAAATGATCATAATACTCTTGAGACTGCTGAAAGAGTTTCAAAGATGTATCTAAATGAAGTTTTTAAAGGGCGATATCATGAACAGCCGAAAGTTACAAGTTTCCCAAATGATAAGAATCTTGATGAAATTTATACTGTAGGCCCTATTTCTGTCAGATCTGCATGTTCACATCATTTAGTTCCAATCCTTGGAGAGTGTTGGATAGGTATTAAACCTGGGCAAAAGGTTATTGGGCTCTCAAAATTTGCGAGAGTTGCTGATTGGGTTTTCTCAAGGCCTCATATTCAAGAAGAAGCTGTAATGATACTTGCAGATGAAATTGAAAAATTGTGTGAACCTAAAGGCTTGGGAATTATTGTGAAGGCCCAACATTATTGTATGAAATGGAGGGGAGTCAAAGAACCAAATACTAGTATGATTAACTCTGTAGTAAGAGGTGACTTTAGACATGATTTAAGTTTAAAACAAGAATTTTTTGAACTTGTGAAACAGCAATCTGCTACAAATAATTACTAATTTTTATTTAAAAGCTTTATAAGGTTCTCAGTTTTTTTAAGATCTTTTAAACCTGGACACACTTCAATACTGCTTGAAATGTCTATGCCATCTGGTCTAATATCAGTCAAAATTTCATCAATCCATTCAATTGATATTCCACCTGCTAACCACCAAGGTTTGCTAAATTGCAGATTTTTTAGATAAGAAGATTTAATTTTTTTGCCTGAACCTCCATAAGTTTCTTTATTCCAAGAATCGAGTAGTATCGCATCTACAAAATTCTCAAAAGGTTTTATTTTATCCAAGTCCTTTTCTGTTTTTATTCTGAAAGCCTTCCATAGGCCAATATTTGGAATTCTTTCCCTTATTTTTTTGCAGTAATTAATATCTTCATCTCCATGTAATTGAATGATAGTTTCACTAGGGTTGCCTAAGAAATTTTTAATAATTAAATCTATAGGACAATTTTGTACAACAGATACCCTCTCAACGTGTGGATAAAAACTTTTTAAGGTTTTAAAGATTTTTTTCTTGATTTTAGCTGAGATATATCTTGGAGAATCTTCAACTGAAATTATGCCGATTGCATTTGCTCCTAATTTGGCGACTTCAAGAGCTTGTTCTTCGGACGTAAGTCCACAAATCTTAACTAAAGTATTAGTCTTGGGCATATCACTATCCTGTATGTAAAATTATTATTATTGATAAATATAGCGGAGATTATTTTTGAGAAGTTGGCAAATTTTTAAAATATGGGGAATTCCCTTCAAAATTCATCCTTATTGGTTTGCCATTCTATTCTTATTCTCTTGGAGTATAAGTAATCAGGTTAATTTAACCTCAGGTGATATCTACAATGCTAAAGAAGCTTGGATTATTGGATTTTTAACTTCTTTTTTTTTATTATCTTCAATTATTTTTCATGAGGTTTTTCATACCCTTGTTTCTTTAAATCAGGGTGTAAAGATAAAAAAAATCACTTTTTATTTCCTTGGAGCAATTTTGCAAATAGATAAGTATTGTCAAACTGCTTTAGGTAATATAAAAATCTCGATTGTTAGACCTCTTTTATGTTTTGTTACCGCATCTATTCTACTTTTAATTAGTAATTACAGTCCATCTCAAGAACTAATAGCCATTAATATAATTTCTAGAGTAGGTATATTAAATGTATTCTTAGGCTTCTTAAATTTAATTCCAGTTGGTTCTTTAGATGGAGGAAATTTATTAAAAAGTATTATTTGGCATTTCTCAGGAAGTAAAAATAAGGGAAGAAATTTTCTCAATAAAGTAAATTTATCCTTTTCTTTTTTAGCTCTAATATTTGGGATATTTTGTTTGTTTAGATTTAAAATTTACTTTGGTTTCATTCTTTCTTTTTTAGGTTTGTTTGGAATTAATTTTTCAAAATCAGAAAGTCAGTTTTTCAAAATTGAAAACATACTTAAATTTAGTAAGGTTTCTGAGCTTAAATTAAAGCCATTGAGAAGAATTGAATTCGATTTAAATTTTTCAGATTTTAATACATTAATAAAAAACAAAAAAGATGCAGCAGATAAATTTTTTTTTGTTGCAAATAATGGAAGATGGACCGGTTTTGTTGACGAGAATATTTTAAAAACTGTCTCGATAAAAAAATGGGAACGTAATTTTGTTGGAGATTTTAAGAAACCAATAAATAGTTTTGCAACTGTTCAAGGTAATGACAAATTGTGGCAAACGATAGAAAAACTTGAAGAAAGTAGTGAAGGTATTTTATTAGTGCTCAATTCTGCAGATATCCCTCTAGGGATAATTGATAGGTACAAAATTGGTTACTTTGTATTGAACAGACTAGGTTTACATTTACCTTCAGAGATTATCAACAAATTAAATAATAAAAATCAGTATCCTTTGGGAATTCAATTACAAAAAATAGTTAATTCAATGAAGCAGAAAGGAGATCTTTAAGAATTTGTGCTATGAATATTTTTCAATATCTTTTTCTATCGCAACATTTTTGATCCTTAGATTAGATTTATTCTCTAGGAATGAATTTCTTAAATGTTTAACTATTTCATCATTTGTGAGGTCTAGATTTATTTTCGGTGGAGCTTCTTCTTTAAATAATTTGTACCATAATTCCTTAGAAGGATTTGTTTGAATCTCTCCATGTTGAAGGAATGCCCCTTTTTTACGATATTGTGCACTTCCTATCCTTTTGAAACCATTCTCATCAACTAAATCAGAAATTAATGAAGTCCCAAAACAATTAGTTTTTATATTTGATTTAGGTAAATTGCCATTTTGTAACTTTAGACCTAATTTTCTAAAACTTTTAATTAACCACTTGTTAACCATTTCATAACTTAGGATTTTATAATGGCTTTTTTTAAATGTTAATGCATATGTAATGCCCCCTGAGTGCAAAACAGCTCCCCCTCCAGATGGACGTCTAACAATTTTAATTTCCTTATTAAACAATAACTTTTCCCAATGTGGAGGAATTTCCTTTTGATGATAGCCAATTGATAGCCAATCCCCATCCCAATAATAGAACCTCAATGTGAAAATTATTTCAGGATTAGAAATTGTCTGATCTAAAGAATTTAAATCTAAAGCCATTTGGTCAAATCCAGGTAAATTATTTGTTGAAAAAATTAAAGCTTGATTTTCTATTCCCAAAATTAATTTTGTAGGTCTACACATAATAATTTTCAATAAATTTTTTCTTTAAATTTATTAATTACGTAACATCATTTTGTAATAGTGTGTCAAATCACCTCTTTTAGGTGGAGAATATAGAAAATATTCTTTTAATCATGGAGCCAACTCAAACAATAAATTTAATTGCACTAAGCCTAATAGTAGTTATGCATGCAGGAGTTTTAGCATTAAGGCTAGGAATTAGTTTAGGAAGAAACTAAAAAACTATTAGAAAATATATGTTTTTAAGGTAATAATATAACAAGACTGAATTGACTTATTCAGTAAATATACCAAACACTAAATTTGTCAAAATCTTTTTATAAAAATAGTATTTTTTACAAAAAATATGTTGGGACTGCATTTAAAATAAATCAGCAAGACCAAGAATATTTTTTATCTCTAGTTTTTTTATTCATAAAACTTTGCTTTTCGCTCTTGGCAATAATAAGCCTAATTAAACTTGGCTATAGTTCCAAAGTTAGATTAACCAGGTTAAAGGAAATTCAAGAATCATTTTCTTACGAAAAATATCGAAATAATGCTTTGACAAGTAGGTTTGATGATTTATTTTCTGCTGAAGGT
>CACGHR010000003.1 GCA_902572915.1 uncultured Prochlorococcus sp.
GATAGATTCACCACTATTAAACGTTAATGAAATTTATAAAAGACAAAATATAATTACAAACTTTCTTGAATCTAAAAAATTACGTACAGATACTCAAAATTTACTTAGAGCAATGGGGGATTTAGAAAGACTGGCAGGTAGAGCTTGTGCAGGTCATGCAAGTCCCAGAGACTTAATTGCAATAGCTGAAGGTTTAAAAAAATTGCCTAGACTAAAATCCATAATTGAATTATTTAAATATGATCTCCCAGATTGGACTGATCAATTAAAAAATATTGATGAAGGACTCTTAGAATTAGCTGATACTATAAGTTTTAAACTAATAGAAAATCCTCCTCTAAATATTAGTGAAGGAGGCATGATCCACGATGGTGTTGACAATATATTAGATGGCTTACGCAATTTAATGGATGATTACTCTGAGTGGCTAAATAAAGAGGAATTAAAGGAAAGGAAAATTAGCAAAATTTCAAACCTAAAAATTCAATTTCATAAAAATTTTGGATATTACATTTCTATAAATAAGTCAAAAGTTAATTTAGCTCCACAACATTGGATCAAAAGGCAAACACTTACTAATGAAGAAAGGTATATCACTTCAGAAATTAAAAATAAAGAAAATAAGATTTTCCAAATAAGAAGTAGAGCTTCATCAAAAGAATATGAAATTTTCTGCGAATTAAGAAATATAGTTGCTGAAAAAACAAAACAAATAAGATCAATCGCAAAATCCATAGCATCTCTTGATGCACTACTTGGTTTATCAATTACTGCAGTAGAAAACAATTTTACAAAACCTTCATTAATACCAATAAATGATTCAATGACAAAAAATAGTACAAAAATTATCGCAGGAAGAAATCCAATTGTAGAGCAATTGTTAAGTAATAAAAAGTTTGTAGCAAACGATATTTCTTTTGAGGAAAATCAAAAATTAATTATATTAACGGGTCCCAATGCAAGCGGAAAAAGTTGCTTTATAAGACAACTTGGTTTAATACAAATTCTCACACAAATTGGTAGCTTTGTTCCTGCTAATAATGCTGAAATCAAGATTGCAGATAGGATCTTTACAAGAATTGGGGCAGTTGATGATCAATCATCTGGACAATCAACATTTATGGTAGAAATGTCTGAAACTGCATCAATTCTAAATCAGGCAACTTCTAGCTCACTAGTTTTACTTGATGAGATAGGCAGAGGGACATCTACTTTTGATGGACTTTCAATAGCTTGGTCAGTAAGTGAATATCTTGCAAAAAAAATACAATGTAATACTATTTTTGCTACGCACTATCATGAGCTGAATTATTTAAAAAATTCAAATAAGAATATACAAAATTTTCAAGTTTTAGTAGAACAAAATAACGATCAGCTAATCTTTAGCCACAGGATTGTTAAAGGGGGCTCAAACAAAAGCTATGGCATAGAAGCAGCTAAATTAGCAGGAGTTCCAAAAGAAGTTATAGAAAAAGCAAAATCAGTTTTAAATTCTTTAGAAGAAAATAACAAATTAAATTATGATATTAAGTAGATTTTTGACATTTTTATAAAATAAATACTTTTTAAATTGTTTCCCTCAATAAGGCGTTAACCGCAGCAGCTGCCATGGCAGCACCTCCTCTAGTTGAATTCAAAACAATTCTGGGAAGATCGGTGGAAATCAGTTTGTTTTTGCTATTTTCTACTCCAATAAATCCAACAGGCATTCCGATAATTAAACTAGGTAAATCTCTTGAATTTTCTAAAATATCAAGTAAATAAGTTAACGCTGTAGGCGAACTGCCAATAACTACAATAGGAGATTTGCTTTCAGAATTTATAGCGGATAACTCCTTCCAACCTTCACTTAAGCCATATGCAGTTTTAGTTAAGTTTGTGTGATTATTTTTTCCAAGCCACATTTTAGCGGTGAATACTTTATTCCTAGTGGTATTTTCTGCCATGGATTTTATTGCTGCTGCTGCCATATCGGTATCAGTTAAAATAGGAGCACCATTTTTAAGTGCCTGAAGACCCTTTTCACAAGCACCTTCACTAAAATTTACAAGATTTTGAACTGTAAAATCTCCTGAAGTATGGACTAATCTCTCTAAAACTTTTTTTTCCAAATAATTTAGATCATTGGCTTCTAAACGAGATCGTATGAATCTGATGCTTTCCAAAAAAATTGGATGATCTATTACCATTAAATTTAATTTGTGTTAAAAGTAATCATAGTTAATATATGATTTTTATTGAGCTATTATGCCAATACAAATATTATGGGGTAATGATCTAAATGCTCAAAATACATTTATTCAAAAATTAATTGATAAGGAAGTATCCAAAGAATGGAAAGAAATAAACGTAACTAATTTAAATGGAGATGATGATGAACAAGTCAATAAAGCTTTTGATGAAGTTCTTACACCTCCTTTTGGAGATGGATACAGAATAGTTACATTGAAAAATAATCCCATTTTTACTGTCAAAAATGAAGATCTAAGAACTAAATTTGAAAAAATTCATGACAATATACCTCAAAATACTTATTTCATTTTGCAAAATACAAAAAAACCAGACTCAAGACTAAAGAGTACTAAATTTTTACAAAAACTTATCAAAAATAATTTAGCTAAAGAAAAGTCATTTTCTTTACCAGAGATCTGGGACTATGAGGGACAAAAAAGATTTTTAGAAGATACAGCAAATGAAATGAATATCAAAATTGATAAAAATGCAGCTGAATTAATTATTGATTCAGTTGGTAATGACACCTTTAAACTAATAAATGAATTAGCCAAAGCAAAAACATACCTCTCTGCAGTATCAAGTGATTCGAATTCACAACTTTTTCTTAAAAGTATTGATGTAAAAAAAATATTTAGTGATCATCAATCCAATATTTTCAAAATCATTGATCTTCTCCTACAAAAAAATATTAATGAAAGCCTCATTGAAATAAACTATTCCTTACAGAAAGGAGAACCTGCTTTAAGACTAAATGCAGGTTTAATTAGTCAGATAAGAATTCATACCATTATAAAGTTAGCAGTTAATTCAGGAAACGATAATTCAGAAAAGATTTGTAATCTTGCAGGCATTGCTAATCCAAAAAGAATTTTTTTTATTCGAAGAAAAGTCAAAAATGTATCGCAAGAATATTTAATTAATTTAATGAGTAACTTATTAGATATTGAATCATTACTAAAACAAGGTAATAATCCTATCAATGTTTTTACAGAGAAATTAATTAATTTAAGTTAACCAAATTATAAGTTTAAAAATTTAGATTATGATTTAAATATGGCTTTACTAGTAAAAAAATTTGGCGGTACTTCTGTCGGTAATATTAAAAAAATTAAAAATATTGCAAGTAGCATTTGTCAAAGTAAAGAAGCAGGAAATGAAATTGTCGTAGTTGTCTCTGCAATGGGGCAAACTACAGATGATTTAAATTGTTTAGCGGAATCAATTTGTAAAAATCCTAATCGAAGAGAATTGGATATGCTTCTCTCAACTGGAGAGCAAGTAACCATAGCTCTACTCTCAATGGCATTAAACGAATACGGAATACCTGCAATTTCAATGACCGGTAGCCAAGTTGGAATTATTACTGAATCAATTCATGGGAAAGCGAGAATTCTGGATATTAGAACAGAAAGAATTCAAAATTATATAAATCAGGGTTTTGTAGTTGTAGTTGCTGGATTTCAAGGAACAACATTAAGCCATACGGGTTCAATGGAAATTACAACTTTGGGCAGAGGTGGTTCAGATACTTCCGCAGTAGCTTTATCAACAGCTTTAGGAGCTGACACTTGCGAAATTTATACAGACGTTCCAGGAGTTCTTACTACTGATCCAAGAATTGTTCCTAATGCAAAACTCTTAGATGAAATTAGCTGTGAGGAAATGCTTGAACTTGCAAGTGTCGGTGCTTCAGTTCTACATCCAAGGGCAGTAGAAATTGCTCGCAATTATGGAATTAAATTATGTGTCAAATCAAGTCAAAGCAACTCAAGTGGGACTCTCCTAGAAAGTCAAATCCAACCTCTCCAGCTAAAAAGAGGAAGCTTAGAATTAACAAAAACAGTAAATAGTCTTGAAGTATTAGAAAACCAAGCAGTATTCAGTCTTTCAAATATTCCAGATAGGCCTGGGATTGCTGCACAAATATTTGAAAAACTTTCAGAAGCAAGTATTAATGTAGATTTAATCATACAAGCTACAAATGATGGGAATAATAACGATATTACATTTACTGTTAGTGAATTAGAAGTTAAAAAGACTGCTGAACAATGCGAACTCATAACTAGTCAATTAGGAGGAGAATATAATCTAAAAATAAACATGACTAAATTAAGTATTCAAGGAGCAGGCATTATGGGTAGACCTAGTGTTGCAGCTGATTTATTTGATACTTTATCTCAAGCAAATATAAATGTCAGGTTAATAGCTACTAGTGAAATTAAAGTCAGCTGCGTAATTGAAATTAATAATATTCCAAAAGCTATTAGATTTGTCGCTGAGAAATTCAAGTTATCCGATACACAAATATTTGTTAATCCAATCAACGAAAAACAAGATCAACCTGAAGTAAGAGGAATTGCATTAGATAAAAACCAAGTTCAAGTAAGTTTTCGAAAACTACCTGATCGTCCAGGTGTAGCAGCTTCGATTTGTTTAGCCTTAGCTGAAAATAATTTACTTTTCGATACTATCGTGCAGTCTGAAAGAATTTCCTCTTTAAAAACTAAGGATATTAGTCTTACAATGAATAAACAAGATAGAGAAAATGCTAACTTAGTTTTTGAGGCCTTAACAAAAAAATTACCCGGATCATACATTGAAGATGGCCCTGCTATAGCTAAAGTAAGTACTGTAGGAGCAGGAATGGCATTTAAAGTTGGAACGGCTGGAAAAATATTTAGAGCATTGGCTGACCAAAATATCAATATTGAAATGATTGCCACTAGTGAAATTAGGACTTCATGTATTGTCTTAGAAAAAGATTGTAACAAAGCAGTTAATGCGATTCACAATCATTTCGAATTAGAAAAATAAGCTCTTTTTAATTATTTCTTGCCAATTTTTGTCTTAATTTTTTGATTCTATCCCTCAAATTTGCCGCTTCTTCAAAATTCAACTCTTTTGCAGCATCTTTCATTTTTATTTCTAACTTTTCTATTAAATCAGGCAATTCTTCGAGCAGACATTGATTATCGCTGGAATTAAAAATTGCGTCAGTTTTGTTATTAACTATATTTATTAAATCTTTAGATAAACCACCAGCATCTAATTTTCTGGAAAGTTCTAGAAAAGATAATATTGAATTTTCTATTTTTTTGCCTGCAGGTTTTGGAGTAATACCATTGACTTGGTTATATTTTTTTTGAATTGTTCTTCTTCTTTCAGTTTCAGATATTGCTCTTTTCATTGAATCTGTGAAGTTATCTGCATAAAGCAAGGCAACACCTTCAACATGTCTTGCAGCTCTCCCTATTGTTTGAATCAATGACCTTTCTGCCCTCAGGAAACCTTCTTTATCAGCATCTAAAATGGCGACTAAGGATACTTCAGGAAGATCTAGTCCTTCTCTTAATAAATTAACTCCTACCAGAACATCATATTCGCCCATTCTAAGATCTTGAATAATTTCAATTCTCTCAATTGAATGAATTTCGGAATGCAAATATCTAACTCTTACTTTATTTTCAGATAAAAAATCAGTTAGGTCTTCGGCCATTCTCTTAGTAAGTGTTGTCACTAGCACTCTTTGATTCTTTTTGGCTCTAATTCTTATTTCAGATAACAGATCTTCTATTTGGCCCTCACTAGGTCTTACATCAATTACAGGGTCTAATACCCCAGTTGGTCTTATAACTTGCTCAATAAATTCACCATCACATTGATCTAATTCCCATTGACCGGGAGTTGCACTTATAAATAATGTCTGTTTTGATTTTTCCCAAAACTCTTCACATTTTAAAGGTCTATTATCTGCAGCACTTGGCAATCTAAAACCATGATCTATTAAAACTTTTTTTCTAGATTGATCACCGTTGTACATCGCATGAAGTTGAGGACATGTTACGTGACTCTCATCAACTACTAACAACCAATCTTTGGGAAAGTAATCTATTAAGCATTCTGGCGGTGAGCCTTCCTCCCTCCCTGATAAATGACGAGCATAATTCTCAACTCCATTACAATAACCAACCTCTTTAAGCATTTCTAAATCATATTTTGTGCGTTGTTCAAGACGTTGAGCCTCTAATAATTTTCCTTCATATGTAAATTTATCGAGTTGAGTTTTTAATTCACATCTAATTGCACTTATTGCACTCTCAAGTCTTTCTTTTGGAGTCACAAAATGCTTCGCTGGGTAAACGCTAACTTGTTCCAAACTTTCAAGTATTTCTCCTGTAGTAGGGTCAACATATCTAATAGCCTCTACTTCATCACCAAATAATTCGATTCTTATTAATCTATCTTCATAAGCTGGACCGATTTCTAAAACATCACCCTTAATTCTGAATCTACCTCTAGTAATTTCAATATCATTTCTAGTGTATTGATTTTCAACGAGAGACCTCAAAGAAGAACGTAGATTTATTGATTTTCCAACTTCAAATTTAACCGCAGCTTTTAAATACTCACTCGGTATACCAAGACCATAAATACAACTTATTGAAGCTACAACAATTACATCTTTTCTTTCAAATAATGACCGTGTTGCAGAATGCCTAAGCATATCTATTTCTTCATTAATTGAAGCAGTTTTGGCTATGTATGTATCACTTACAGGTACATAAGCTTCAGGTTGATAATAATCGTAATAAGAAATAAAGTACTCAACAGCATTTTTCGGAAAAAATTCCCTTAATTCATTGCATAGTTGTGCAGCTAACGTTTTGTTATGGGCTAATACAAGCGCTGGTCTTCCTGTTTGTTGAATTACATTAGCAATGGTAAATGTTTTACCAGTTCCAGTAGCGCCTAAAAGAGTCTGAAACTCTTTACCAGTATTAACGCCTTTAACTAATTTTTTAATAGCTTCTGGTTGATCTCCATTTGGTTCATAAGGAGCTTGAAGTTTATAGTTGTTCATCAAGCTAGTAACTAAAGGATGTAACTATACTAAGAAATTTTTTCTCCAATTATTGAATTTTTCAAAGATTCTTTTAAGCCCCTTACAACCGCAATCATTGATATTAAATCATCTAATTTATTAACTGCAGATCCAACGCCAACTGCTGAGGCTCCAGAGGATATTGCTAGTGGACAAGTTACTTGGCTTAATCCAGAAGCACTCATGATTGGTATTTTCAGAGATTGTTTCTTAAATTCTTGATGAATAGCATAGGTAGCTGCAAGAGTTGGTACTGATTTTTCAAAAAAGCCTTTAATTCCTGGAGAGTATGGAGTAGAACTGGTGCCACCTTCTGTTTGAATAATATCAACACCTTCTTCCACAAGCTTTACCGCAAGATCAACTTGTTTATCAATAGGCATAGTATGAGGAACAGTTACTGATAAAGGAACATTAGGCAATAAATCCCTCGTCTCTTTTGTAATGTTTAAAACTTTTGTATCTGAAAAATTAATGCCTTTTTCATAAAAAGTATCGTAATTTCCTATCTCAATTAATGATGCACCTGCTTTTACAGAATCTTGAAAAGATCGTGGCACTACTGAACTAACACAAACCGTTAGTGTTGAATTCTTAAGTACTAAATCAACGAGTTCAGGTTTACAAGCAATATCGACGAGATCTGCACCTCCTAATGAAGCAGCCTCAACAATTATTTTCACAGATTGAACATCAAAATTATTCAATCCTGAAATAACTTTGAGTAAAGATTTGCTTCTAAACTCTTCTTTAATTTTTTGTGGCAAAAGATTAATCAGACTCATTTACTTAATGAATTTATTACCCGATTGTGACATTGTTTTAGTAAAACAGTGCATTTTTTAAAAAATATTATCTGAGCAACACAAAATGTCTGATAAAAAATTAACTCAGAAAAATTGGTCATCATGGCATCATCAACTTCATAAGGAGATTCTTACCAAAAAAATATTAATTCCCAAAGGATCGAATATTTTAATAAGTGTTTCCGGGGGGCAAGACTCAATGGCCTTATTAACCCTAATTAATGACTTAAAAAAACTTCATAATTGGTCTATTAGTGTTTGGCATGGTGATCATCAGTGGCACGAAAAATCCTCACTATATGCTCTTGAATTAAAAAGTTATTGCGAAGATAAAAATATTTCATTCTCTTTTGATCAAGCAAATAAAGAAAATATTTCTTCAGAAGAAAAAGCACGAGAATGGAGATATAAAAAATTATGTGAAAGAGCTAAAACTTTATTAAATAAAAACCGACAAAAAGATAATATTTATTTGTTAACTGGTCATACGAGTAGTGATAACGCAGAAACATTTATCTTAAATTTATCTAGAGGGAGCAATTTTGCCGGTCTGAGTAATATTGAGAGCAAAAGATTACTAGAAAATCAAATTTTTTTAATAAGGCCAATATTAATTTTCAGTAGAGAAGATACAAAAAAATTTTGTAATGATATGAAAATCCCAGTCTGGGAAGATCCCACAAATTCAGATCTTAAATTAAAAAGAAATTTAGTAAGAAAAAAAATTATTCCTACCTTGGAGGTTATCTATCCTGGTTGTTCTGAAAGGATAAATAATTTTTCCCAAAAAATGAGCAAATACAATAATGAACGTAATGATCTTAGTAAACTAGCATACCTATATTGTAAAGATGTAAAAGGTATTAATAGGGTTCTCTTAAATAGTATGTGTATTGAAGCGAGGTGCACAATCTTAAATAGATTTTTAAAAGAAATATCTGCAAAGCAATGTAGTTCAAAAAATCTGACAAAATTAGCAACTTCAATTTATGAAAAAAATAAAGGTCAAATTAACTTGCAAGAGTTTTTAAAAATTGTTTGGAATAAAAACTATATAAATTTTGAAAAAAGTTAAGATGTAACAGCAGATCTTCTTCTTCTTGTTCTACCTTCAAATGAATCTTCTGTAGCAGTAGTCTCAGCTGATGAATTCTGTGAAACTTTTTGACTTTTTTGGGTATTTGTTGGGTTATTTGAATTATTAGGATGATTATTCTTTGATTTCTTATGGAAATTATTATTATTTCTATTTCTATTGAAAGAATTTTGCTCTTCGTTAATCTTTGGAATATAAGCACGAGTTCCGCTTGGAGCAGGTTGAACTAAACACAAAATAAGTGGTTCAACTTGTAATTCTCTTCTCATTCTTCTCGATAAACCATTTTCAATTTCTCTTTGTACACCAATCCAATCAACTTCAAAATTATTCGGCCCAGTTTGTCTGGATAATTGTTTCCATCTATTTTCTAAGACCCAGCTTATTTCTCTTTCTGTCCACATAGACATTTTTCTTGGCTCTGCAGTAGTAACAACTCCTCTTAAATTAACTCTGGGAGGCGCCACCATTTTCCCATCTGTACTAATAGGAGTTAAAACAGTCACTACACCATCCCCAGCTAATTGCTGCCTTTCCTTTAATACTCGAGCATCTACTATCCCATTTCGCGAGTTATCAAGTAGTTCAACACCAGCTTTCACAGGATCACCTTTGTGAATAGAATTGGGTGTTAACTCAACTACATCTCCATTTTCAATAATTAAAATATTGTCCTTTGGAACCCCCATAGTTTGTGCACTCTTGCCATGACAAACAAGCATTCTATGTTCTCCATGAACAGGAACAAAAAACTTAGGTTTTGCTAGTGCCAACATTAACTTTTGATCTTCTTGAAAACCATGACCAGAAACATGAATATTCTCACCCTTTCCATAAACAACCTTTGCTCCGAGTTTCATTAATCTGTCTATTGTATTAACAACAGAAATAGTATTACCAGGAATTGGGCTGGCTGAAAATATTACAGTATCAGTAGTCTTAAGACGAACATGCTGATGTTCACCACGAGATATTCTGCTTAACGCTGCTAGGGGTTCTCCTTGACTTCCAGTCATTAATAATAAGGTCTCTCTATCTGGCAAATCTCTAATTTGCTTGATAGGAACAAACAAATCATCTGGGCATTTCATATAACCAATATCTCTCGCCTTAGCAATAACATTTATCATCGATCTACCTAACAAACCAACCTTTCTTCCATGTTTCATGGCCAACTCTAAGATCATTGTCACTCTATGAACAGAACTAGCAAAAGTAGTCAGGATAACTCGTTCTTTTGCCTCCGCAATATGTTTTTCTAAAGAGGGATAGATAGTCTTCTCAGAAGGACAAAAACCTGGAACTTCGGCATTAGTCGAATCACTAAACATGCATAAAACACCCTTCTCTCCGTAATGCACCATTCTTTCAATATCAAATTGCTCTCCATCTACTGGCATATGATCAAACTTAAAATCTCCCGTGAAAATAATTGTGCCAACAGGTGTTGTAACTGCTAAAGAGAAACTATCGCAAATAGAATGGGTATTTCTAATAAATTCAACAGAAAAATGTTGTCCAACTTTTACAACATCTCTAGGATTTACTGTCTGGATAGTTGTTCTATCAGATACCCCTGCTTCCTCCATTTTCCCTCTAAGCATTGACATTGCCAGTCTTGGTCCATAGATAATCGGAATATTAAAATGCTTTAGATGATGAGAAATACCTCCAATATGATCTTCATGACCGTGAGTGACAATCATTCCCTTTATTCTTCTTTGATTTTCCCTTAAAAAAGTTGTATCAGGCATAACAATATTTACCCCATGCATACCATCAGATGGGAAAGCTAGGCCAGCATCAACAAGCATCAATTCATCACCATATTCAAAAACACAAGTATTTTTTCCTATTTCATGTAGTCCTCCAAGAGGTATTACTCGTAGAGCTGGGGTATTACTTTTAGATCTAGATAAATCATTAGTAGATCTATTTACAGTTGAATTTGTACTTGATTGCATAATTTTGAAGTTTATGAAGGCCTGCTTGTAATCAAATAAGGTTTATTTAAATTTAATTATCAAGTTAAATATAATCCCTATTATAAGGATTTCAGGATAAAAGATAGTTGCTTTTTCATGTCATTGGTTAATGGTGACAAAGGACTTCTAGGATTACCTACATTCCATCCCGATAGCTCCAAAGCAGCCTTAATTGGGATTGGATTAGTAGTCATAAAAAGTGCTTTGAAAAGAGGCTGAAGTTTTTCATGAATAGCTAGCGCATTGGAAACCTCTCCACTTTGAAAGGAATAAATCATCTCTTTCAACTGCAATCCAACCAAATGACTAGCAACACTTACTACTCCTACAGCACCTAGAGATAACATTGGGAGCAACAATGAATCGTCGCCACTATATACAGAGAGTTCGGAGCCACAAATAGCTCTTAGTTCTGTTACTTCTTCTATTCTACCGCTAGCAGCTTTAATACTGAGAATATTTGAGAAATCCATAAGTTTCTTCACAGTATCAGGTAATAAATTGCATCCTGTCCTTCCAGGAATGTTGTAGAGCATTAGAGGCAAATCCTTTGCAGAATTAGCAATAGAACTGAAATGTTTATACAGACCTTCTTGAGGTGGTTTATTATAATAAGGAACAACTACCAAAGCACCGTCGGCACCAGAGTCGTAGGCTTTTTTTGTAGCTTCAACAGCCTCGCTTGTGCAGTTACTACCAGTACCAACTATTACTTTACAGCTTGAATCTAAAGATCCTTTTACTGCAATAAATAAATCATGTTGTTCAGCCCATGAAAGAGTCGGAGATTCTCCAGTAGTACCACATAATACAATTCCATCGGAACCATTCTCAAAAAGATAATTGGAGAGTTTTATAGCTAGTTCATAATCTACATCTCCATTTTCAGTGAATGGAGTAACCATTGCAGTCAATATTCTTCCAAATAATGGATTATTACACTCAGTTTTATCTATAATCATTTTTTTGAAATTAATAACTCAGCTATTTGAACAGCATTAAGAGCTGCTCCTTTTCTTATTTGATCTCCACATAACCATAATTCTAATCCATTAGGCTGACTGATATCAGTTCTTATCCTGCCTACAGCAACATTATCCCTTCCCATAACATCATTTGGCATAGGAAATCTATTATTATTATAATCCTCAATAATTTCAATTCCAGGAGATTTTTTTAATTCTTCAAGAGCATCTTTAGGCTCAACTACACTGGCAAATTCAATATTGATCGATTCAGAATGAGCTCTCAGTACAGGAACTCGAACACATGTAGCAGAGATCTTTAAATCAGCAATATTTAATATTTTCCTGGTCTCATTAACCATTTTCATCTCTTCTTCGCAGTAATTATTTGCAAGCATGGGTGAATTATGCAAAAACAAATTAAAAGCCAGTGAGTATGGCAAAACTTCACTTTTTTGAGGATTACCCTGAAGATATTGTTCAGTTAAAAGTTTTAGTTCCTCCATCGCCAATTGGCCTGCACCACTTACAGATTGATATGTTGAGACAACAACTCTTTGAAGAGTCGCAAGTTTTTTTAACGGAGCCAAAACTAATGTCAACAAAATGGTAGTACAGTTTGGATTCGCTATTACCCCATCATGATTGATTACGTCAATAGCATTAACTTCAGGAACTATAAGAGGCACATTATTATCTAATCTGAAAGCACTTGAATTATCTATCAATAAAGCATTTTGTTCCATAATGGTAGACAACCATTTTTTTGAAATACTTCCACCGGCTGAAGCTAAAACTAAATCAAGATTCAGAAATGCTTCATTAGTTGTTTTTTTTGTAACTAATTCTTCACCTTTCCAAATAATTTTTTTTCCTTCTGAACGCTCTGATGAAAGCAAGACCAATTCTGATATTGGGAAATCACGTTGTTCAAGAATTTTGAGGATTTCAGATCCCACAGCACCTGAAGATCCTAAAACAGCAACTTTTAATGGCCTATTAGGCAAAAACGGAGATTGTCTCACACTTTAAAATGATTTTATCAATAGATTTACTATTTTTTTTTACTTTATCAAAAAAATAACTTTCAAGGAAATCACATAATGTGAAATAATTAAGATTCGGCTTTTAGTAATAAATAAAAAATGGCTAAAGAAGCATTAATAGTCAAAACAACTCCTCTACCTCAAAGTAGAATTTCTTTTGAATTAGAAATACCATCTGAGACATGCAAAACGTGTGTGAATGAGACAATCAGTTCTATAAGTCGTTCGGCTAAAATTCCAGGATTTAGACTTGGTAAAATTCCTAAACAAGTCTTAATTCAAAGAATTGGCATCACACAATTACATGCTTCTGCTTTAGAAAAAATTATTGATAAATCATGGCAAGAAGCATTAAAAATAAAATCTATAGAGCCACTAAGTGAGCCAGAATTAGTAGATGGATTTGAATCTTTGCTTGCAAAGTTTAGTCCTGAAAAATCACTTAAGGTTACTCTTCAAACTGATGTCGCCCCAGAATTAAAACTAAAAAAATCCAAAGGACTAAGTGTTGAAATCTCAAAAACAAAGTTTGATCCTAAGTCAGTAGAAGAAGCGTTAGAAAAATCTAGAAGTCAGTTTGCAAATATTATTCCAGTAACAAATAGAGCAGCGAAATTAGGAGATATTGCTGTAGTTAGTTTCAAAGGGAAATATAAAGATTCTGGTAAAGAGATTGATGGTGGGACAAGTGAATCAATGGATCTTGAGTTAGAAAAGAACAAAATGATTCCCGGTTTCGTTGAGGGAATCATAAAGATGAAAATTGGCGATACTAAAACACTTAACCTTACATTTCCTGAAGATTATTCACATGAGGATTCAAGAGGCAAAGACGCAATCTTTGAAGTAAATCTCAAAGATCTTAAGGAAAAAGAATTGCCTGAACTTAATGACGATTTTGCAAAACAGTCTGGAAACAAAGAATCATTAAAAGAGTTAAAGAAAGATATTGAAAAGCAACTTAAAGACAATTTTGAAAAATCTCAAAAAGATACCATAATTGAAGCTTTATTAGATGCATTAACAAACGAATTGGTTACTGAAATTCCAAAATCTATGATTGATATAGAAGTTAGGAATAGTATTGAACAAACCGCTCAAAAATTTGCACAACAAGGTCTTGATGTCAAATCTACTTTCACTCCAGAATTAGTTAAGTCATTAGCAGAATCCACAAGACCTCAAGCTGAAAAAAATGTTCAAAGAAATTTAGCTCTAAAAGCATTAGCAGAAAAAGAAAACATAACAGTTGAAAAAGATGAAATTGATTTAAAAATGAAAGATTATGAAGATGCAATCTCTAGATCTTCAAAACAAATAGATATTAAAAAGTTAAAAGAAGTAATTAGTAACGATTTGCTCAAAGAAAAATTAATAATTTGGCTTGAAGAAAATTCCGAAGTAAAAGAAAAAACTACAAAATCGACTAAAACTACCAAAACTACCAAAGCCATAAAAACACCAACAAAAACTTCAAAAACTCAAAATAAAAAAGAAAAAAAATAATTTATGAAATTTCCTACTAATTGAACAAAAAACCCTTAAATTACTTATAGGACGAAAATTATTTTGTGAACTCAGAAAAAAAACATTTAATCCAAAGCTCAATAAGTTCCTATGAAAGCATTAATAAAACTAGTGCCGCTGTTCCCACCGTTATAGAGCAATCTGGCAGAGGAGAAAGAGCTTTTGATATTTATTCAAGACTGTTAAGGGAAAGAATAATTTTTTTAGGAACTGGAATTAATGATCAAGTATCTGACTCTCTTGTTGCACAATTATTATTTCTGGAAGCTGAAGATCCCGAAAAAGACATACAAATATATATCAACTCTCCTGGAGGCTCAGTAACTGCTGGTATGGCTATATACGATACCATGCAACAAATTTCCCCTGATGTAGTGACAATATGCTTTGGAGTAGCTGCAAGTATGGGTGCATTTCTACTTTCTGGGGGTGCAAAGGGGAAAAGGTTAGCCTTACCTAATTCTAGAATAATGATTCATCAGCCTCTCGGAGGTGCGCAAGGTCAAGCAGTAGAAATTGAAATACAAGCTAAAGAAATACTATTTCTTAAGAAGACATTAAATTCGCTATTAGCAGAACATACTGGTCAACCATTAGAAAAAATTAATGAAGATACAGAAAGAGATTACTTCTTATCTCCCCCAGAAGCAGTTGAATATGGATTGATTGATAAAGTTATCAAAAAATGACAAGCGATACTTATTTTTTAAGAATATGATGACGAATCGATATTTATGAGCAATCCTAGTAAATAGATAATATTAAAAACCTTTACTTTAGATTTTTTAATCGATGGCTAAATTCGACGCCCATCTTAAATGCTCATTTTGTGGAAAATCACAAGAGCAAGTTAGAAAGCTCATAGCTGGTCCTGGCGTATATATCTGCGATGAATGCATAGATCTTTGCAATGAAATTCTCGATGAAGAACTACTTGATAATCAACCCAATGCAAACAACTTTCCGCCAGTAAGAAAAAAATTACCAGCTGATAATCACAAAAAATCTATTCCTTTAGAATTAAACTCAATTCCTAAACCATTAGAAATTAAAAGTTTTCTTGATAATCAAGTCGTTGGGCAAGAATCTGCAAAAAAAATATTATCAGTAGCCGTTTATAATCACTATAAAAGATTAGCTTGGAAAGTTAAAGAAGAAAGTAAAAATAACAATTCAAAAGATTCACAAGACACGAAATTACATAAATCAAATATTTTACTAATTGGACCAACTGGAAGCGGCAAAACATTATTGGCGCAAACTTTAGCTGAGTACCTAGATGTTCCTTTTGCAGTAGCTGATGCAACGACTTTGACAGAAGCCGGATATGTGGGAGAGGATGTTGAAAATATACTTTTAAGACTGCTACAAAAATCTGAAATGAATGTAGAGCTAGCCCAAAAAGGAATTATTTATATTGATGAGATAGATAAAATTGCGAGAAAGAGCGAAAATCCCTCAATTACTAGAGATGTTTCTGGAGAGGGAGTACAGCAAGCATTATTAAAAATGCTTGAAGGAACGATTGCTAATGTTCCACCGCAAGGAGGTAGAAAACATCCCTATAATGACTGCATTCAAATTGATACTAGTCAAATTTTATTTATTTGCGGAGGCGCTTTTATAGGTCTGGAGGATATCGTTCAAAAGCGTATGGGTAAACACTCCATAGGATTTACTACCAACTCAGATCAAAATACAGTTGATACTAAAAAAACAGTAGATCCACGAGATTCACTAAAAAATTTAGAGTTAGATGATTTAGTGAAATATGGGCTAATTCCAGAATTTATTGGGAGAATACCCGTTTGTGCTGTATTAGATCGTCTTACTAAAGAAACTTTAGAATCTATCCTAACTGAACCAAGAGATGCACTGGTTAAGCAATTTAAAACGCTATTGAGTATGGATAATGTTGAATTAAAATTTGAACCTGATTCTGTAGAGGCAATAGCAAATGAAGCATATAAAAGAAAAACAGGTGCAAGAGCATTAAGATCAATAATTGAACAGCTAATGCTAGATATTATGTATACTTTACCTTCTGATGAAAATGTAAAAGAATTCACAATTACAAAACAAATGGTAGATAATTCATTCTCATCGAAAATTGTTAAACTACCCTCAGGATCAAAAAGAATCATTAAAGAATCAGCTTAACAAGTAGAGTTTAATTGTTGCTAATTAAATCCGACTTGTTCTAAATTAATGTATAAATGTCTAATATACATAAACCTTTTCATCAAAAATATAGACCTAACAACTTTGACGCGGTTGTTGGACAAAATTTTATATCTACTACCCTAAAACAAGCACTATTAACAAAAAAAATTGTCCCTGCATATCTTTTTAATGGTCCAAGAGGTACTGGTAAAACATCAAGTGCGAGAATCTTTGCTAAATCTTTAAACTGCCAATCATTCGAACAGCCAACAGTAAATCCTTGTGGAAGATGTGAGTTATGTAGACAAATAAATAATGGGAATGCTCTAGATATTATCGAGATTGATGCAGCATCGAATACTGGGGTTGAAAATATACGAGAAATTATTGAAAGAGCGAGATTTGCTCCCACTCAAGCAAGATGGAAAGTATACGTAATTGATGAATGTCATATGCTTTCAACAGCAGCTTCAAATGCTTTACTAAAAACCATTGAAGAACCTCCTTCAAGAGTTGTATTCATACTTGCAACAACAAATCCAGAAAGAGTATTAAATACAATACAAAGTAGATGTCAAAAGTTTGATTTTAGAAGAATAAGTACTAGCGACATTATTCAACATTTATCAGAAATAGCAGATAAAGAATCAATTCAGTATGAGATTCAAGCATTAAAACTAATTGCAAAAAGATCTAATGGAGGAATGAGAGATGCACAAAGCCTTCTAGAACAACTGAATCTTCTACCCGAAGGCATAACAGTTAGAAATATAAAAAACTTACTAGGAGAAGTCTCAGAAAGTGAATTAACAAACCTGATCAAATCATTAATTGAAAATAATCCAGAGTTATTAATAATTACTTGCAACAAATTATATGATGCTGGAAACGAACCTCATCAAATTATTATTGGGCTGCTAAACATAACAAGAGATTTACTTCTACATACTACAAATAACAAATATTCAGATCTTTATTATACGCCAGATAATTTTCAAGATGAATTGAATGAAATTTCAACAAAAATAAATAAATCAAAAGTGATTCATTGGCATAATAATCTAAGAAATATTGAATATCAAATCAAAACAAGTGATAATCCAAGGCTATGGCTTGAAATACATTTAACTGGCCTTCTTGACAATCAGGAGATAAATAGTTCTGAAAATAGCCAAAATAACTTTACTAAAGAGATAGAAGAAAGCATAAAAAACAAGAAAATAATTAATCAAAAAAATCTTCCTAGTAAAATTGAAAAACCAACAATCAAAGAAAATATCAGAACCAAGCAATTAATTGATAAAAAAGAAGAAAATTTAAAAAATTTTAATGATTATGAATCTGAAAGTATGACAAATAATTCTGAAAATAGCCAAAATAAAACTGGATCAGAAAATTTAAAAGAAAAATGGGAATTAATCCTCTCTAAATTAGAGTTGCCATCAACAAGAATGTTACTTTCACAACAAGCAGAACTTGAAAGTTTAGATTCTGGGAAAATCACAATTGCATTATCTCCAAACTGGGAAAATATGATAAAAAGCAGAAAAATCATAATTGAAAATACAGTAAAAAAAATATTTGGAGATCAAATAATACTCAATTTTTCTACAAAAAAATTAACTAAAGATAACTCAACAAATTCTCCAAAAATAATCAATAATGAAATAAAAAATTTGAAAATAATAACAAAAACAGAAACAAAAACGAATCCTAAAAGCAAAATATCTAAAGAGGAAACTTATGATGACAGTTCAAAAAACTTAGCAAATTTCTTTAATGGAGAAATTATAGACCTTGATGAATAAATTAAACACCAGTATGAAGAGTCTTTCTCCAAAGAATTTTTTTTGGGAAAATAGACATTTTTATTGTTACCCAAGGTATTACTAAAAACCAATGTGATAAATAAAAAACAGATACAAGTATCATCAAAATATTTCCATTTTGTAATACAGGCACTTCGCTTTTACAAGAAGACCCATACCAAAAAGCAATTCCAGATAACATAAAAGCCGTTAATGAAATAGGCCAGTAAATTGGCGAATCTAATAAAGCGATACTAAAAATTAAATCAAAAATAGAAATAATTGGTAATGCATATTGCAACATGAAGAAATAAGTCAAATCAAATTTCTGCAAATAATCAATTTTATTACTAATTAATTGATCCCCATAATCAAAAAATCTTTGTAAGCCACCTTCTGCCCATCTTTGCCTTTGTGCTAATAAAGCATTTAAATTCTCAACTGCTTCTTCCATGACTGGTGGATCCCATAAGATTCCAATTCTAGATTTTGATAATAATAATCTTAAACTTAAATCGAGATCATCAGTTACTGTGTCTTCATTAAAGGAACCACATGCCAATAATGTCTCTTTTTTAATTAATTGGCCATTACCCCTTAATTCAGAAACTCCAGCCACTGATAATCTGCCATATTGAAAGATTGCGTCCATTGCCATCTCCATTGATTGACATGAAGTTAAAAAATTTTTACTTAAATTTGTTACTGATTTTCTTAATTGAACTGCAGACCAATCACCTTCTTCTACAAAACTAAATAACCTTTTCAAAGAATCCTGTTTTAGTTGAGCATCAGCATCTAAAACTAATAACCATTCACCATGCGTAAACTTCAAGGCATAATTTAAAGCTCCTGACTTCCCACCTCCTGCGTTTGGAGAACGACTTACTATTTTTAACTTTTCAAATTTTCTAGATAATCGATCTAATATTAAAGGTGTCTTATCAGAACTGCCATCATCAATTATGTAAATATTTAATTTATTTATTGGATATTCCAAATTAAACAATCTTTCAACTAATCTTGCTATCACATTCTCTTCATCTCTAGCTGCGACTAAAATATCTAACACAGGTAACTCTTCATTTTTAACTCTACTAGTAAAAGTCTTTGCAACTTTGCTCCTTTCGAAATTTCTAGAAATAACTATTAAACCGTAAAAAGCAGTCACTAAAGAGAGAATTATTATTATGTAAAAAAAACTTCTGATATTGTATAAATGAGGAATGAAGGTTACCAAAAAACAAGCACTGAGAAATACGAACGACTTCAATCTTCGATTTTTATAAAAACCATTACTCATAAAAAAATTGCTAATTCTGTACTTCTCATTGAGAGAATATCCCAATTTTTTTTAGTTTTGCATCTTGATAGTAATGATTCAATATTTGTTCATAAGAGAATCCTAATTCAGCCATTTCAATTGCTCCTGACTGTGATAAACCTACACCATGACCGAAGCCTCCTCCTCTCAAAAGCCATAAATCATCACTTAATTTATTAATAGTAAATAAATTACTGGGTATAAAACTTAATACCCGTCTAATATCATCTTTTACTAAAAGAATAGAATTATCTAATTTACTAGTCTTTATTTCTAATTTTGTCACTCTACCACTTGAACCCCGTTCAACAACATTTAAATCCAAAACATTTTCATTAGTGCCTATAAAGTTGTTTTCAATCAATTTTTGTTTAATTAAAAGTGTAGAAATTTTTTTATCCCAACGAAAAAGAGAATGATTGCTCCCATAAAACAGTTTTTTATCCAAATCTAAAAAATCATTTAATTTAGAATCACTAAGAATTGGAAGTTTGAGAATTTTATTCATTGATTTAGAACCGTCTATAACTGCATTAAAGTAAGGATAATTTCTAATTTGCCAGGACTCGCTCGCTTTTGCAGATAAACCTCCATTCGAACCATGATAAAAAGCATTTATTGGTTGATTTTTATATGTGAGAATTAAATTTGAAGTTGATTCAATAGCTTTTTGTACTTTTTTATTTTTAATTTTAGGAGGCTTATAAACTTGACATTGAGTAGTTACACATAAATGATAGTTATCCATATTAAATCTGTCAGAATTAAAAATTCCCCAAGTTCGAGCAATAACTGCTTGTGCCTTGAGTGCTTCCAGAGGTGAACTTGATCCAATTTCATATGGCAAAACACCTTTCAAATAATCATCAAACTTAATTTTTTGAATTAATGTCCAAGTTCCATATGAATCTTGTATTAAATAAAATTTTTTGCCAAAATTAACATCATTTATTTTTATTTCCTCTTCAGCAAAGATGTGTATAGGTCCTTCGAGTTTCTCAAAACCATACTCAGTACTGAGAAAAGGAGTAATTTGAATATTCTTTATTTTTCTGAAAATCTTATTTTTATATTCAAACTCAGGCAGATTATCTGCAAATGGAATCCATACTTCCCAATTTTCAGGATAAGTAACAGTAGTCTCAAATCCTTGACTTTTTAATTTCTCTGATTGCTTTTTTGCTGATTCATAGCTGGCAAAAGGACCAAAAACAATTCTTTCGATTTTTTTTGGATTTTTGATCGTTATATCCCTCCAGGAAATATCAATATCCTTTGATCTATATTTGATACCGTTAGAAGAATGCAAGTTTAAAAAACCTTTATCAGTTGTAAAATTAATATTCTGTTCCTTAGAAAAGTTATCATTTTCCCCACCAAGATATTGCTTTAAACCAATTAAAAAATTTCCCTTTTCAATTTCTGTATTCAGTTCAAGCTCTGGAAATTCTTCTGCGACTAAATTAGAAGTAAATTTAGTGTTAATTATTAAAAGAGAAATACAGCCTAAAAATAAATTTAAAAAAGTAAATTTACGTTTCATAAGTGCGGACTTTCCTTATTTATTAAAAACTTTATTTGCGACAATGCGTATAAAGGTTTAGATTATCCTAATTAAACACATTTGACTTAAATGTCTAAACTTAAAACTCGAAAATCAGCTGCAAAAAGATTTAAAGCTACTGCAACGGGTAAATTCATGAGAAGAAGAGCTTTCCATAATCATTTACTTGATCATAAAAGCTCAAAATTAAAAAGACATCTATCAACAAAAGCCGTAGTTGATGAAAAAGATGCTGATAATGTAAGATTAATGATTCCATACGCATAAATAGTTAACCCATTTCCCTAATTGATTCATGGCACGTGTAAAAAGAGGCAATATAGCCAGAAAAAGAAGAAACAAAATCTTAAATCTTGCGAAAGGGTTTAGAGGCGGAAACAAAAATCTTTTCAGAACAGCAAATCAAAGAGTTATGAAAGCTCTTTGCAATGCTTACAGAGATAGAAGAAGAAGAAAAAGAGATTTCAGAAGACTTTGGATTTCTAGAATTAATGCTTCAGCAAGAATTAATGGAACTAACTATAGCAAGTTAATAAATGGCATGAAAAACTCCGAAATCATCCTTAATAGAAAAATGCTTGCTCAATTAGCACTAAACGATCCAAAATGTTTTGAAAAAATAGTTTCTTCCTTAAGCAATTAGAAAAAAGAATATAATCTTAGAAAAGTAATTTTAAATAATGGAAATATCTTCTTTTCAGTCTTATTTAATAATTCTTTTTGTAGTACTAATAATTATTTCTATTTTTGTATTCAGACAATTTCTAAAAACAAGAAGTGAAGAATTAAATTTAGTAAAATTCGAGCAGAAAGGTCTAGATTCTCTATCTAAAGCTACAGAATTATATGAATTTGGGTCTATTCAGATAAAAAAACGATTATATTCTGAAGCAACTAAGACATTTTTAAAAGCTATTGAGAATTATGAAAATGAACCTGATGAAGCAAAAGCCATAATTAATAATGCATTAGGTTTTTCTTATGCTGCCCAAAATGAATTTAAAAAAGCAATTAAACACTATAGTTTTGCAATAAAATCTCTTCCAGAATATCCAATAGCTCTAAATAATCTTGCATCAGCACAACAGCGTTTATTGGAATACGACTCAGCATATGCAACTTATCAAAAAGTTTTAGGAATAGATCCAAAAAACAAAACCGCAATTAAAAAAAGTAAGGAGTTAGAAAAAAGAAATAATTACAAACCGTATAAAGGTATAAAAAATAAGGGATTTTAAATATGGAAAAATATACACCTTTACAAATTGGAGGAAAACAATTTTCCAGTAGATTAATGGTCGGTACTGGCAAATACAAATCTACTCAAGACATGGTAGAAAGTTTATCAAATTCTGAGACAGAAATTATAACTGTCGCTGTTAGAAGAATTAAAAATGAGCGGAACGGAGATAATTTACTTGAAAAAATTAACTGGAAAAAATACTGGATGCTTCCTAATACAGCTGGTTGTGTTAATTCCGATGAGGCAGTCAGAATTGCTATTTTAGGAAGAGAGCTTGCAAAACTATCTGGTCAAGAGGAAAATAATTTTGTCAAGTTAGAAGTAATTCCTGACAAAAAATATCTGTTGCCAGATCCAATAGAAACTCTGAAAGCAGCTGAAATTTTAGTAAAAAAGGGGTTTGCTGTACTTCCCTATATAAATGCAGATCCTATTCTTGCAAAAAGACTAGAAGAAGTAGGTTGTTCAACGGTAATGCCATTAGGCTCGCCAATTGGCTCTGGACAAGGTTTATTAAATTTATCAAACATAGCGATAATTATTGAGAATGCCAAAGTGCCAGTAATAATTGACGCAGGAATTGGGGTGCCAAGTGAAGCTTCTCAAGCTATGGAACTTGGAGCTGATGGTGTCTTAATCAATAGCGCAATCGCGCAAGCTGAAAATCCTCCTCTCATGGCTCATGCAATAAACTATGGAGTAAAAGCTGGCAGGCAAGCTTTTCTGGCAGGAAGAATTAAAAAACAAAGCTTCGCCATAGCTAGTTCCCCAGAAAAAAACATATCTGCTTAACTTTTCTAAAGTGACACAATGTAAAAAAAGAAAAAACTTATTATTTAATAATATTTATCTTATTAAGAAAAAAGATTTGAAACTATTTACAATGTTTTTTCGCAAATTGGAAGCACACTGTAGTAATTTAATAAATATATTATGAATCTATTAATTCTGGAGTTCTGAGTGAAAGTTATTGTTCTTGGTGGAGATGGTTTTTGCGGTTGGCCTTGTGCGGTGAATTTAGCAGAGCAAAATCATGATGTAATTATTGTCGATAATCTAAGTCGTAGAAAAATAGATATTGATCTAGAGGTAGAATCTTTAACTCCTATTGCATCAATAACAGAACGACTTGCTGCATGGGAAGAGATTGGAGGTAAACCTATGAGATTCCATAATATGGATATCTCTAAACAATATCAAAAATTACTAAATTTACTTATTGAAGAAAAACCTGATTCAATTATCCATTTCGCAGAACAAAGAGCAGCACCTTACTCAATGAAATCAAGTTTCACCAAAAGATATACAGTAGATAATAATGTTAATGGCACACACAATCTTCTTGCCGCAATTGTAGAAAGTAATTTAGATATTCATGTCGTTCATTTAGGAACAATGGGAGTTTACGGATATGGATCCCATAGAGGTGCAACAATTCCAGAAGGTTATCTAAAAGTTGAAGTGCCACAACCAGATGGAAGCCGCTTTGAAGAAGAAATATTACACCCTGCAAGTCCAGGAAGTGTTTACCATATGACTAAAACTTTAGATCAATTATTATTTCTTTACTACAACAAAAATGATCTTGTAAGAATAACTGATCTTCACCAAGGTATTGTATGGGGAACAAATACAGAAGCAACTTTAAAAGACCCTAGATTGACAAATAGATTTGATTATGACGGAGATTATGGAACTGTTCTAAACAGATTTCTAATGCAAGCTGCTATAGGATATCCTTTAAGTGTTCATGGAACAGGCGGACAAACAAGAGCATTTATACATATAAAAGATTCGGTAAAATGTGTACAACTCGCCCTTGAGAATCCTCCAAAATCTGGGGAAAGAGTCAAAATATTTAATCAGATGACTGAAAGTCATCAGGTTGGAGAACTAGCTAAAAAAGTTGCATCTCTAACAGGCGCTGATATCAATTATTTACCAAATCCAAGGAATGAAGCTGTTGAAAATGATTTAATTGTTGATAATAAATGCTTTATAGAATTAGGTTTAAACCCAACCACTCTTGATAATGGCTTATTAGAAGAAGTTGTTGAAGTTGCTAAAAAATACTCTAAGAGATGTGATTTAAAACGCATACCTTGTGTTTCCTCATGGACAAAAAAACAAGCTGAGGCTATAAAGACTAATTCAGATTTCTAAAATGATTAACTTAAGAAAGTGAAAATTGCATTGTTTACTGAAACTTTTTTACCTAAAGTTGACGGCATAGTAACAAGACTGACTAAAACTATTGAATTTTTAATAAAAAATGGTGATGAAGTTATAGTTTTTTGTCCTGAAGGATGTCCAGAGTCATATATGGGAGCAACTATAGTCGGAGTTGCTGCAATGCCATTACCCTTATACCCAGAGTTGAAGCTTGGCCTGCCTGGTCCTGCTGTTTCTGAGAAGTTAGAAAGATTCAAACCAGATTTAATACATGTTGTAAATCCAGCTGTACTTGGCTTGGGTGGAATATGGTTGGCTAAAACAAATAATATTCCTTTAATTGCCAGTTACCATACTCATCTTCCTAAATATCTTGAACATTACGGTATGGGGATGTTAGAGCCACTTCTATGGGAACTACTAAAAGCAGCTCATAATCAAGCTTTATTAAATTTATGTACCTCTACAGCTATGGTTAATGAATTAAAAGATAAAGGTATTCAAAGGACTGCTCTATGGCAAAGGGGAGTAGATACTTACAGTTTCCGACCAGATTTAAGGAATGCGAAAATGAGAGAAAAATTATTTGGAAAATATGAAGATGCTAATTACTTGTTGATTTATGTAGGAAGATTATCAGCAGAAAAGCAAATTGAGAGAATTAAACCTGTCTTAGAAAGTATTCCTAATGCTTGCCTAGCACTTGTAGGTGACGGACCATATAGAAATCAGCTTGAAAAAATATTCGAAAATACCAAGACTAATTTCATAGGATATTTATCTGGCGATGAACTTGCTAGCGCCTATGCCTCTGGAGATATTTTTTTATTTCCATCTAGCACAGAAACGCTTGGGTTAGTTTTACTAGAAGCAATGGCATCAGGATGTCCAGTTATCGGAGCCAACAAAGGGGGAATTCCAGATATTATTAGCGATGGGATTAATGGTTGTTTATATGATCCTGATGAAAAAGATAATGGGGAACAGAGTTTGATTGAAGCGACAAAAAAAATTCTAGAGAATGAAGATAAAAGAGAAGTTATGAGGAAAGAGGCAAGAAACGAAGCAGAAAAATGGGATTGGAATCAAGCAACATTACAACTGCAAAATTATTATGCAGATACTCTCAGAGAAATGGATTAAGCTTAATCTGAATTATGCTACGTGTGGAGGTGTAGGACTACTATACGAACTTAAAGGAAGTATTAGAGTAGCGATATTCTGATTCTTTTCAGGCCTTTTTTTCTTTGAGAATTTTTTACCAAAAGGTACTCTTATAACATTAGTTCCCTCAATGGAACAAATGTTTGAGTTATCTCCTGAAAAATTATTGACAAAATTTGGTAAGTCGACGTTTTTAACTGGCAGGTGCTTAACGTTACCAGATTTAAAATCTTTGGTCATAGCTTCAAATACCCCAAAAAATTTGATGCTCGAATATTTTAATAAAAAAATTTAAAAAAATTCTATAAGAAAATATTAAATTTTTATTCAAATTGATAATAACTAACTAAAGACAAGGACGCTAGTCCTTTAAGCACACTTTTTTTCTTCTAAAGTCTCTCCTTGATTTACATTGCAAGAACAAATTAAATTGCGATCACCATATGCATTATTAATTCTAGAAACTGAAGACCAAAACTTAATATTTGTTGGAGTTTTATAAGGAAAAGAAGCTTTTTCTTTTGAATAAGGATAATTCCAATTATCAGCAATTAACTCTTTCAGCGTATGGGGAGCATTGCTTATTACGTTATTATTCTTTAATTCAATATTATTTTTTATTTCGCTGATTTCTTCTCCAATCAATAGCATAGCCTCACAGAATCTATCCAATTCAGCCAAACTTTCACTTTCAGTAGGCTCTATCATTATGGTCTCAGGCACAGGCCAACTTATAGTTGGGGCATGAAAGCTATAATCTATTAATCTTTTAGCTAAATCATTTACACTCAAACCAGTTTTGGATTTTAAATCTCTAAAATCCAAAATACATTCATGTGCTACAAAATTATTTTTTCCTTTATAAAGAATCTTGAATTTATGCTTTAAAGAATGCGCAATATAATTTGCAGATAAAATTGCATGCGCAGTTGCTTTCCTTAAACCACTAAGACCACCCATTTTTATGTACATCCAACTAATTGGAAGAATACTTGCACTCCCATGCTTGGCAGAAGATACATAATTTGAACTATTAGATAAATTATTATCCTTTAAAGAATGAGTAGGAAGAAATGGGCTTAAAGTTTCTGATGCTGCAACTGGTCCTACACCTGGACCACCACCTCCATGTGGAATGCAGAATGTTTTATGTAAATTTAAATGGCAAATATCAACACCATAGTTACCAGGTTTGCATAATCCAACCTGAGCATTCAAATTTGCTCCATCTAAATAGACAAATCCCCCAACAGAATGAATTAAGTCACAAATCTTTCTGATTTTTAATTCAAAAACTCCATGAGTAGAAGGATAAGTCAACATGAGAGCACCAATTTGAGTCTCAAATTTTTTGACTTTAATCGACAAATCTTGAAAATCAATATTTCCTTCTTCATCACATTCAACCGTTAAAACATCAAATCCTGCCATAACTGCACTAGCAGGATTTGTTCCATGAGCACTTTTAGGAATTAAACATTTTTTTCTTAAAAGTTCACCTTTTGATTCAAAATAAGAATTTATTGCTAGTAATCCTGCAAACTCTCCCTGAGAGCCTGCATTTGGTTGAAAAGAAACTGATTTTAAACCAACAATATCACTTATCCATTTTTCTAGGTCAGATATAATTTTTGAATATCCCTTAGTTTGATCTGGTGGAGAGAAAGGATGAATAGAAGATAAATTAGCCCAAGAGACTGGATTTAACTCTGCTGCAGAATTGAGCTTCATAGTACAGCTTCCTAATGGCATCATTCCATCTACCAGAGAAAAATCTTTTTCAGCAAGTCGGAATATATATCTCATTAATTCAGTTTCACTTTGGTAATTTGTGAATATATCTTGCTTCATCCATTCATTGGATCTCAAAGCTAAACTTTCAAAATGAAATCCTTTATCAAATTTTTTATGCTCTAGATCTTCTTTCTTTTCTATAAGATTTGCTATGAAAGTCAAAATATCTTTGATCTCTCTTTCATTACTAAGCTCATCTAAAGAAATCCCAAAGCCAGTTGAATTTTCAATAGTTGATCCCAACGGCAAAATTCTTAAATTATAACCATTTTTTAAAGCTTCACTATGGATCCTCTGGGAGTGCTCAGAATAAACATCAACGCTATCAAATCTAATCCCATTAGGAATATCAAAACCTAAATCAGCTAAACATGATTCTAAATTTAGTCTCAACTCCACTAATCTCTTAGCAATTTGCGTTAATCCAGAGGGTCCATGATAAATAGCATAAAAAGAAGAAATTATGGCCAACAAAGATTGAGCAGTACAAATATTACTAGTAGCCTTTTCCCTTCTAATATGTTGCTCTCTTGTTTGCAATGCTAGTCTTAGTGACTTTTCTCCATTTTTAGAGAAAGTTTGCCCAACAATTCTTCCAGGTATCAGCCTTTTATATTTTTCGCTACAGGCAAAATATGCTGCGTGGGGGCCACCAAAACCCATTGGAACGCCAAATCTTTGCATACTACCCACTGCAACATCAACACCAAATTCAGAAATTGGTTTAATTAAAACTTGCGCCAGTGGATCAATAGATGCAGTTACAATAATTTCTGATCTATGTGCTTGGGATATTAAGAATGTGGGATCAAATAATTGCCCATTTTTACCGGGTAATTGCAACAAAATTCCAAAAACATCCTCATTATTAGGAAGATTGCTCTGAGTAAAGCGTTTTAAAGATATTCCCAAAGGTTTTGCTCTTGTTTGTAGAACATTAAAAGTATGATCAAAAACATTTGATTCCACTAAGTACACCTTTGAAGATTTATTTTTTCTTGCGGCAAAACTCATGGCCATAGCCTCTGCAGCAGCAGTGCCCTCATCTAATAAAGATGCATTGGCAACGGGGAACCCTGTTAGTTCACAAACAATAGTCTGAAAATTAAATAGAGCTTCTAATCTGCCTTGTGCAATTTCTGCTTGATATGGAGTATAAGAGGTGTACCACCTTGGATTTTCAAGAACATGTCTTTGAATTACTTTAGGCATGTGATTGTCATAATAACCAAGGCCTATTAGTGATCTCATTTTGTTATTTTTCTTCGCAATCTCTTCTAATTCATTTAAAGCCTCAATTTCTGAACAACCTTGGGGCAATATTTCTGAAGATTGATCTTTAAGCTGAATATCTTCAGGAATAACCTGGTTTATAAATTGTTCAATATTATTAAAACCAAGCTTGTTTAGCATAGTTCTCTCATCATTATCTCCTAACCCCAGATGTCTATCTATAAACAAATCGGACCCAAATTTGGATGTCATATTAAAATATTTTTCTTTAAAATAGCTCTTTTTAAAAAGTTTGCCTTATTTTGGTACAACCTTTGATTGATATTCCTCAGAAGTCATCAAATCAGCAATTGATACTTCTGATTCTGGTTTCAAAATGACTAACCAACCTTCTCCAATCGGATCATTCTGTAAAAGCTCAGGATTATCTATAACACTTTCATTTACAGATACTATTTCACCTGAAAAAGGCAAATAGACTTCCTCGACGGCCTTAACAGATTCTATTGTTCCAAAAGTCTCACCTTTCTCTAAAGTTGTCCCTTGATCAGCTAACTCAACAAAAACAATATCTCCTAATTGATCAATAGCAAATTCACTAACTCCAATTTTTAACAATCCATTTTCTTCCAGGGCATACTCATGGGTATCAGCATAGTTAAGGTTGTCTGGAAACTGGTAAGACATGATTAAGTTGATAAAGAAAGTAGAGAATCCTTAGAAATTAATTTTTCCTCTAATAATTCAGATAATAATTGAATTAGTGCAATTTTGATGTGAGCTATGTGTGAACCACCTTGAACAAAAATATTGTAAGGATCTCTTAGAGGAGCATCAGCGGAAAATTCACTTGTACTACCTTCAATAAATGTACCTCCTGCCATTAATAATTTTGAATCATATCCTTCCATTGGTGATGGAACAACATTTAAAAAAGAATCTACTGGTGAAGAATTTTGAAAAGATTGACAAACTTTTTGTACCAAATCAGGATTATTCAATCTCACTGACTGAATAAGATCAGATCTGTAAGTTGCTGGCTCTGGCAAAACCTTAAATCCTAAATTTTTAAAAACTGCTGCAACCATATCAGCACCTTTTAGTGATTCATGAACAATTTGTGGTGCTAAAAACAAACCCTGCAAAATTAATCTTCCTAGTCCAAAATTTATTCCTGCTGATGAACCAATACCTGGTGAAGTTAACCTAGAACATGCCATCTCAACCAACTCTGAATCTCCTGCAATATAACCACCAGTAGGAACGATTGTTCCTCCCAAATTTTTAATCAATGATCCAGCAATTATATTTGCCCCTTTTGAAATAGGTTCACTATCTTCAACAAGCTCCCCATAACAGTTATCAACAAAACATATGCAGTTAGGATTAAGAGAATGAATCAGACTACAAATTTTCTCTATCTGAAAATTCGTAAGAGATTTTCTCCAACTATATCCACAACTTTTTTGTATGAATACTAATTTATAAGAATTTTCTTTAAAAGAATGAACAATTTTTTCTTCAAAAGAATCAAAATTATCGCAAATATTAATTTGCTTATATTCAATCTCAAAATCTTTAAGTGAGCCTTTACCTCCTCCCCTTATTCCTATCACTTCTTCTAATGTGTCATACGGTTGTCCTGTAAGTGATAACATCACATCTCCAGGCCTAAGAATTCCAAATAAGACGGAACTTATTGCATGTGTTCCACTTACAAATTGCATTCTCACAGCTGCCTTTTCAGCAAGAAAAAATCTTGCAAAAACTGCATCAATTTTTTCTCTAGATATATCATCATGACCACTACCAGAGGATTGATTGAAATGACTAGTAGAAACTTTTTCTTCCTGAAAAATTGTCAAAATATTTTCTAATTTCTGGAAAACCTGATTGGATCTTTCTTGAAAAACGTTACTTAAACTATCTTCTACAGAAAGAACAGCATTTTCAGCCAATTTTAAGTTATTGTTTAGCGTCATTAATTATAAATACTCATGTGATTTTTTAGAAACTAAATTTCTTAATTCTGCGAGGAAAGCATTAGGTCCTCTGCCCTGAAAATAAGAGAGTTTTTTTGAAGCCTCATATAAGTCAAGTAATTCTCCATCTAATTCTTCTGCTGTATAGTCTTTAATTCCTGCTAGTACCTCAGCAAAACGTTCTCTTCGGGCAGATTTATTTACAGCATAAGCTTCCATTACCTGAATCTTACATGATCTCCAAGCCTTGTCCTGACAAAAATGTACTGAAAGGGCATCACTTAAAGCGGAGGCTTCTTCATCTTCTATATACCAGTCAAAAGATGAAGGGAGAGATTTTAATCCTGAAAATATCTCAAATAATTCACCGGCCGACAATGGATTACCAGAATCGTTTTTTAAGGGTAATGCAGATTCTTGCAAAGATTTCCATAAATCTGGGTAATCACTTTCTAAAC
Organism: uncultured Prochlorococcus sp.; assembly: GCA_902572915.1. Lineage (GTDB taxonomy): Bacteria > Cyanobacteriota > Cyanobacteriia > PCC-6307 > Cyanobiaceae > Prochlorococcus_A. Next base: position 31,448 of record CACGHR010000003.1, read on the forward strand.
GATCCCTGATTTTTTCTATACCTTGATCAAGAATCGTATTAACTTGAGCTAATGCAAGAAACACTTCAGGACCCGGAGAAGATAACTTTCCATTTCTAAGATTAGAAATTTGCGAATTATGAACTTTACCTAAATCAAGAATTTCAGAAAGTAATGGCAAAACCCTATGTGACCAACCATTCCTCTCATGCCATAAGTGTATCAAATGAGCCATAGCCCTTCGACCTCTAGATAATTTATCGCGATATCCGAGACTCACAGATAATTAAAATGATTAATAGTATAGTATGATAATATTACATATCGGTAATTTTGAAAATAGTATTTCAATATCATGAATTCAGTAATTTTCCAAGAAACAGCAAAATTAAAAAAACCTGTTCCAGCTGAAAAAGTTATAGAACTCTCAGAAAAATTATTAGAACCTTCCAGCCATTCAAAAAAATATCCTCCAAGACTTCATAAAACTTGGGGAACAATAGTTTTTATGATTGTAATTCATATTCTCTCCCTCATAGCTTTACAACCAAAGTTTTGGAGTCTCCCTGCAGTCACATCATTATTATTTTTTTACTGGGTAACTGCTTGTTTAGGAGTCACTCTTGGATACCACAGATTGTTATCACACAGATCTTTCATTGTTCCAAGATGGTTAGAAAGATTTTTTGCTACTTGTGGAGCTATAAGTTGCCAGCATGGACCTATTGATTGGGTGGGTTTGCATAGACATCACCACTCCTTTTCAGATACAGAAGTAGATCATCACAACAGTAAGAAAGGTTTCTGGTGGAGTCATATGGGTTGGATGTTTAAAGACGTTGAAGCACTAAAAGCTGTTCCAAAACTAAGTGCAGATTTAATTAAAGATCCATACTATAGATTCCTAAATAAATATTTTTTACTTTTGCAAATTCCTATTGGACTTTCTTTATACGCCATAGGCCAAAAATTAGGTGTTGGTGGTTTAGCTTTGGTCCTATGGGGAATTCCATTGAGACTTGTAGTCGTTTATCACATAACATGGCTAGTAAATTCAGCTACTCATTGTTGGGGCAAGGCGCCATTTGAGAGTGGTGATTCATCCAAAAACAATGCTTGGGTTGCTGCATTAACATTTGGAGAAGGTTGGCATAATAATCATCATGCATTTCCCAATTCAGCAAAACAAGGATTATTTAGAGGTCAAATCGATTTAACTTGGGAACATATTAAGATTCTTGCGAAATTTGGTCTTGCAAAAAAAGTAAAGTTACCCTCTAGGTCTTATTATTAACTATATTGTTTAATACTTTTATGGCTAAAAGAGTACAAGTCGCATTAACTGAATCAATCACATCACTAGGTAAAGAAGGAGATCTAGTTGAAGTAACTCCTGGATATGCAAGAAATTTTCTATTACCTTATGGCAAGGCAATGAATGTAACACCAGCAGTCCTTAAACAAATTGAAAGGAAAAAAGAAAAAGAAAAAATTGCTGCTGATAAATTAAAGCAAGAAGCTTTAGATTTCCAAACTGCATTATCTACAATAGGTAGGTTCGCTATCAAAAAACAAGTTGGAGAAGACGGTGTCCTTTTTGGAACTGTTACCAATGGGGATGTTGCCGAAGCAATTAAAGCAGCAACTAAAAAAGAAATCGACAGAAGAAATATCACAGTTCCTGATATCCATAATTTAGGTTCCTTTACTGCAAAAATAAAATTACATCCAGAAGTAAATGCAGAAGTAAATATTGAAGTAACAAGTTAATCAATTTGTTGCATTATTTTGAAAAGTCGCCAGAGTATATATCTAAGCAATTAAAGATATGGTTTCCGTACCTTTTCCAAATAATGGGAAAAATAAAAATTATAAAAAAGATTTTAATAGTGAAAATGCTGGATTAGTCCCTCCTCAAAATGTTCAAGCAGAGGAAGTAGTTCTTGGTGGCATACTTCTTGATCCAGATGCGATCGGAAGAATTGCAGACTTAATTAAACCTGAAGCTTTTTATATAAATGCCCATCAAGAGATTTATAGAACAGCATTAATGTTGCATACCCAGGGTAAACCAACTGATTTAACATCAATGAGTGCTTGGTTAGCAGATAATGGATCACTAGAAAAAATAGGAGGGAACGGCAAACTAGTAGAACTAGTTGAAAATGTTTCCTCTACAGCTTCCATAGAACAAGTTGCTAATTTAATTAACGACAAATTCATGAGAAGGCAACTTATCAGATCTGGAAATGAAGTGGTTCAACTAGGTTTTGATCAAACTCAAGATACTAATGAAGTACTAGATAAAGCGGAGCAAAAAATTTTTGAAATCAGTCAAGAAAAACCTTCAAAAGGTCTAACTCAAGCAGCTGAAATCCTTACAAGTACTTTCAATGAAATAGAGTCGAGATCATTAGGTACTTCGGTAGCTGGAATTCCTGTAAATTTTTACGACCTTGATGCGATGACTCAGGGTTTTCAAAGAAGTGATTTAATAATTATTGCTGGAAGACCTTCAATGGGGAAAACTTCAATAGTTCTTAATCTGGCTAAGAATGTTGCTCAATCTCAAGATTTACCTGTGTGCGTATTTAGCCTTGAAATGAGTAAAGAACAGTTGACATATAGATTACTATCAATGGAAGTTGGAATCGAAAGTGGCAGGCTAAGAACAGGAAGATTACAACAAGATGAATGGCCTTTACTTGGAGAAGGTATCAATTCATTGGGTCAATTACCAATATTTATAGATGACAAACCTAACTTAAGTGTTTTAGAGATGAGATCTCTTTGCAGAAGACTAATAGCTGAACAAAAAAAAGAACTTGGATTAATTGTGATTGATTACCTCCAGTTAATGGAAGGGTCAACCCCTGACAATAGAGTGCAAGAACTTTCACGAATAACAAGAGGTCTTAAAAGCATGGCCAGAGAATTAAAAGTACCAGTAGTAGCTTTATCTCAGCTTAGTAGAGGAGTAGAGTCTAGAACAAATAAAAGACCAATGTTAAGCGATCTAAGAGAATCAGGTTCTATTGAACAAGATGCAGATTTAGTATTAATGATTTACAGAGATGAATACTATAATCCAGAGACTGAAGATAGAGGAATTACAGAAATCATTGTCACTAAGCATAGAAATGGACCCGTAGGAACTGTTAAATTATTATTTGAACCTCAATTTACGAGATTTAGGAATTTAGCTAATTAAATCGATCCTAAAATGGCAGATCATCACTCAACAAATGAATCTTTTGACATCATCGTTATTGGAGGAGGACATGCAGGATGCGAAGCTGCTATCACAACAGCAAAATTAGGATTGTCTACAGCTTTATTTACAATTAATTTAGATAGGATTGCTTGGCAACCATGTAACCCTGCAGTTGGCGGGCCAGCAAAAAGTCAGTTGGTTCATGAAGTTGATGCATTAGGTGGAATTATTGGTAAATTAGCTGATGAGACAGCTATACAAAAAAGAATATTAAATGCAAGTAGAGGTCCAGCTGTATGGGCCTTAAGAGCTCAAACAGATAAAAGAGAATACTCAAAAAAGATGATCGAAATACTACAAAATACAGATAATTTATCTTTGAAAGAGGCAATGATTACTGAACTAGATATTGCAAAAACTGAAGAAATTGGATTGAACTCAAAAAAAATCTTAAAAAAAAGAATAAAGGGTGTAAAAACATTCTTTGGTAGTTATTATTCAGCAAAATCAGTTATCATCACAGCTGGCACTTTTTTAGAAGGAAAAATATGGATAGGAAATAAATCAATGTCGGCTGGTAGATCAGGCGAACAAGCAGCACAAGGTCTTACTCAAAACTTGCACGAAATTGGTATCAAAACAGAACGTTTAAAAACAGGAACCCCAGCAAGAGTTGACAAAAAGAGTATCTTTTTTAATGAATTAGATATTCAACCCAGTACTGCAGCTGATAAATATTTTTCATTTGATCCAGATATCAAAAATAATATGCCTCAAGTTAGTTGTCACATAACAAGAACAACTTCTAAAACACACCAACTCATTAGAGACAATTTACATTTAACTCCCATTTACGGGGGTTTTATTGATAGTAAAGGGCCAAGATATTGTCCATCAATTGAAGATAAAATAGTTAAATTTGCTGATAAAGAATCACATCAAATTTTCTTAGAACCAGAAGGAATTAATACCCCTGAAATATATGTACAAGGCTTTTCTACAGGTTTACCAGAAAATATTCAATTAGAACTTTTAAGAACATTACCTGGATTAAGTGAATGTAAAATGTTGCGACCAGCATATGCTGTCGAGTATGAATATATACCTGCAACACAACTCCAAACATCACTCGAAACGAAAGAAATTGAATATTTATTTAGCGCTGGACAAATTAATGGAACTACTGGTTATGAAGAAGCAGCAGCACAAGGATTAGTTGCAGGAGTCAATGCGACAAGAAAACTAAACAAAAAAGATCCAATAATCTTCACTAGAGAAAGCAGCTATATAGGAACAATGATCAATGATTTAATTACCAAAGATCTCAAAGAACCTTATAGAGTCCTTACTAGTAGGAGTGAATATAGGTTAACTCTTAGAGGAGATAATGCAGATAGGAGATTAACCCCATTAGGCTATCAAATAGGGCTAATTGATGAGAAAAGATGGTCGGCCTACCAAGAAAAAATGAAACTCCTTGAGGAAGAGAAATTAAGATTAAATAACACCCGTTTAAAAAATACCGATGAAATATCAAAAAAAATAGAATTAGACACAGGATCAAAAATCAAAGGCTCAACAACTTTAAAAGAACTTTTAAAAAGACCAAACTTTCATTATTCAGATCTAATTAAATATAATTTGACTGAAAAAAATCTAGGTTCTTCTATACAGGAAGGTGTTGAAATAGATATTAAATACGAGGGTTACCTTAAAAGGCAAAAAAACAATATTGAACAAATAAATCGGCAAAGCTGTAAATCTCTGCCTCAAGAAATAAATTATGAAAAGATAGATACATTATCTTTAGAAGCTAGAGAAAATTTGAATAAGATAAAGCCAAAAAATTTTGGTGATGCTTCAAAAATACCTGGAGTAAGCAAAGCTGATTTAACTGCATTACTTGTTTGGCTAAAAATAAGAGAAATAAAGAAAGAAAAGGCAAATATTTTTGTCGAAAAAAAGTTATCATCTTAAAAGCCATATGTCATAGCACTGAATAATAAACTTTTTAACTCACCAAAAATTTTATGGGAAGAAAAAGCCTCTACTTTTTTAGTGAAAAATTCATTACCAAAAATATCTGGTCCATGGAAATTAATGCTGCTTGGGGATGGAAGTCCAACTAGACATCTACAGCTTTTAACTAATCAAGAGACGAAAATTAAATTAATTTCAATGCAAGAAGATCCTTTATTTATTAAAGAAGGACCTAAAGAATTAAATCAGTTAAATAGTCCTTTAATTAGAAGACAAGTATGGATTAAAAACAATAATAAAAACCTAGCATGGGCTGAGAGTTGGTGGAATGCAGAACAAGTGAATGAAAATTTAAAAGCCAAAGAAGAACCAATTTGGAAGAATTTGACGCAAGACAGATCAGAGTTGTTTAGAGAAGTTGATCGAATTTCACTTGTTAATTCAAATTGGTTAGAGGATCAATTTTGTTTGAAAGGTCCATTCTGGTCAAGAAATTATAGATTTTTTCGAGACAAAAAGCCCCTAACAATTATTAGAGAAGTTTTCAATCCACATTTAGAACGTTTATTAGGCTATTCAGGAATTAAAGAATTTACGAAACTATACTCTTCTTCTTCTTGATCTGGGAAGATTTCTTGATTTTGATTGACCTTGTTGGTTTGATTGATCGCTCGAAGGATTATTCTCTTTTTCTGAAGCTCTTTGCCATCTTTCAACTTTAAAATCCATTTCATCTGGCCAATCTTCGTCCTTAGTCTCTTGTACATAAGGTAATTTTTTTTGCTCAGTTGCCTGTAATTTTTTTGGTTGCCTTAAAGATATTGCTT
>CACGHR010000004.1 GCA_902572915.1 uncultured Prochlorococcus sp.
CAAGATGAAGAATTGAATGAATTAGTTGTCAAAATACCTGGCTGGGAAATTAAATCTAAACAAATCCAAAGAGAATTTAACTTCGCTAATTTTATTGAAGCCTTTGCTTTCATGACTAAAGTTGCTTTAATCTGCGAAAAATATAATCATCATCCTAACTGGGAGAATGTTTATGCAAAAGTAATAATTAAATTAAATACACATGATCTAGGAGGTATTACAAATCTGGATCAAACATTAGCTTCGGAAATCAACAAAATTTTCGATCAATAAAAATATAAACTTGTTTTCAACTATTCAAAATGTCTAAAAATTTATTGCCAGTTACTATTATTAGTGGATTTTTAGGTTCTGGCAAAACTACACTTCTAAATCATATTTTAAAAAATCAAGTTGGTATTAAAACAGCTGTTTTAGTCAACGAATTTGGAGAGATCGGAATAGATAATGACTTAATAATAGAAGGCTCAGAAGATATGATCGAATTAAATAATGGATGTATATGTTGCTCTATTAATGGCGAATTATTAAATACCGTAACCAAAGTTTTAGAAAGAGCTGAAAAATTAGACTATTTGATTGTTGAAACAACTGGATTAGCAGATCCATTACCAGTAGCCATGACTTTCGCGGCTGGTGATCTTAGAGAAAAAGTAAGATTAGATTCCATAATCACTGTAATTGATGGAGAAAATTTTGATTTTGAAATTAATAATACAAGTGTCGCCTATTCTCAAATTTTATACGGAGATATCCTTCTTCTAAATAAATCTGATTTAGTAAATGAAAAACAATTAAAGAAAATAGAGGAGTTTATAAATAAAATAAAAAAAGAACCAAGGATTTTGAGATCAACTAATAGTGAAGTTGCATTACATACAATAATGAGCGTGGGTCTATTTGAGACAGATACTTTTGAATTCGATAAAAATAAAAAAAATGTAGAACAAAATTCCCACGATCACTCTTCTCATTCCCACGATCACTCTTCTCATTCCCACGATCACTCTTCTCATTCCCACGATTTGATCAACAATATCGAGGGGTTTACCTCAGTTTCTTATGAGACATTTGAACCATTTTCCTTAAGGAAGTTTCAATATTTCTTAGATAATCAAATCTCAAAAAATGTATTTAGAGCAAAAGGAATATTATGGTTTATGGAAAGCGAAAGAAAACACATTTTTCACCTATCTGGAAAGAGGTTTTCTCTGGATGATGAGGAATGGAAAAAAGAAAAATCTAACAAGATAGTATTAATTGGGAAAAACTTAGATCACCAAACTATTAAAAATCAACTGTCATCATGTAGATTTAATTCAGATTAGAGTTCATATTAGGATTTAATTAATTTTTGAAAATACGCATTAAAGGGTTTAAAAAAACATTAACAGAATTAAATTTTCTTTATTTCACTTCGTTTATTGTTTCACTCTTAGTAATCATTCCAATTTCCAATTTTCTTCTAGAGGGAATAGATTACATTATTAGTGGAAATTTTTCATTAGGTATTGCTGGAGGGGAAGAGGTAATAGGTACTTTAAAAGTTCTAATACTGACAAGTTTTTTTGGAGGCGGGTTAGGAACTTTGAATGGATGGCTACTTTCAAATTGTGATTTTAAGTTCAGAAAAGTTCTCCGTATTTGTCAGCTAGTTCCACTAGCTGCCCCAGCATATCTAATAACAGCTATTTTGCAGGATTTAGGAAGTATTTTTGGATATCAAGTAACTGGTTTATGGTGGGGGGTATTAATACTTTCAATTTCTACTTATCCATATGTATTCATTCTTGCTAACGAAAGTTTTAATAAATTTGGAGTTAATCAAATCAATGCTAGTAGAGGATTAGGAGTAGGGCCTTGGAGGAGCTTCTTTAAAATCGCTTTCCCAATGGCGTTACCAGCACTAATAACAGGAATAAGTTTAATGTGTATGGAAATAATGAATGAGTTAGGTACATTTGCATTATTAAACATACCAAGTATTTCTACTGGTATAGCTGAAAATTGGATAATTGAGGGTAATCCAAAAAGTGCTATTGGATTATCTTTGGTAGCCTTATTAATGATTTTCACTTTAATTATTTTCGAAAAATTATCAAGAAGAAAATCAAAGAGGTGGAGTGAAAATCCTGCATCAAAAGATTCTCAAGGATGGGAATTAAAAAAAACTAGAGCTTTTTTAGCAATAATCATATCTTTATTTCCTCCAATTTTCTCTTTTGGGATTCCATGTTTTTGGGTTCTACTCAATATAGATCTAATTCAAAAAGGGTTATCTATAGAATTACTTAGCCTATCATTAAGGACAATAAGTCTAGGACTTTTAACTGCATTAATAGCAATGCTATTCTCCTTAATAATTTCCCTAGCCAGACGCCCAAATAAAGGCTTATTACTGGGACTAATAACAAATCTTGCGGGAATAGGTTACGCGATCCCCGGTACTGTATTAGCTTTGTCTTTAATAAGCATTTCTTCTTCAAAATTTAATTTTATTGCTATTTGCTTACTAATTTGGGGTTATCTTGTCCGATTTCTAACTATCTCTAAGGGTTCTATTGATTCAAGTCTTGAGAGAATTTCTCCTAGTCTTGATGAAGCAGCACTTGGACTAGGAGAGAATTGGCTGGGGATCATCAAAAGAATTCATCTACCTCTTCTCCAAGGGCCAATATTCGTAGGATCACTTTTAGTTTTTGTTGACACGATAAAAGAATTGCCCATAACCTTTATTTTAAGACCATTCGATTTCGACACATTATCTGTGAGAATATATCAATATGCTGGAGATGAAAGAATGGTAGAGGCAATATTACCGGCCATTCTTATCATGACTTTAGGCCTTATTGCATCAATTACATTGATACCAAGTTTAGAGAAAAAAAACTAAATTCTTTTAGACACTTTTCTTATTAAGAAAGGTAAGCTTAACAACAAATCTGCCGAGGTGGATATAACCCTAAAATAAACTAAGCTTATAAGAATTATATTTTCTGGAATACTTTTACCAACAAATAAAAGGAGGCAAGCCTCAAAAACGCCAACTCCTCCAGGAGCTGCTGGGACTACCAAGCCTATAGACCATGACAAAGAAAAAATTACTAATAAAAATATTATGTTCAGAGTATTACTTGTATAAAAAGTATTTAAGCAAATATAAAACCCAATAAATTTAGATAAAACAAAACTAATTTCAAGAAATAAAGCTCTAGAAGGGAAAAAAGAAACTATATTTATTCTCTCTTCAAATTGGTCCTTTGAATTTGGAAGTCTCAAAACTTCAAGTACTTTCCCCTTAAGAGACCCTAATATTTTAAATATCAAAAAAATAAATTTTCTATTTAAGAATATTAAAGGAAAAATTAAAAAAAAATAAAATGGTGAAAAAATTAATCCCATTGATGCCAAGAGAAAAGATCCACTCAACATAAAATAAGGTTCTATGAGTGTCGAATACAAAGCAATCTGAGGGTTACTTATTTTTTTTATAAAATTAAATCTTTCAACAAAATGCCACATCCCTCCTGGAACATATTTGAGAATATTAGTTAAAACATAAAAAGAAACTAGATTATTACTTTTAAATTCTTTCCCTAACCATTTAACGATATATTTCCATGCATAAGCGTTCAGATAAATACTTAAGACACAAAATAAAAATGATAAAGATAGATTAATTCCATTTCTTTCTAAATTGATATCAAAAGAAATTTGATCAATATTATCAAAAAAATAAATGCAAAAATATGACAAGCTTGAAATAAAGAAAATACTCTTTAAGCCACCAAAATTAATTTTTTTAAGGAATTTCAAATATCGTTGATTACTTATATTAAATCTCATTTCCAATTTTCAAATGCTTTAAATTTTTTACTCGACTCTTTTATTATTTTTCTTATTTCGTAAGTTGATATTTTATGCTTTAATTTTAATCTCAAAACCTCATCATTTTCTGGTTTCATATTTATTGATCCATCTGGTTTCAAAGTTTGTTTAACTTTTATTTTTCCAAAAGTCGTTGAACATTCTCCTCTACGTCTGAGTAATATCCACCTAGATTGGTTCCTTTCACGAACCCCAATAGTGTTGGAATAATCAAACCATAATCGTCTAAAATATTCTTTTTTCTCTATGGGCAAGATTGCTTGAATAGAAAATCCAATTCTATTCTTTTTCATATTGATAGCTTGATAGGAAACGTCGTAAGCTCCCTCAATTCTCAGTTTCTCCACAAAATTAGATATATCCTCGGGTGTTTGGTCATCAATCCATGCTTCTTGAATAGATATCTCTTCACACTTTGGACTGATTTGTGAATTATCATCAAAAGGAGGATCCTCAAATGAAGTAATTTTATAAACTCTTACCATATTGGGGAATGGGAATTTTAGGTTGCCAATACCAACTCCATAAGAATTAATAGAATATTTTGTAGGAGGTTCAAAATAGTCGACTAAATTAGAAAGTAAAGCAATCCCAGTTGGCGTAGATAGTTCACCTTCTATTGATTGGAAGCTTGATAAAACCTTAATATTTTTTTGTCTTATTAGCTCTATTACAGCAGGAGTTGGTACAGATAATTTCCCATGTTCAGTTTGAACAAAACCTTTCCCCAACATTGGTTCATTACAATAGACCTTCTTTGGATTTAAGTAATTCAATGCAGCACATACACCTATGATATCCACCAATGAATCTATTGCTCCAATTTCATGAAAATGAACATCATCAGCTTTGATGCCATGGACTTTTCCCTCCGTAATTGCTAAAGATTCAAATACTTCAAAAATTATTTGCTTTAATTTGTCTTCTATGTGCCCATTTGAAATAAGTTCTTTAATACTTCTCCAAGTTCTTTTGATAGGACTAATATCAATATGCTCAACATTTGTCTTGATCCCTCTGATTGAACAACTTTTTGATTCTTTAAACTCTAGATTATATAGATCCTTTAATCCAAGAGCAATAAGTGGTTGTTCAATTATTGTTTTTTTGGCACACCCAAATCATAAAAAGCTCCTAACAACATATCTCCAGAGATACCTGGAGAACATTCAATTAAAACATCTTCCATAAGTCTAAGATTTCTTGACTGGTAAAATTGCGATGAAAATCAATCTTTAATTCTAGTTATGTTCAGATAGATCTTTTTCAATAACTTCGTAATTTATTAATTTCAAAGAATTCCTATCTCTGATGACATCTAAACTTAAAAAATTATTGAGAAGTTCAATAGAAAGATCCCCTTTTATAATTAATTTAAAATTTTTATTTTTTAAATTCTTTAGCTTTGATGCAGAACAGATTTTAATAACAAACTCTTTCTTTTTTATGTTTACAAAAACTAATTCTCCTCTTACAGAAAAATAATTGTCTTTTAAATCTAATTCATCTAATAATTTCGGAAAGTCTGTTTTTGAAGAATTATTTGAAAAATTATTAAGATTATAAGGATCCCAGATACCCGCAACTTGTAAATGCAAGATTTGAGTATTTTTATTCTTTGGATAAACAATCCAAAAATAACTTTTCTTTAAATCAATATGCTTTTTTAATAGAGATAATGCTTTCCCCAGTATGACTGTTTCAACTTTTTCACCTTTATTATCAATTAAAACGCCTCTATTTAATTGCTGACAATCATCAGGTATATATTTACCATTTATTATACCAATTGCTCTAAACTGCAGTTTATTAGTAACTTTTGGAATAGGATTTTTTAACATCTTAGGAATTAAAAATAATAATTTACGGTACTAAATTTCTTATTTTTCCTCCAAACTATTAAAAGACTTTAATGCCTCATCTATTGCATCAGAGGGATTAGTGGCATCATTCAAACTATTATATCTCCTCATCATTTCCACAATTTCGAATGGATTGTTGGGAATAAATGATCCATCGTCTTCAGTTTTAGTAGAGGTATCAATCTGTACTTCTTCAAAATAACTTTCAGCATTTAGTGGATTTCCCTTTAAGGAAACTAAGGGAATTAAAAAAATTATTAAAATTTTTAGTTTAGAAAGGTTTTTTAAAAAATAAATTTTCATTTTATTTAATTTCAAAATTCTTTAAGACCAAAAACTTTTGCTAGTTTAATCTTACATAGTTTACTAGAAATTTGTTAATAGCAACATGGAATGTTAACTCTATAAGAACAAGACTTTCACAAATAATAGATTGGATTAATGAAAAAAATCCAGATATTCTATGTTTGCAGGAAACAAAAGTGATGGATGATAGTTTCCCAATAGAACCTTTCGAAAGGTTAGGATATTCAGTAGAAATATACGGACAAAAGTCATATAATGGTGTTGCAATTATTTCTAAAATAAAGGCTGAAAATACAAAAAAAGGATTCTACGGTTGTATAAATTTTGATCAAAATATTGAAATGTTCCTGGATCAAAAAAGAATCATTTCTGCCGATATCAATGGTATTAAATTCATAAATGTATATGTCCCTAATGGATCTTCACTAGAGTCAGGCAAGTTCGAATATAAAATAAATTGGTTAAGTTGTTTAGCTTCTTTTTTGGATGAGCAAGAACAAAAAGGTGAATTAATTTGTCTGATGGGTGATTTTAATATTGCTCCATCAAACTTAGATATTCATGATCCAAAAAAATATGAGGGGGGAATAATGGCATCCGAGATAGAGAGAAATGCACTAAATAATGTTCTGAAAGGAAGATTAATTGATACTTTCAGGATTTTCGAAAAAGACACTGGTCATTGGAGTTGGTGGGATTACCGTAATAACGCATATGAATTAAATAAAGGTTGGAGAATAGACCATATCTATATTAGTAATGAACTTTCATCAAAACTTAAAAGCTGTGTGATAGACAGCTCACCTAGGGCGAATTTGCGCCCAAGTGATCATGCACCTGTAATGATAAATCTTGATTTGGATAACATAAATGAAGAGTTTTTTTGAGGATCAGGATAATTTTTTCGAAATATAAACAAAATAAACAGAAATTTTTTGATGCTTCAGAATGCTGATGAATAAAGAGTTATCTGCAATTTGATAAATTTTTATTGTGAATTCCTAAAAATTAATAATTTACAATGCAAACTAACGCAATAAAAATATCATAATGTAGAATTTCAATCTGAATTGACAAAATTTTTACTTATTTCTAAGTTAGTACATGACAAATTATTTATCAAAGCTCTTTATTTTTTTAAATTGTGACTGACATATTAAACTGCACCCAATCAGAAGAAGTTTTCAGTGCTGCCCAAGAACTCATGCCTGGAGGAGTTAGTTCTCCAGTTAGAGCTTTTAAGTCAGTAGGTGGGCAACCAATTGTTTTTGATAGAGTTAAAGGGCCCTTTGCTTGGGATATAGATGGGAATAGATATATCGACTATATAGGAAGTTGGGGTCCCGCTATTTGTGGACATGCCCACCCTGAAGTCACAACAGCATTACAGGAAGCGATTGAGAAAGGGACCAGCTTTGGAGCTCCATGTGTTTTAGAGAACAAACTTGCTGAGATGGTTATAGATGCCGTCCCATCTGTAGAAATGGTTAGATTTGTTAATAGTGGGACTGAAGCCTGCATGGCTGTTTTAAGACTCATGAGAGCCTTCACAGGAAGAGATAAAGTTATTAAATTTGACGGTTGCTATCATGGCCATGCAGATATGTTTTTTGGTAAAAGCTGGATCAGGCGTGGCTACTTTAGGATTACCAGATTCTCCAGGAGTTCCAAGAACAACAACTGCCAACACACTTACAGCTCCATACAACGATCTTGAAGCAGTAAAAAAATTATTTTCTGAAAATCCTGACGCTATTTCTGGTGTGATTCTTGAACCTATCGTTGGAAATGCTGGCTTTATAACTCCTGAACCTGGATTCTTAGAAGGATTAAGAGAATTAACCACTGAAAATGGATCCTTATTAGTTTTTGATGAAGTCATGACTGGGTTCAGAATTAGTTACGGAGGCGCACAAGAAAAATTTGGAGTCACTCCTGATTTAACTACTCTTGGGAAAGTAATTGGTGGAGGCCTACCTGTTGGAGCCTATGGGGGCAAGAAAGAAATAATGTCAATGGTAGCCCCTTCCGGACCGGTTTACCAGGCAGGTACTTTGAGTGGGAATCCATTAGCAATGACTGCTGGAATAAAAACTCTTGAGCTACTAAAACAAGAAGGTACTTATGAAAAGCTAGATGCCATAACTTCAAGATTAATTGAAGGAATAATTCAGTCTGCAGAAAATAATAGCATTGCTATTAATGGCGGAAGTGTAAGTGCTATGTTTGGATTTTTCTTATGTGATGGACCAGTAAGGAACTTTGATGAAGCAAAAACTAATGAAACTGAACTTTTTGGGAAGTTACATAGAAATATGCTTCAACGAGGAATATATTTAGCCCCAAGTCCTTTTGAAGCTGGCTTCACATCGCTAGCTCATAGCGAAGAAGAAATTGATAAAACAATAGAAGCATTTGATCAATCTTTCAATGCTATTAAGAATTAAATATTCTTTAAAGAAAAATCTAAATAATTAATTTAAATAAAAAAACATTTTTCATAAGCTATCTTTTGCCGCCAACTATAACAGGAGGAGTACCACCTGCTGAACCTGGAAGTCCAGGCACAACCTGTGTACTTCCATCCCATTTGTCTAAAAATAATTTAAAAAGGACCTGATCATCAAGGCTTCTATTTAATGTTTCATATCTAAGTGCTTCCTGTTCTGCAATTTCTACTTCTGTTTTTGCTCTTAATAATTGTTGACCCGCTATCTGCTTTTGTTCAATAGCTGCTCTATATTCTTCAGCAATCACTAATCCAGTAAGATCTAAACTTTTAACATCCACATAATCAAAGGAATTTAGTTCTTCAGCAACTGTTTCACCTATTTTTTCAGAAATTACTGCAAACTCGGTAGCTATTGTCTCTAGCTCATATTGAGAGAAGACTGATTTGAGAGCTTTGAGTAAAGATGGCTGGACAATCTTTTGATAAACATCGCTATTTCTGTTGGCAATTGTGGCAAAAATCCTTCCTGCTTCGCTAGGTTTTACTGAATACTTAACAGTAGCTGTAGCGTTGATAACCTGAAGGTCTTTAGTTAAAGTTTCAAATTTTTCTCCTACAACTTGAGTTTTAATATCAAAGGGATAAACACTCTGAATAAACGGGACTTTGAAGTTTAAACCAGCTCTTCTTGAAGGGCCACTTACTTTCCCTAATGTTGTAACTACTGCAACTTGTCCAGATGGGACTACAAAGAGAGACTGGGTAAGAAGAAGAAAACCTGTAAAGGACAGTACAATAAATAAAGTTGCTGTTCCACCAGGGCCACTTGGTGTAACATTTTTAAAAGATGTTGACATTAAATTATTCTTTTAGATTAATTTTATTTAATCTAATTAATTAGTGCATCATTAAGGTATTTAATTAAAATATTTTTTTAATAATTGGTTAAGGTATATAAATATTATTTGTATAAACTTTCTTACTTAAATTCTTTCAAAAGTTGTAAATAAAGTTCCTCATCTATCTCCCTAATATCATATTCAGAAGGCAAAACGCCATGTTTGTACTCATGAACAGCCATCCAACAAAATTTTTCAATTTCGCCGATAGAAAAACGAGGATATTCTTTTACCTTTATAAATAACTCTTTGATAAGAGAATCTGGATAATTTGCCATATTATAAAAAAATCTTAATAAAAATTTTATCTAAAATTATTAACCTTTAGAGGAATGTTCAAAGACTCTTCCAAGTCACTAACAAGCTTAATTGCTAATTGAAGATCGTTTTTACTTTTACTAGATATTCTGAGTGTTTCTCCATTGATAGTGACATTAATTTTTTTTATTTGATCTCTTATATTTTTACTAATTTTTTTGGCTATTTCTTGTTTAATACCTTGTTTTAAGAATATTGTCTGTCTGATTTTATTTCCACTTACTGTTTCAATTTCACCATAGTCGAAAATTTTTAAAGATAAGTTTCTTTTTATTGCTTTTTGTCTAATTATGTCATTTACAGCGTTCAAGGTGAGTTCACTATTAGTGGTTATAAAAATATTTTCTTTATCCAAATCAACTGCTGTATCTGTTTGTTTCAAATCGTAGCGCTGAGAAATTTCCCTTTTTACTTGATCCAAAGTATTAACTAATTCCTGTCTCTCAAAATCAGAAACCACATCAAATGAAAAACTTTCTGCCATCTTAAAATTTTAAGGTCAAGATTATTATTAGCATAAATTAGATTAAAAAAGTATAAATGAATTTATTTAATCAAAAAATAACAAACTCACCATTTTTCCCATTTCTTCCGCGCATCTACAACTATTTAGTAAGGTTTCACTATCGTGAAAGGCAAAACAAATTAATTGATCACACCTAGTAATAATTTCTTGATTACAAAGGCTGCTTGCAAGTGGCAAAGGCAATTCATCATTCTCACTTTTTTCAACCAAGTGTAATACCATTTCAAGTTGTTCCTTAATTTCAGGTATTTGTCTATCAAGACTTTGTGGTAATAGAACTGTTAATAATGATGGATTTATATCTAAAACAGCCCGGATAACAGCAGCATTGACGCCCTGAGAGCCAGAGGTGAGAATATTATGTCCCTCCTCTGCTAACGACCTTGCTATCAACTCAATCAAGTGAATATCAACAACTGGTACATGTCTACTGCCCAAAAAAGCGATCCTTCTTTTCCCATTATCCTGGAGTTTTGCAAGTTCTTGAGCTAAGGCATCAACACCTTGGGTTGCTGGTAGATCTAAAGAGCGACTCAAAATAAAATTGTTCCTATACTTATAATTAGCATTTATCTGAAAAATTGCAGGGAAAATCTATCTTTTCCAGAATTCTTTTTAGATTTACATTCTCCTGGACTAATTGAAAAGCATAAGAAGCTTTAATTGATTCATGTATCCTGACATGACCAAAAGCTTGTTCAATAATTTCTACAGAAGCAAGTGTGTCTAATTCCACTTTTAATATTGGCACCTCCAATTCTTCAGCTCTATGAATTAATTGTGATAAAGGTTCTCCTAAACCAGTTAAAATAAGGCATTGGGTCGAAGCTTCCAAGGCAGCAAGTTGGATATCAGTTCTGTCAGCGCCAGTAACTACAGCCATATTTCGTCTTCTTCTAAAAAATTCCATTGCAGAATTTACACCCATTGCACCAATACTTAATGTCTCGACAAGTAATTGATCTTTTTCAGGGCAACAAATTACTTGGGCATCTAATCTTCTTATAAGCTCACCAACGGTAACGCTTCTGAGCAATGGTGATTTAGGCATCACTCCAAACACCTCAATATTCATTTCTTTAAGAGAAGGTATTATTTCATTTTTAACTTTTTCAACTTCTTTAGGCAAAACTCCATTTAATACCACTCCAGCCAAATGCTCTCCAAGTTGTTTTTTTGCATCAAGTAATGCATCTACACTTTTACAATCTTCCCATAAATTAACAATTAAGACTTTCGCCTCTAGACTCTCAGCTAATTGTGGGAGACTTAAACCATAAATCATTCCTTCATGAAGACTTCCAGCCGCCTCCAGAATATTTAATCCTTCAAAATCATCACTAACCAATCCCTTAATTTGATCAAACCCTTTCCCCGGAAGTAAATCTTTATTAGAGATTCTTTTTTCAGCTGAAATATTATCCAATAACCCTACTGAGGAAATTAAATTCTGTTCTTCGATATTTAATGTAGAGCCAATAAACTTAACATCATCATCTATTAATCCTTCATAAGACATTGAAGGTAAATTCGTAAGTTCTATACATGTAGCTAATGGTTTACCAATACGCACTTTTTTTTTCTCTTGTAATAGTCTTTTTGCTATTCCAAGAACCAATGCAGACTTACCACTAAATGGCTCACATGATCCAATTAATAATATATCGCTCATAATTAAGTAAATTGTTTATCAATAGGTTTAAGATAATATTTTTTTCAGGACTAAACAAATATTTTCTTTTAGTTTTAATCAAATAAATAAATATTTTTTTAGGTAAATTTATTTTAATTCTTTGGTATTTCATCAAAATCAAACAAAATGAAAAATTCAATCAAAAATGAAAAAACTGTTGGAATTACTGGAGCATCTGGCGCACTAGGTAAAGAGCTAACCAAATTGTTTCGTCAGAAAGGTTATAAGGTGATTGGATTTACTCATAGTAAAACTAATTCTGCAATAAATCTTGAATCTCCTAATGAATGGGTTACATGGGAATGCGGAAAAGAATCGGAATTAAAAAATCATTTAAAAAAGATAGATATTTTAATATTGAATCATGGCATTTATAACTTAAGTAGAGAAAATTCCAATTATGAAAACTCAATTGAAATAAATGCATTAAGCAAATTCAAATTTTTAAATTTATTCGAGGATATTGCTTTAACAAATGAGTCTTTAATAAAAAAAGAGATTTGGATTAACACATCTGAAGCCGAAATATTTCCAGCACTAAATCCTTCATATGAGATAAGTAAATCCCTGATTGGTAGATTAGTTTCTTTCAAAAAAAATCTTCTGAACCAAAATGCTAAGAAAAAATTAATAATAAAGAAAATCATCTTAGGCCCTTTCAAATCAGAACTAAATCCTATTGGAATTATGAGTCCCAAATCTGTATCTAAAAAGATTTTTGATTTAGCTGATTCAAAAAGTTATTTAATAATTGTTAGTCCAAACCCACTAACTTACTTACTCTTCCCTATTAAAGAATTTTTTAACTTTTTGTATTGCCAAATTATCTATAAATACAAATCTTAATGACTAGAAATCTCTATCTGTCAATATTTCAATACCATCTTTTAAAACAACTATTGTATGCTCCCATTGGGCCGATAGTTTTCCATCTTTTGTTATTACGGTCCATCTATCATTTAGTGTTTTGCAAAATTTAGTCCCTTCATTAACAATAGGTTCCACCGCTAATGTCATTCCTTCACGAAGGACGACGTTGGGTAATTCTTTGGTCCGAAAATTAAATACCGATGGTTCTTCATGAAGATTTCTTCCAACCCCATGACCTGTATAGTCTTCTACAACACTAAAGCCATTTTTTACAACAATGTCTTCGATTTCCCCAGCCACATCTAGAAGTGTATTCCCTGCCTTGATTTTGGAAAGCCCCGCATACAATGCTTTATAAGCTATGTCGCTAAGTTTTTGAGCCTTTGGACTAACTTCTCCTACACAAATTGATATACAACTATCTCCATGAAAACCATCTAAATATGCCCCTGTATCAATTTTGACTAAGTCACCATTTTTAATTATTTTATTTTTACTTGGAATCCCGTGGACAACCTCATTATTAATACTAGAACAAATACTAGAAGGGAATCCATGGTAGCCCTTGAAACTTGGCACAGCTCCAAAACTTTTTATCCTCTTTTCTGCGAAATCATCTAGATCTTTTGTGCTCATTCCAGGTTTAATTAAGTCATTAATTTCCCTCAAAACAGTTGCTACAATCCTGCTAGATTTTTTCATCAAATTTATTTCCCGAGAAGACTTTATTTCGATTCCTCTTCTCCTCTGAATAAAAGGAACTTGATCATTAACTTTGGAATTATTTTTATTTAACAAAAGATCTGCAAAATGTCTCATTGGAATAAATAATAGTAATAGGTAAATATCTTCAAAATAGCCTTTTGGTCTTGGCTACCTTAAATCTATCAATAACAATAGGAAAGAAACAAAAATGAAAACTTTATTTAATTCTAGGCAATTTCATAAGGCTTTGGCGCCCTGGGTTTTTCTTCCATTATTTATATCTTCAATTACTGGTCTTCTTTATAGGGTTTCAAAAGATTTACTAGGTTACTCTAGAGAACAAGTTCATTGGTTAATGTCTCTCCATGAGGGCGAATGGCTTGGAGATAATGGAGAACTTATATACGTAATATTGAATTCCCTTGGAGTTTTATGGATGCTCGTAACAGGATTCCAAATGTTTTCAAAAACAATTTCATTTACCAAAAAGGTTACTAAAGGCGAGTCAAAAGGTTAAGATATAGAACTTGTAGGACAATAAAGACCAAAATGGCCAAAGAGAAACAAGAGAAGGAATTAGAAACCGGTATTAAAGCTGACGCATCAGTTGATGTAGCAGTTGAACAAAAAGAAAAAAATACGGTTTCTGAGAATACGCAAACCTTAAGCTCATCCAATCTTATTAAGGAATTTGAGAATGAACAATTAAAAAAAGAATTACCTGAAATATATGTTGGGGACACTGTTAAAGTTGGAGTAAAAATTACAGAAGGTAATAAAGAAAGAGTCCAACCTTACGAAGGAGTTGTCATAGCAAAAAGGCATGGAGGTATCAACCAGACTATTACAGTTAGAAGAATTTTTCAGGGTATAGGTGTTGAAAGAGTATTTATGCTACATAGTCCACAGGTTGCCTCTCTAAAAGTTGAACGTAGAGGTAAAGTAAGAAGAGCTAAGTTATTCTATCTGAGAGATAGAGTAGGAAAAGCTACTCGCGTAAAACAACGCTTTGATCGATAAAGTTGTAAATTAATCAACTTATTGGTCACAAAGACGCTTATAATCATTTAAATGCGTCGTTAGTTCAGTTGGTAGAACGCAGGTCTCCAAAACCTGATGTCGGGGGTTCAAGTCCTCCACGACGCGTTTGATCAACATTATGTAAATCATTTTTTCATAAGATGGAGTTAGATCTTCAACCTGGGGACGTAGTAAAAGTCCTTGAATCAGCAGCTTTAGGATGGGTTCGTGCAAGAGTTATCAGAGTAAAGTCTGGTGGGAGAGTTGTCGTACAAAGTGACCAAGGCAGAGAATTTACAGCTAGAGGCAATCAAGTTAGGTTGATAGAACCTGCTGGTTTTAGACCTCAAAAATAAATAGTTGTTTATACTAAAGCAGTTGAAAAACTAATTATTTCTGTAAATCCTCAAATTAATAAATTTTTTTTATTACAACCCCATAAATTAAGTATTATGATCTGATAATTTTAAGAATGAAGTTCTAAATAAATTTAGAACAAAACTCTGGGACCGTAGTTCAACTGGTTAGAGCACCGCCCTGTCACGGCGGAAGTTGCGGGTTCGAATCCCGTCGGTCCCGTTTTTTCTAAAAGAAATTTGGAAAAACGTTTAAGACTAGCCCCAAGTCCAACGGGTTTATTTCATATTGGGACAGCGCGAACAGCACTATTCAACTGGTTGTATGCACAAAAAATAGGTGGGAAATTTCTCATCAGAATAGAAGATACAGATTTTCTTCGATCTAAATCTGAATATACAAAAAATATTTTAGAGGGCTTGAAATGGCTTGGACTTAAATGGGATGAAGAACCTATAAAGCAAAGTGACCGAATTTCAATTCACAAAAGTTATATCAAAAAGCTATTGGAATGTGGTGCTGCATATAGGTGCTTTACAACAGAAGATGAAATATCTGAATTAAGAGAAGTACAAAAAAAGAAAGGATTACCTCCAAAGCATGATAATAGACACAGAAGTCTTTCAAAAGAAGAAATAGAAACATTCATATCCCAAGGGCGGACTTCAGTAATAAGGTTTAAGATTGATGAAAAAATTGAAATTAAATGGGTAGATCAGATAAGAGGTGAAATCAAATGGCAAGGTAAGGATTTGGGTGGAGATTTAGTTTTGTCAAGAAGGGCTAAAGGATATGAGATCGGAGATCCTTTGTATAATCTTGCAGTTGTAGTTGATGATAATTTCATGAATATTACTCATGTAGTAAGGGGTGAAGACCATATCTCGAACACTGCAAAACAAATATTGATTTATAAAGCATTAAATTTTAATTTGCCAACTTTTTCGCATACGCCCTTAATACTAAATAGCGAAGGAAAAAAATTATCTAAGAGAGATTGCGTTACTTCAATCGACGAATTTAGAGATATGGGATATTTACCTGAAGCTTTAGCGAACTATATGTCCTTTTTAGGTTGGTCTCCAAAATCTGGTTATAGTGAAATACTTTCACTGGATGAGATATCTGAAATTTTTGACTTATCAGACATAAATAAAGCTGGTGCTAAATTCAGTTGGGAAAAACTTAACTGGATTAATTCTCAATATATAAAAAATATGGAATCAATAGAGTTAATTGAGATAATAAAGAAATACTGGGATAATAATGGTTGGGTGCCGCCATCTCAAGAGTGGGCTTATAAATTAACAATTTTGATTAGAGACTCTATGACTCTTCTAAAAGATGCCATAGATCAATCAAAACCATTTTTCTTATTACCTCCAATTCAAAAAGAGGGTCAAAATTTTCTTGATAATAATGAAAGTAAAGCAGCTCTAAAACTTATCTTAAATTATTTAATTAAGCATAATTCTGAAAAACTAGATAAAGAGAACGCCAAAGAGATAATAAACGAAATATCAAAAATGCATAATGTAAAAAAAGGGATTCTGATGAAATCACTAAGAGTGGCTTTTTTTGGTTGTCTCAGTGGGCCAGACTTGATTCAAAGTTGGGAACTTCTATCAGAGAGTAAAAGTGATATATCACGAATTGAAAGATGTATTACTACAAATTAGTATTTTTTTTGAACTAATTGCAGCCGATTTGCTAAAGGTTTAGCAGTAAGACCTTGTATTCCTACTGTCATTAATATAGTTAGAAAAACTAAACCTTGGAGACGACCAGCACCAAGGATACCTGCCTGCTCTAATCTTATAGAAAAAAGGGAGGCTACTGCTGCGGTGACAATACCTCTTGGGGCTAACCAGGCTAAAAATATTTTTTCCTTTAATTCTAATTCCCTTCCCATTGTTGCTATCAAGATAGAGATAGGGCGCACAATTACCATCAGCATAAAAACGCAAACAACCCCTCCCCAGCCCAGCGGACTTAATTCAACCCAAGAAACATCAGCTGCTAGAAGAGGGAAGAGAACTGTTATCGCTAATTGAGCTAATTCACCTATAAGATTATCCAATCTCTCCTTATCTATTACTTCTCTTTTGCCAACAATAAAACCTGCCGCGACAGAGGCAGGCAAGCCTGATTCTGGTAAAAAATATTCACAAATTCCATACACAAGGAAAATAAAGCCAAGAGTAACTTGAAGCTCTATACCAAATGAAGCATCATTTTTTATTTTTTTTAAAATTTCTGAAAGCAACCATCCTGCACTTAATCCAATTAGAACTCCACCCCCTAATCTTTGCATTAATGCAATAAATACATCATTAATCCCGCGTAGGTCTCCTAAAGTTAGTTCCAACAGTAATAAAGCTAGTACTGCACCAATTGGTTCAAGTAACAAGCCCTCAGCTTTTAAAACTTCCGAAAGAGGGGAAACTAATTTAATTTGTTCTACTAATGGAGAGACAACTGTTGGCCCTGTAGCTAGAACTATGGCACTAAATATTCCCGAAACTTGCCATGAAAGCCCAGCCAGCCAATGAGCAATAAAGATTCCAGCTGACAATGAGATAAACAATCTAATCAATGAAATTTTCAAAACAGTATTTCTTATATTCCCTTCAGGAAGTTTTAAATTTAGTCCACCTTCAAATAGAACCAAGCAGACTAAGAGCCCTACAATGGTTTCAAGCCCTTGCCCAAGATCTAAAGGCTCAACCAATCCTAGACCTGATCTTCCGATAAATAATCCAGAAAGCAATAAAATAACAACGCTTGGGAATCCAGTAAAAGAAGACAATAATCGAGCACAAGCACCTGCGAATACAGTTATTCCCCAAAGTAAGCCGAGCCTTTCAGGCGTCATATAAACTTATTAAATAATAAAAATATTTATTATTTCGATTAAATCAATAATCTTATCCTAAGTCCATTAAATACAATACTTTTTAATTTAATTAATAAGTTGAACAAAACTAAATTTTATTAAACTTCTCAAAATTACTATTAAGACATATTAATTTGATTTTATTAGGAAAATTGACTTATTAAAGCAATAATAATGAAAATTATACCTATACCTATAGTTGCCATCCTTCCATTCCATATTTCAGCTTGAGGAGTGAAACCTCTTTTCCATAGATTCAGTTCCTTTTTATCAACGAGGTTTTTTGTGTCTTTAATCTCAATTTTAGGTTGTTTGTTCATTGAAGTTAGAAAGGAGGATTTTCTTCATAAAGGGTATTTGCTTGTTCAATTGATAGTCTTCCAGAGACACCTAATTTAAGGGAACTCATATGATCCTTAAATTTGATCCTGAACAAAGCCGCTGCTCCAATCATCGCGGCATTATCTGTACAAAGGTTAAGGGGAGCTAAGTGAACTTTAATAGATTTTTTACCAGCTTCACTAATCATCATTTTTCTTAATGTATTATTGGCAGCCACACCCCCAACTACAACAACATTATCCAAGCTATGATCTATTGCACATCTTATAGTTCTCTCTACCAAGACCTCTGCGACTACCCTCTCAAAACTTGCAGCAATATCAGGAATTGGAACGGTCTTCCCATCCAAATTTATTCTCTCAACTAATCTTAAAACGGCAGTTTTTAGACCACTAAAAGAGAAATCATATTTAAGAAATCCACCCTTCTTATCAGAAATCCTACATTTTGGTAAATTAAATTTCATAGGGTCGCCGTTTTTAGCAATCTTTTCAATTGCCGGCCCTCCTGGATAACTAAGACCCAATAATCTTCCAACTTTATCAAAAGCCTCTCCAGCAGCATCATCAAAACTTTTACCAAGTCTTTGCATTCCTCTTCTGTAATCAACCTTTATCAATTCAGTATGTCCTCCACTAACAAGTAATGTAAGAAAAGATTTCTTTGGATAGTTTTCTGAAAATAGAATTGATGATAAATGTCCCTCCAAATGATGAATTCCCAAAAATGGCTTTGAATATAACATGCAAAGAGCTCTTGCTGTTATAGAGCCAACTCGTAAACACCCAACTAATCCAGGAGCTACCGTTGATGCGATGTAATCAATTTCCTCGATTTTGATTTTTGATTCTTTTAAAGCCTTATCTAAAACAAAAGGTAATAACTCCAGGTGCTTTCTCGCCGCTAGCTCAGGAACTACTCCTCCCCATTTTGAATGATCTTCAATTTGAGATGCAATGATATTTGAATGAATTTTGAAAGTATCGCCACTATTAGAGACTATTGACACAGATGTCTCATCACAACTTGTTTCAATAGCTAAAACTTTGCGCATATTTGATTCAATTTGTTCTATTTTAATATTAATTTCTTACTTAACGCATTATAAGGAATTAAAGATTGCAACTTATGAAATTCTTTTTTTCAATCATAACCTCGGTTTTCCTATTACTTGGAATAACTCCTATCGCTCTGGCTGCTAATGGGCCTGCCTTAAACGCAGACAGAGCAAGCACAGAATATACTGCGTCAGCTCTAACAAAATGTTCTGAAAATCCTAAATTCATTGAGAGAGCAAATTCTGCAACTACTCAAAAAGACATCGCAAGATTTGAAAGATACGGAAAAGCATCATGCGGAGATGATGGTCTTCCACATTTAATAATTGGACCTCCTCTTGAGCCATGGGGAGCCCTTTTAAATAGAGGTCATGAAGGAGATTTACTTATTCCGGGAGTACTGTTCATTTATATTGCTGGAATTATAGGTTGGTCAGGAAGAGAGTATCTGATTGAATCAAAAAAGACTAAGAACCCAGCAGATCTTGAGATCATTATTGACTTAGACTTAGCCAGAAAATGTCTTGTAAAAGGAGCGCAATGGCCTCTTCTTGCTAATAAGCAAGGTAGAAATGGAGATTTAAGAGAGAAAGACAACAATATTACACTTAATGGTCCTCGCTAAAAATCTTTAAAAAACTTTCATAAAACAAATGTTCAAAATTCTAAACACAAAATTTGTCAGATCTGCACCAGTAGTAGCAGCAATTTGGCTAAGCCTTACAGCCGGAATAATTATTGAATTTAATAGATTTTTTCCAGATTTATTATTCCATCCAATGAGCTGATAAAGAGAAAATAATCAAGTTTTTATTAACCTGATTATTTTTTTTACTGTTTCATCAACATTGTGATTTGTTAATGCAAAATCAAATTGATTTGATACAGAAATCTCATAATTAGCCCTTGAGAGTCTTTTTTTAATTGCCTCTTCTTTTTCTGTACCTCTATTTCTTATTCTTCTCTCTAACTCTTTTTTATCCGGAGGAAGTAAAAATATTGACAGTGAATTAGGAAACTTATTTTTTATCTGCCTTGCACCCTCTACTTCAATTTCAAGTAGTACGGTAAATCCCTTCTTTATTTTCTCATTAACAGAAGACAAAGGGGTTCCATAGTAGTTTCCAGCGAATTGAGCCCATTCAAGAAACAGGTTTTTTTCAATCATTTCTTTAAACTTTTCTTGATTTAAAAAGTAGTAATTTTCTCCGTCCTTCTCTCCCTCTCTAGGTTCTCTAGTAGTTGCAGAAATTGAAAGCCAAAAATTTTTTTCTTTACCTAATATTTCTTTAACAACTGTTCCTTTACCTACCCCGCTGGGTCCAGTAAGGATAATAAGTTTTTTTTGATTTTTCATATTAAATTTTTTACAGTAAAATAAACATCTTGTGAATTAAAAGGGAATAATGCAAAAAGGTGTTCCACAGATAATGGACATTACATCTATTAGATCTGTCTTGCATTATTTGACAAGGAATATCTTACCTACAAAGTTTGAAACTGCCCAACAACCAGAGCCTAATACAATTCAATTATGTTTCAGAGGAGTTGATTCTCAAACATGGTTAGAAGTTTCATGGAATGGAGACTCTCCTAGAATACTAAAGATAAATAAGCCAGAAAAGATTGGGAGAGAAAGCACACTTTCTAAACAAATAAGATATGGATTAAAGTATATGGCTTTAATTTCGATTGATCAAGATGATTTCGAGAGAGTTATAAAATTTAGTTTTGCGAAAAAACCTGGAGATGAAATTAATAGGTATTTAATTTTTGAATTAATGGGAAAACATAGCAATATTTTTTATTTGGATAGTAAACAAAAAATAATTGCCGTTGGTAAACAAATTAAATCAAGTCAATCTAGTTTTAGAACTATTTCAACAGGATCAATTTATTCTGGCCCTCCAGTTAATCTCAAAAAACAACCTAGAGAATATGAGTCTTTTCAATCATGGAAAAACTCAATTTCAATAGTACCTGAGTCTTTGAAATACTGTTTAATAAATACCTACCAAGGAGTAAGCCCTATCCTCACAAAACAATTAGAGGTTATTAGCAAAACTAGCAATCCGCAAATAATGGAAAAAAATATCGATTTCATTAGCGATTCGGACTTAAAGGAGATATTTAAAAATTGGAAGATTTGGATAAATAGGTTTAAAAACAATAACTTTAAGTTTTCTACATTTAACAATGATTTTTATTGCGTTTGGTTTTTTGATAAAGAAATTAATTGCGAAAATAAAATAGATTTATGCACCAGTTTAGAGAATTATTATGATTATTATCTGCAACAAAAAAAACTTGAATTATTGGAAAAGAAAATTGAAGGGATAATTTTTAAACAGACCAATACTGAGAAAAAGAATTTAAATCTTCAATATGATCTCTTGATAAAATCAGAGAACTACGAGGTATATAAAGAAAAAGCTGACAATATATTCACTTTAAAGGAAATTACAAAACGAGATATTATTAAAGGACAAAAACTATATAAAAAGTCAAAAAAACTTAAGAGATCTAGAGAATTGATAAAAGAAAGATTAAGTATTTACAAAACAAATATCGAAAGATTAGAAGAATTCACTACTCTTCTAGAAAATTTAAATTCTTTAAATCATGAAAAACTTTTTATGAGAATCAAACTACTAGAAGAAATTATGGAAGAAATTTGCAACGAGTTTAATATCAAGAGGCAAAGAGAAGATCAGAAAAGTACACATAAGATACAATCTTCACCAATTCAAGTTGACACCCCAACAGGATTGAAGCTTCAGGTAGGGAGAAATATGAGGCAAAATGATTTAATAAGCTTTAAGTTTTCAAAAAAAGGCGATTTATGGTTTCATGCACAGGAATCACCAGGCAGCCATGTAGTTTTGAAGTCTTCATCTCAAGCAGCATCTGAACAGGATCTTCAAATAGCTGCAGATTTAGCTGCTTTATTTAGTAAGGCAAAAAGAAACATTAAAGTGCCAATCAATTTAGTAAAAATTAAAGATTTACAAAAAATCAAAAAGGGGGGACCGGGTTGCGTTTCCTTTAAAAATGGAGAAATTATTTGGGGAAATCCTACAAGAGGAGAAGATTACATTAAAAAAAATCTTAAAACAGTAATTTAGTTTATAATAAAAAAAATTCTTAAATCTAAATGTTTGATTTTCTTTTGGGCACTCATGAATTTTTAGGAAATCATAGTTTTCCAGAATTTATTGTTGGATATCTATTTGGTGCTGCATTAATAATTGGAGCTCCTACTGTTTTCTTACTACTTGCCTTCGTAAGCGCTCTAATGAAAACAAATGGGAAAATGGGTGGATATAGAGAATATGAAACTTATGGTGAATCATCTTTGAATGATGCCCCTCCTTTCTTATTACCAGATCCCACTAATCCTAAATTAGGCAAATAATTAAGTTTATCGAAAAATAAATTGGACTTTGACAATAGTTATTTTAAACCTTTTTCTTACAAAATCTTTATCAAATAATAATGAGAGGTACAGGTCAAAGTGAAAAAAAATTATCAGTTTCGATGACTTTTAGTGATCATTTAGAGGAGCTTCGTCAAAGGATACTAAACTCAATTTACTCAATACTTATTTCAATATTCTTTAGTTTTCTCATCATAAAGCCATTAATATCTTTTTTAGAAATCCCAGCTGGTGATATTCATTTACTACAACTTGCTCCAGGAGAGTTTTTATTTGTCGCTATTAAAGTTGCAGGTTACAGCGGATTGATAGTTTCGGTCCCTTATATTTTTTATCAAATAATATTGTTCATTTCCCCTGGATTAACAAAACAAGAAAAAAGCCTTATCTTGCCCGCAGTTTTTGGTTCAGGTCTTTTATTTTTTTTAGGATTAATTTTTTCATGGTGGATATTAGTTCCTGCAGCAATAAAATTCTTTATTACTTTTGGTGCTGATATTGTTGAACCAACTTGGTCAATAGAAAGATATTTTGATTTTGTTCTTTTATTAATGTCAAGCACTGCATTAGCTTTTCAATTACCAGTATTACAATTTATTCTTGGTTCTCTTGGAATAATCACTACAGAGAAAATGATTTCAAATTGGAAAATAGTTGTAATCTCCTCCGCCATCTTATCTGCAGTGATCACCCCTTCAACAGACCCATTGACAATGTCATTACTGTCTATTTCAATTGTGTTTTTATTTTTTGTGGGAACTGGATTAACTTTTTTATCAGAAAATCTTAAATCAAAAACTCTTTCATCTTCTCATTAACATTTAATTGCAAGGTGACAGCTCTCCCTAACCTAGGCTTAGCATTGACCATCTTTAGCCATTTCCTTACTTCCTCTGAGTATCCACATCTATTTAAAATTTCTATTTTATCAGCTATGGATTTTTTATATTCTTCTTCACTTAAAGGAAAAGATTCCTGTCCAAGGAATCCCCACATCATTTGAAAATAAACATATTTTCCTCTTCTAAAGAGTCTAAAATCATATTTTTTCCCCCAGCGATGAATCAAATAATGAATAACTTCATCTACTAGTAAAGGGTTCATTTAAATGAATTAATTAAGACTTCCTAAACTTTTACTTTAAATTATTAAAAGTCCTATCTATTTGCAACAGAAATTGAACAATTTGATTCATAATAACTAATAAATAACAGAACCAAGTAGCGAATGACTCAATTAAGTTCCAATGATGTCCCTTCAATGGGTCGAAGGCAATTTATGAATCTTCTTACATTTGGAACTGCAACTGGTGTAGCTTTAGGAGCCCTTTACCCCGTAGCTAATTATTTCATGCCTTTAAGAGCAGGAGGTGGTGGTGGTGGAACCTCTGCTAAAGATGAATTAGGAAATCCAATAACTAAGACAGGTTGGTTGGCTGGCCATCAAGCGGGAGATAGAAGCCTAGTGCAAGGTCTCAAAGGAGATCCAACTTACTTAATAGTCAATGAAGTTGGGGAAATAGGAGAATTTGGTTTAAATGCAATTTGTACTCATTTGGGTTGCGTTGTCCCATGGGATAGTGGTGCTAATAAATTTATATGTCCTTGTCACGGCAGTCAGTACGATACAAATGGAAAGGTTGTCAGAGGGCCTGCTCCTTTATCTTTAGCACTAGCTCATGTCGATATTGAAGATGATGCTGTACTTGTCAAACAGTGGTCAGAAACTGACTTTAGAACTAATGAAAATCCCTGGTGGGCATAAAAAATGAAAGGTCTTAAAAATCAAATCATGAAAAAAACAAGTTTATTTATCTGTACTCTGCTTTTCATTTCAAGCATTGTATTTTATCCAAAGATCACTTTTGCTTATCCATTTTGGGCTCAGCAAAACTATGAATCCCCAAGAGAAGCCACAGGAAAGATAGTCTGTGCAAATTGTCATCTAGCTCAGATGCCTACAATTGCAGAGGTTCCACAATCTGTTGGAGCAGATAGTGTTTTCAAAGCTGTAGTCAAAATACCTTACAAAAATGACTTGAAAGAGATCGGGGCTGATGGTTCTGAAGTCCCATTACAAGTTGGTGCAGTTGTAATGTTACCTGATGGCTTTAAACTTGCTCCACAAGAAAGATGGACAGAAGAAATCAAAGAGGAGACGGAAGGGGTTTATTTTACTAATTACAGTGAAGATAAAGATAATATCATCATTGTAGGACCTTTACCTGGCGATACTAATAAAGAAATCGTTTTTCCTGTACTTTCCCCTGATCCATCCACTAATAAAGAATATCACTATGGGAAATACTCGTTACATATCGGAGGCAATAGAGGTAGAGGTCAGGTATATCCAACTGGAGACAAAAGCAATAATGTAGTTTTCACTTCTTCCACCTCAGGAACTATAAATTCAATAGAAACAATTGAAGACGGTAGCTATAAGATCAATATAGAAAACAATAATGGTGAGATAACTACTGAAGCAGTGCCTGTTGGTCCTCAACTTATCGTAAAAGCACAAGACAAAATTAATTCCGGTGACCCTCTTACTAATGATCCCAACGTGGGTGGCTTTGGGCAATTAGATGCTGAGGTTGTACTTCAGAGCCCATATAGAGTAATTGGATTGATTGCTTTCTTTATAGGTGTAGGTCTAACACAAATACTTTTAGTGTTAAAGAAAAAACAAGTAGAAAAAGTGCAAGCTGCTGAAGGTATTTAACTTGCTTTAGATGCTTACATTTCAAGCTTTTATACAATCTCCAGGGGAAACTTTTTTAGATTTAGGATTTATAACTATTAGATGGTATGGTTTCCTTATTTCTATTTCAGTTTTAATAGGCCTATTTATCTCTAAAAAACTTGCAAAGGCTAGGAATATTAATCCAGATTATATTAGTGAAATACTTCCATCATTAATAATCTTTTCAATAATTGGAGCTAGAGCTTACTACGTAATTTTTGAGTGGAGGCAATATAGTGGAGAAAATTTTTTTACTTCTTTAGAACTATTCAATAACATCATTCAAATTCCTTCTTTTCTTGCAGTTTGGGAAGGAGGTATAGCAATCCATGGAGGTCTAATTGGAGGATTATTGTCTATTATCTATTTCTGCAAGTCGAAAAACATTCATTTAAAAACTTTTATAGATATATTAATACCCTCGATTGTTCTTGGACAATCTATAGGAAGGTGGGGAAATTTTTTCAATAATGAAGCCTTTGGGGTCCCAACAAATTTGCCTTGGAAATTATTTATACCTATCCAAAATAGGCCTTTAGAATTTATTAATTACGAATTTTTTCATCCTACTTTCCTATATGAATCATTGTGGAATATTTTTATTTTCACTCTCCTTCTTTTTATCTTTAATAAACAGAATAAAACGGATTTTTTCAGGCCTGGACTAATTAGCTGTCTTTATTTAATAAGTTACAGCTTTGGAAGATTCTTGATTGAAAGTTTAAGAACAGACCCACTATGTATTGGCGGACTTCCGCCTTTCTGTAGTGGAGGTATAAGAGTAGCTCAATTTATAAGTATTTTTCTATTTTCTTCTGGATTAATTGGAATATTTTTTTTAAGATTAAGAACACATAGCGATAAAAATAGAAAGAATGGATAAAAAAATATCCTTTATTGGAGTTGGTCCAGGCGATCCAGATTTATTAACACTAAAAGCTTTTAAAAAGATAAAATTTGCAGATGTTATTATTTGGACTGATTCTCTAATTCCTGAAAAAATTTTAGATTGTGCTAAAGAAGGTTCTGAAAAAATAAAAACTAGTTCGCTCACCTTAGAGCAAATCACATCAATTATGATAGAAAAGTTTCAATCAGGGAAAACTGTCATAAGATTGCATGACGGAGATCCTTGTCTTTTTGGAGCAATTAGAGAACAAATCGAAATTTTAAAAAAAGAAAAAATAGAAATCGAAGTTATTCCTGGTGTTAGTGCTTTTCAAGTCGCTGCAGCATATCATGAGGCTGAGTTAACCATACCTGATGTAACGCAAACAATAATTTTAACTAGAGCAGGAGGACGAACAGGTATGCCCGATAAAGAATCTCTAAAAGATCTTGCGAAACACAATTCCTCTTTATGTCTTTATTTAAGCGCTAGGCACGTAAAAAAGTCTCAAGAAACTTTACTAGAGTTTTATCCTCCTGAGACTAAAGTAATTGTTGGATTCAGAGTATCTTGGGATGATGGTTGGACATCATTAATTGAATTAAAAGATATGGAAAAATTTTCTATTGAAAAAAAATTAATTAGGACAACTATTTATATAATTAGCCCTGCAATTAAGAATACTCAAAACAGATCTAATCTTTATAATCCATCTTATAGACATCTTTTTAGAAATAAATAATCGTAAAGTTGATAGAAAAATATTAGTTACTATAATTAGTTAAAAATTTACTTGTTTTGAAAGAAATAAAATCAATTAAGGAAAACAACAATAAAGGAGAAAATTCCTCTTTAAAGAGAATTGGAAATTTTATTAAAGAAGCCAGGTTAAGTAGAAATCAATCTATTGAAGAATTGGCCTCTGATTTAAAAATTGGAGCTCATCAACTTGAAGCCATAGAAGAAGGCAATGAAGAAAAACTACCTGAAAAAGTATTTATCAAAGCAATGGTTCGACGGGTTTCACAGAAGCTGAAACTTGATACAGAATTTATAATGGAACAATTTAAGAGTGAAAGGAAAGAAGTTAAAATAGAAGAAATAGTTGAAGAAGTTTCAAAAAAAAATCATAAATCTAGGCAATTTAATAATTTGAATCCTATAGGGTTCGTAATATTTATTTTAATTTCAGGCTTTCTCGGACTAATCGCCTCCGCCTTAATTTTCAATTTATTTTCAGACTCTTCTCAGAATCAAACTCCAAAACAAGAACTTATTAAAAATACTAAATAACTTTTAATTCCAAATTCTTTAGTTCTTTTATAACATTACGGCATAATCCTAAGTTCCATTTTTCAAGAAGAAGATTATGGTTTTTATTTAGAGGTAAAAGTTCAAATGTAAGAATATTTTCCTGCAATTTTATTTGAACTGAGGAGATCACCTTGTCAGGTCTTTGATCAAGAGATGCAGCTAGTCTCAGGATTAATGACATTTCAAGAACTAATGTTTTATCTTCTTTGGATATTAAATTTTGCCAAGATTCATGTCTTTTCTTAGGTAGAGTCTTTCTATGGTATCTAGCAATTGAAGCAATAATATTTGTTTCTGCTTCAGAATATCCCAACAACTCACAATTTTTTATTAAGTACCAAGAGTGTTTGTGATATGAACCAACATTCACATATTTCCCACAATTACAAAGATTAGAAGCTGCCCAAAGAAGTTCTTTAGCTTTAGGGTCATTATCGCTATGAAAGATATTTTTAGTCTGATCATAGATTTGAAAGGCAATATCAATAACTTTCTCAGCTCTTGTATTATCTACTCCAAACTTTCTAGCCTGATGCACTATAGTTGTTTTTCTAATATTGCTTTGAATATTTAACTCGTTTTTAATTATCCCTTTACGAAGCATCCAATCTACAACCAAACCCTCTCGAAGCGCTCTCTCACTTATTATTAATTCATTAAAGTTCAACATCTCCATTGCGGTGTTTAATATCAATGCTCCTGGAATAATTATTTCTGCTCTTCTCTCACTTAATGAAGGTATTTTCTTGATTTCCGAAACCGGCAATTTAAGTAGTTTTTCCAATACATTTTGTAAATTTTCCCTTTTAAATTTATAACCATGCAACTTTTGTTTAGATTCTCCCAAATCATCTGAAATCAAATTGCCTAATGAGGTTGCAGTGCCACTTGTAGCAATCATAGATAAAGGCTTTTCTCCCTTAGATCTACTCTTTATTTTTCGAACAGATGGTTCTAAAGATCCTTTAATAAAAGTTGTTAGAAAACTCGATCTTTCTGAATTTATAGACTCTTTATTTAAAAAATCATTTTTAAGTCTTACCGCACCAATTCTCGAACTGGTAAGAGCCATAGCATCTTTTTTATCTGCAAGTATTAATTCTGTAGATCCTCCTCCAATATCTATGATTACAAAAGACTGATCTTCAAAAGCCATCCCAGAAAGAACACCAAGGTAAATTAATCTGGCTTCCTCAGAACCACTTATCATTTCTATTTGAATATCAGTTTCATCAAGAACTCTTCTAATAAAATCTTGTCCGTTTGGAGCTTCCCTAACTGCACTTGTCGCTGCTGTTACTATTTGTTTTACTCCATTACTTTTACAATATTCCTTAAATCGCTTAAGAGTAACTAATGCTCTTTGGATTGATTCTTCAGTAAGATTACCCTCCTCATCTCTCTCTCCAAGTCGAGTGGTAGATTTATCAGTGAATTTTATTGAAAATGATTTTAATTCTAGATTAATTTCTGCTACCAAAAGATGTGTAGAATTAGTTCCAATATCTATAGAAGCTACTAAAATTTGCTTTTCTTGTAAATATCTTAAATCTTGTTTCTGTATCATTTCTTTTTATAAGATGCAGATATCTTTAATCCATTAATAAATATACCCAAGATTGATTATTAAATAATAGAAATCATTTAATCCTAGTAAGATTATTTAAAGTATGAAATATACAATAGGTCATATGCAAAATAAAAATCAACAAATTAAATTAAGTACTTTTTTTGAATTATTAAGGTGGAATAAGCCGACTGGAAGAATGATCTTACTTATTCCTGCTGGATGGAGTTTATATTTAACCCCAGATGCTAATCCAACAATTTTAATGTTGCTAAGAATAATCCTGGGAGGACTACTAGTAAGTGGATTAGGCTGCGTTGTTAATGATATTTGGGACAAAAAAATTGATCAAAGAGTTTTCAGGACAAAAAATAGACCTCTAGCTGCAAATAAAATCAGTCTTAAAACGGCTTATTCAATTCTTTTCTTTTTAATTTTATGTAGTTTCTTTTTAACTTTGTCACTACCTCAACCTGGCAGGATCCTTTCCATTTCACTTGCTTTTTTAGCTTTACCTATTATCCTCATTTATCCTTCTGCGAAAAGATGGTTTAAATATCCTCAATTAATATTATCCATATGCTGGGGTTTTGCTGTCTTAATTCCCTGGGCCGCAAATGAAGGCAATTTAAAAAGTATTATTTTATTATTTTGCTGGCTAGCCACTATTTTTTGGACTTTTGGCTTTGACACAATTTATGCTTTAGCAGATAAAAAATATGATATTAAAATTGGAATAAATAGTTCCGCTGTTAACCTCCAGAACAATACAAGAATAACTATTCAAATTTGTTATTTATTGACCTCTATTTTTCTCGCATTATGCGGATTTTTTAATCAAATGGATTTTATTTTTTGGCCAATTTGGTTTACAACGGCAATCTTAATGCAGCGAGATATACTAAAGGTATTTCCTGAGGAAAAGCAATCAATAAAAAATATTGGGAATCACTTCAAAAATCAATCAATTTATGGAGGAGTCCTTTTATTAGGAATTATTATTGCCTCATAAATTCTAAAAATGGTTTTTAGGTTAAAAAAAGGAGATCTAATTGATATTTTAGCTCCTGGCTCCTTTATTGATGAAGAAGAAAATTTTCAAAAAGGCATAGAAATCTTAAAAAACTGGGGCTTGGAAATTAATGAAAATAATTCTCTATCAAAAAAATTTGGTTATTTTGCGGGTGATGATCTAACTAGATTTGAAGAACTTAGAAAAGCACAAAATAGTAAGCTAATCATTTTTGCAAAAGGAGGCTGGGGTTCAGCAAGACTTTTAGAAAAAGAACCTTCTTGGCAGCATGGTTTAATGCTTGGATTCTCAGATACATGTTCTTTATTACTATCTAAATATTCACAAGGATTTATAGGTTCTATCCATGGCCCAATGGTTACAAGCCTTTTCAAAGAGCCAAAGTGGAGTCTTGAGAGATTAAGAAATTTACTTTTTGAGGGAAATGTTGAGGACATAATAGGAATTCCTTTAAGAGGTGGAAAAGCGAAAGGAGAGATAATAGTTTCTAACTTAACTATTGCTACTTTTTTAATTGGTACTAATCACTTTCCAGATTGCAAAGGGAAAATAATAATTTTTGAAGACATTAATGAAGATATTTATAAAATTGATCGAATGTTGACTTACCTCAGGATGACTAAAACAATTTCTGAAGTTGCGGGTATTGGATTCGGAAGTTTTTCTAATGATTCCTGCGACCTAGAATGGAAAGATTTACTTAAAAACTGCATTATTGAAAGACTTCAAGAGTTTAATTTTCCTATTCTTTTTGATCTCCCAATAGGCCACATATCAGGGAATGCATGCATCCCGTTAGGGTATGAAGCGACCTTAAATGGTGATAACGGCATTCTTAGTATCGATAAACCTTTTTAACTAGGAGTTCTTCACAAAAAGTTTTGCTATTTTCAAATCTAAAGGGGATGTAATTTTTATATTTGAATAAGTTCCTTCAATAATTTTTACTTTCCAATTAAGCATTTCGAATAGTGAGGCATCATCTGTGACTTTCCAGTTCCTATCAATTGCCATCATATGGGCTTTTTTTAATCTATTAACTAAAAATCCCTGAGGAGTTTGCGCTGCCCATAAATAATTTCTATCTGGTGTTTCTTTTATAAAACCCTCATTATCAACAATCTTTATTGTGTCAGTTACCTTAGTAGCCAAAATAACAGCTTCATGTTCATCTAATTGCTTGGCACACTTATCTATTAATTCAGGATTAATTAGACATCGAGCGCCATCATGAATTAAAACTTTTTCAGCATCTTTTGGAAGTGCATTTAAACCATTAAAGACTGACTCTTGTCTGGTATCTCCCCCTTTAATCCAATGAACTTTATGGGCAAATTTCTTTGCTGAATTTAATAATAATTCTTTATCTTTTGGTTGCCCAATCACTCCAACCCAGTTTGTTGAGCTTGCAGAAAATACAGATTTAAGAGTCCAATAAATCAAAGACTCTCCCTCTAAATTAATAAGTAATTTATTTTTCCCAGCTTTCATTCTGCTACCGCTGCCTGCAGCTGGTATTAAAAAATGCACGATAAAAGGCCTTAATATTTTCTAGACAATTATAAATAAAAGCAATATCTTTACACAAATAGTACTACGATTGAAAATTATAAAATTTCACAATGTCCAATACAGATTCATTATCAGGCAAAGTTGCTTTAATCACTGGTGCTAGCAGAGGAATTGGTAAAGAAATAGCTTTAGAACTAAGCCGCTTAGGAGCAGAAGTTTTTATTAATTACTCTTCATCCGATGAAAAAGCTGAAGAAGTCGTAAATTCAATAAGAAATTCGGGCGGTAAAGCTTATAAATTAAAATTTGATGTTTCAAAAGAGAATTCTGTTGGTTCAGCTTTTGAAGAAATCATAAAAATTAGTGGCTCTATTGATATTCTCATTAACAATGCTGGTATTACTAGAGATGGACTATTGATGAGAATGAAATCGGAACAATGGGATGATGTATTAAATACAAACTTAAAAGGGGTTTTTCTTTGTACAAAATATGCTTCAAAATTTATGATGAAAAAAAGAAGCGGCAGTATCGTAAATATTTCATCTGTTGTTGGAATAATTGGTAATCCCGGTCAAGCAAATTATTCTGCAGCCAAAGCTGGAGTTATTGGATTCACTAAAACTTGTGCCAAGGAGTTTGCTTCAAGAGGTATAAATGTGAATGCCATCGCTCCAGGTTTCATAGAAACAGAGATGACTGAAAAACTTAATACCGAAGAGATTCTTAAAGTTATCCCTTTAGGAAAATTAGGAAGCTGTACTCAAATTGCAAACTTAGTATCATTTTTAGTTTCAAGTAATGCAGGAAGTTACATTACAGGACAAACAATAAGTATAGATGGGGGAATGAGTATTTAATTATGTACCTTCATAAGGTTGGACCAACTCATCTCTTAATCTTCTAATTTTTTGCAATAACTTTAATCTTCGACTTCTAGCTGTTAATGTCAAAAAAAATCTTAGAGGGAAATATATCAATGTCATAGCAATTGCAAGGATTGCGGTAAGAGTAAAAATAAGATTAGTAGTATCATCCATATTTTAAAGATACTCATATTTTGATG
Source organism: uncultured Prochlorococcus sp. (assembly GCA_902572915.1). GTDB lineage: Bacteria > Cyanobacteriota > Cyanobacteriia > PCC-6307 > Cyanobiaceae > Prochlorococcus_A. The sequence continues at coordinate 32,752 of CACGHR010000004.1, forward strand.
AATTTGTACTTCTCATTAGAAGAAATTCGGCTTTCCCCACTTAACTAAATGTCCCTTAAAAATCATTCTATGGGAGATTAGAATAAGACTAAAGACCTACTTAAAACATGGCAAAACAATTGAGTTTCTCCGATAAGTCAAGAGATGCGCTAGAAAAAGGTGTTAATTTCGTGGCTAATGCAGTAAAGGTTACTATTGGGCCAAAGGCTAAGAATGTTGTAATAGAGAGAAAATTTGGTTCGCCAGATGTAGTTAGTGATGGCTCTACAATTGCTAAAGAGATTGAAATTGAGAATCCTATTTCTAATTTAGGAGC
>CACGHR010000005.1 GCA_902572915.1 uncultured Prochlorococcus sp.
AGAAAAAAATGGATTTATAAGATTTTTTGAATTCACAAAATTTTTAGAATTTCCAATTTTCAAAGAAGAAGGTTTTAACAGAGAAGTACTAAGAAGTTGGATAGGCCGTAAAATTCTTACTGAATTAAGTAAAACAATTACTGTACCTAATGACAATAATGGGGCTGAAATTTATAACACAATAGAAAATTTATTAGAGGAGAAAAAAGAAGTTTCAACTTTAGACATCATAAAAGCTTTACCTTCTGAAGAAATTTCACTAGATATTGATAATTTGATTTTAATAGTTTCATCTTGGAAAAATGAATTAGAAATACAACAAGATCTTGTTTCGAAATTAAATAATCTTGAAAGAACTAATGAAGTCCCATTTAATAAAAGTGAAAATAATTTCACCTCTGATTTTATAAAGATAAGTAAAACAATTTATGCTCCTCACCGAGTAAAACCTCTTGAAATTGAATTATGGAAAAGCGCAAAATATAACAATGATAAGGAACTGATAATTTTTATGCCTGGACTTGGAGGTGAAATTAATAATTTCAAATGGCTCGGTAACGAATTAACTAAAAGAGGTTGGCCAATAGTTTTTATAGATCATAGAGGTAGTAATTCAAAAGCATTTACAGAAGTACTCGAGGGAAAGGAAGCAATACCAGGAAGTGCAGATTTTTTCTTAGACAGAATGAAAGATTTAGATGCTACATTAAAAGCTCATCAGAATGGGGAATTTGGTTTAGCTAATGATTCTTATATATTAATGGGGCATTCACTTGGTGCTCTTATAGCACTTTTATATGAGGGCAATAAACCAACCGATCAACTTGAAGATAGATGTAATTTGGCATTAAAAGACTTTGCAGTAACAAATTTATCAAAATTACTTCAATGTCAATTAATAGAAATACCATTCTCTGAGAAAAGTAAAGCTAGTAGGGCAAGTGCGATAATAGGCTTTAATTCTTTTGGAAGTTTAGTGTGGCCAAAAGAAAAAAGTTCTGGTATTAAAATACCAACTCTTTTTATAGGCGGTACATATGACCTTATTACACCATTAACAAGTGAACAATTTATAGTTTTTTCTGCTTTAAATAATTCATCAAATAGATTTCTAATTATTGAAGGAGGAAGTCATTTCTCTCCAATTAGAATAAATAATATTAAAGCGGATAATACTGATGTCTTCAAAATAAGTAAATCATTTATAGGTTCAGATCCAATTTTAGTACAAGATTTATCGTTGAAATTTATAGTTGAATTTATACAAAATATTAAGGAAAAAGAGATCCCAAGTGTAATTAAAAACCAAAAAGAAATGGGACTTGATTTCCATCTTTTAGATCTTGAAACTATAAAAGAAGTTTCAAAAAATTAGTAATCTATTCTTGGATCAAAATAGGCAATTAATATATCCACAATGAGATTTAAAGAAACTATGAGCATAGAAGTAAATATCACAATACCTTGAACCAAGTTATAATCTCTCTGAGAAATTGCCTCATGCAATCTTAAAGCAATACCTGGCCATGAAAAGGTTACCTCAAACAACAGCGCGCCTCCTGCTAATGAAGCGATTGTTAAACCAGAAATTGTGACAATAGGTAATAAAGCATTTGGTAAAGCATGGTTTAAAAAAATTTTTTTCCTCGATATTCCTCTACATACAGCGGCACTTACATAATCACTTTTTAAAGTCTTATCCAAATTTACTCTTAATGACCTGCTGAATATACCACTTAATAGAAAACCAAGAGTAATCGAGGGAAGTGCGAGATGATAAAGACAATCTTTTAAAGCAATAATGTTATTGGAAAGAATGCTATCTAAGACTAGAAATCCTGTAACTTGAGGTTGTTGCTGAAAGATTGGGAATCTGCCCCCAACTGGGGAAATATTTAAATATACAGAAAATAATAATTGAGCTAACATTGCACCCCAAAAAGGAGGGATCGCATATGTAGCAATACCAATTATTCTTACAAAATAATCAGTCTTTTTACCTCTTTTCATTAACCCAAGGAATCCCAACGGGAATCCAATTAGAATTGCACTTAATATTGAAAAGAAGCCAAGTTCAAGACTGGCAGGCAATGAATTAAGAATAATATTTAAGACTGGTTCTTCAGTACTAAGAGATAAACCAAAATTAAGGTGTAAAATATCATTAATGTATGAAAAATATTGATTTATTAAGGATTCGTTTAGACCTAATTTATTTCTTAGAATTTCCCTTGAAACCTCATTAGCACCAGATCCAAGAATTGCATCAACAGGATCACCAGGAGCAACTCTCAGTAAAATAAAAACTAATGAAGAAATTATCCATAACATTAATGGTATTAATGAGATTTTTAATAACGAATAATTTAAAAGTTTATTTAAATTTCTACTCATTCATTAATTAACTCAAGATCACTTAATGAAATTATTCCTGCACCATTAAAGATAGGTTTTGAAATTTTATTTTGAGACCAAGCTTTCTGAGATGATATCCAAAGAGGAATATAAGGAATTGATTCTGATGCAATCTTTTCAATTTTTATTAAATTATTCAATCTATAATTTCCAACCATAGAGTCGCTTTCATTAAATAAATTCTCTATTTGTTTTGAGGCCCAAAAGCTACCGCTCAATACAGATTCTCCTTCTTCGCATAAATTTTCAACAATTTGACTACAACTTAATAAAGGTTTGAGGTAAGCTTCAGGATCAGAATATAGTCCTGTCCAGTCATAAATTGCAGCGGGATATACCCCTTTGGAAAGATTTTCATACATTGTTGTTGACTCCACTCCGTTAATATCTATTGAAATACAATCTGATAAATTATTTTTGATATCTTCTTGGATTATTAGAGAAATCAATTTATCTGAGGGAACATTAGATCTATATGTTAAAGGGAATTTAAGTTTATTTCCATTACAAAATCCTTCTTTCTCTAAAATAATTCTTGCCTCTTTAGGATTATATTCTGGCCATAAGTCTTGATTAATTTCCTTAAATATTGGAGGAACAATGTTTCTTAAGGGCTTTCTCAAGTTGTAACTAACTTTTTTACTTATTAAATTTCTGTTAATACTTTTGGATAGTGCTAATCTTATATTGAGGTTATTAAATGGATATGAATTTGTTCTAAGACTTATAAATGTTATTTGAGTTTCAGGAGCAATTCCCTCTCTGATTTTTTTTTCTTTACTAGATAAATTTAAATCATTACGTTGAATATCTTCAATTGAATTAGATAAAAGCACATCAACTTGTTTACTTTTAAGAGCCCCATAAAGAGAAGATGAATTTTCATAGCCGATAAAATTTATACCATCATTTTTTGGCTTCAAGCCCCAGTATTTGTTATTAGGTTCAATAAGTTGTTTTTCATTGGAAAAATTCTTTAGAAAATATTTACCTGTTCCAATAAAATTATCATTTAAAAATTTATTTGAATAGTCTTTATAAAATGTTGGAGAAATAGGAGTTAAATTAATAGAAGTTAATAAAGCATTAATTGAGCTTGATGGTTTATTCAAATTAAAGACAAGCTTAAACTTTGAAGGGGTTTCAATAGAATTAATTTTATCTCCCAAAATATAATTATTTATACCAATTCGCCTGAACCTATCAATAGTAAATTTCATTGCCTTGGCATCAAATTGGGTGCCATCGTGAAAGTAAATATTCTCTTTTAAATTAATAGTTATTTTCAACTTATCATCAGAAATAATTGGCATATCCAATGCCAGTTCAGGAACTAATTTCCCATCGCTATTTATTTTATATAAAGTATCCCCCAAAGATGCTAATAATTGAAATGCTTTTAGGGTCGTTACTCTAGCAGGGTCTAAAGATTCAACTTTACCAAAACTTGCAACTATTATTCTTTTGGAATTATTTTTGGGTACACAAGAAAACTGCGTTACCGAGAGCAGGCAAATAAAAAAAGATATAAATAATTTATTTTGCATTATTAATTTTTTTAGCCTATAACTTCTTTAGTAAAATCATTAGAACATAAAACTTGTATAGTTATTTGACTAATATCCAAAGCAAATGTTTTTTTAGAATTACAGTCAAAAGGCCACTCTCGCACCCAACAAACTTTTTTCTCTTGATTTAAACCAATTACTTGAAAAGTATTAATATTATTTTTAATTTTTACGCAAGCTCCTTTGTAGAGGTTTCCGGAACAACTTAAATTATTATTTTCGTTTTTATAATCTATTAGTTTTGAATAAATCATTAAGCTCCTAAGATTAAACACTTACTTTCTTCGGTTTAACAAGCTATAAAGATATTTGCAAACTATTTTTTTAAATACAACTTAATTGACTTGCAATAATTTTGACTTCCTTCAGCGCATTTATTTCATCTTTAGATTTCTCAAAATTTCCATTATTAACCTCATGAGTTATAACAACAATTTCAGCTTTGTCCTCACAAGCATCTAGTTGAACAATTGATTCGATTGATACATTATTATTTCCAAAAATATCTCCAATCTTTCCTATTACACCAGGACTATCAAGACAAATAATTCTAAGGTAATTTTTTTTATTTATTTGAGAAGATCCTATGATATGACAGTTTCTCCAGAAATTAAAAGATAATAATGGATCGATTGAATTATTATTTTTTACTGAGGCGGCATGCAGATTTAATATATCAGACACTACTGATGCAGCAGTTGGGCCGCTTCCTGCACCTGGACCATACAACATTATTTCTCCAAGAGGATCAGCATCTATCAATAAGGCATTGTTAACTCCCTTTACTGTTGCTAATGGATGAGATTTTGGAATCAATGAAGGGCCTACCCAAATATTCAAAGCAAGAGAATCATTACTATTAATTTGTTGCCTTTCGGAGAGAGCCAAAAGTTTTATTTCAAAACCTAACTTATTGGCATATTCGATATCTTTGAGATTAATTTTACTAATGCCCTCAGAATGTATTTCGTTTCTTTTAATTTTACCGCCAAATGCGAGTTCACTTAGAATTGAAATCTTATCAGCAGCATCATGTCCCTCAACATCTGCTGTTGGATCTAATTCTGCATATCCAAGGCTTTGGGCCAATTTCAAGGTCTCATTATAATCAGCTTTTTCGTTCGTCATCTTTGAAAGAATAAAATTTGTTGTACCATTTATTATCCCAATCATTTTTTTTATGCTGTTACTTTTTAATGATCTTTTTAATGGCTCAATTATTGGAATTCCTCCGCAAACTGCCGCCTCGGACAATAAATAAACTCCTTCTTTAGCAGCGGTTTTATATATTTCTTCACCATATCTTGCAATAACTGCTTTATTTGCTGTAACAACAGATTTACCTGATTTTAATGATTGAAGAATAATATCTTTCGCCAAATAAACTCCACCCATTACTTCTACAATTACATCTATAGAAGGGTCATTAACTAATTCAAATGGATCATCAGTTAATAAATTATTATCAAGATCAGGGTCCCTTCTTTTCCTAAGATCTTTAACTGCTATTTTGGCAATTTCCACTTCTTTTAAAATTGGATGTGAATCCGCTTCTGAACTTAATATTTTATAAATCCCTGAACCTACAGTTCCAAATCCTATAATACCAATTTTACATTTTCTCATTTTTTATTTCTTTTAACTTTGAATTTAATTTTATATTATTAAACCTACAAAAATTCATTTGCTTGAGCCTGCATTTTTAATAGTATGTTTAAAAAACCATTTGAACGCGAAGGAGTTAAGCTTGCTTTCAAACCAGTATCTTCTATGAATTTCTTATTTATTCTAACAACCTCATTTGGGGTTAATTCATTTAATCCACTAATTAAGAAAGCTAATAAGCCCCTTGTTATTAGAGCATCAGAATATCCCTCCCAAAATAATTTACCGTCTTTAATATTTGCCTTAACAAAAACTTCTGAAACGCATCCCCTAACCTTATTTTCTTCGAAAAGAATTTTACTATCTGGTTCTTTCAATTTTTTGCCTAGCCACAAAATGTACTCATATTTTCTTTTTGGATCTTCTGATTTCTTCAACTTTTCAACTAATTTTGATAAGTTATTATAATTTGCTTGATTTTCCATTTTTTGAGAATTTATTAATAAATCACTTTTTGATCTTTCATTATACAAATATTTCATTTTCCGTGATAAATCCTGATAAGGGAATATCCCACTCAGCTCTAGTTAATGGAATATTACTTACACAATTAGAAGTCAATATTCCTATGCATGGAACATGCCTCCAATTTTTATCTCTCCTTAATTTATCAAAGTAACCTCCTCCATAACCTAATCTTATTAAATTTTCATCCACAGAAAGACATGGAACAAATATCAAACTTATCTGCTCATGACTTAATGAGAGAGAGTTATTTGGACTTAATATCCCCTCAAAGTCTTTTGTAAGAGGTTTTTCATCCCATGGATAAAATAACAACTCTTTTTTATCTTTACATCTTGGCAAAGCTAAAGAAAATTTTTCCTTAAGACTTCTAATATCGACCTCATTTTTTAAGGGCCAATATATAGCGATATAACCAATATTTTTATAATCCTTAACAAAAAAATCAACAAATTGATTTACATTTTTTTTTACATTTTCCTTTTGATCGAGGGAGACCTCATCTCTTAGTTTTCTAAACATATCCCTCTCTAATCTCTTTTTTTTAAAGACAATCATGATGGGTATTCAATTAAAGCCTTCTTCATTTAGTTTTGTGAGTGCTATTGCCAATGCATCTGCAGAATCATCAGGTTTAGGAGCTTTTTTAAGTTTTAAATTATACATAACAGCTTCAAGAACCTCTTTTTTAGAAGCTTTTCCTGAGCCTGCAATTGTTAATTTTATCTGAGCAGGAGAATATTCACTAACTTGAATTTTTTTAGAGGCCAAAACGGTCATAATTACTCCTCTAGCCTGCACTACGCTAATAGTGGTACTTGATCTATAAAAGAAGAATTTTTCTACCGCCGCTATATTTGGATTCCAATGACTTATCAATTCATTGAGATCGTTGAATATTTCATAAAGTCTATATTCTTCTTGTTTTTCTTTATTTGTCTCAATCACACCACAATCTAACAAAACCTTTTTTTCATTTTGCACCTCAATAATTCCATATCCTACTCTTGCTAATCCAGGATCAAGCCCAATTATTCTCACTTTAATTAAGCTTCCGCAGACAATTGGAATTTTGAAAGATTATCTTTTTCATCTAAATCGAACACTTTACAAAAAGCTTGAATAACTTTTTCACCAGAATCAACTTGTTCTAATGGATCTTTTCTTAGTCTATGTCTTAACGAACAAGAAATAACCCTTGCTATGTCATCTTCTTGTACTTCAGTTCTTCCTTCAAAGGCCGCAATTGCCCTTGCGGATCTATTGGTAACAATATCTCCACGTAAACCATCAACGTCAAGTTCTCCGCAAATTGCAGAAATATTAAGTCTAAGGTCATCGTCCATTTGAACAGAATTTAATATTTCTTGGGCTTTAATAACTTTTTGTTGAAGTTCATCCTGTTGTTTTTCAACACTCAATGAGAACTCATCAGGATTATCGTCAAAAGAAGTTCTTTGATCTACTACTTGTACTCTTAATTCGGCATCTCTAACTGTTTTAACCTCAACACTCATTCCAAACCTATCCAATAACTGGGGCCTTAATTCCCCTTCTTCTGGATTGCCTGAACCAATAAGAACAAACCTTGCAGGATGTCGAACAGATACTCCCTCTCTTTCAACTGTATTCCATCCAGAAGCAGCTGAATCTAAAAGGACATCAACCAAATGATCATCAAGCAAATTCACCTCATCAACATATAGCAAACCTCTATTAGCTTTAGCCAATAATCCAGGTTCAAATGCCTTAACACCTTCACTCAGAGCCTTCTCTATATCAATAGTTCCACAAAGCCTATCTTCAGTAGCCCCTAAAGGCAAATCAACCATAGGTACTTGTTTTTGAATCTTCTCTAAATTTTCACCTTGAACAATTTTTTCCAAAACTTCTTTACTCTGCAAATCAGGATCAATTAGAGAACTATTATATGGGTCGTCTTTAACAACATCTATTGCGGGCAGCAAATCAGCTAAGGCTCTAATTGTAGTAGACTTTCCAGTCCCTCTATCACCCATTATCATCACTCCTCCAATTCTTGGATCAATGACATTTAACAATAGAGCCAATTTCATTTCTTCCTGGCCAATTACAGCTGTAAAAGGAAAAACTCTTCTTTTCTTTGTTGTAGTCACAGTTTTAGTTTTCTAAAATATTCAAATAATCAATAGATGTTACTTCAGAAAATGTTTTTAGTAAATATCCCTATTAAATTAAAATTACAGTTTAATTGAATCAAATTTAATTAAAAAGATCCTAATTTTTTTTTGAATTATTCAAAAACCAGTTTATTTGATGAACAATACCTCTTAAAACATTTATTTCATGCTTTGATGTATTTGCCCTAAGAATATATTTTTTAAATTTACTTATTTTTGCACTTGAAGTGTGTTTAAGAAGATATCCAACTCGTAGGAGCATTTCCTCTATCTCCAAAAATGAATCATGTATTTGTTTTGATGATGCAAGATTAAGAACCTCTAACTCCTTGTTAAAATTTCTTTTGGGAAACTTGTTTAATTCATACAAAACTATCGAAACTGCGTGAGAAAGGTTTAAAGATGGATTATTATTAGAAGCTGGGATGTTAAAAGTCTTATTTGCCAGAAGTAATTCACTATTAGTTAAACCTCTATCTTCTCTGCCAAATATAATCGCTAAATTATTTATCTTTTTAAGAGATGAAATCCAATTAAATATATCTTCAGAAGATTCAAAAAACAAATCTTTACTTACATCAATCCTTCCGCAAGAAGCTAGAACTAAATCACAATCAAAAATTGCTTTTTCAAGATCATCAAAAATCTTACAATGATCAAGAAATTTTTGACCTTTAAGGGCCATTTTTTTTGCTTCTAAAGAGAAGATATCGCATTTTGGAGAAACAATTCTTAATTCTTCAACGTCAAAGTTAGAGCATAATCTCGCAATACTACCAACATTTAAAGGACCACTTGGTTCAACTAAAATTATTTTTAAACCAGAAAAATTTTTTTTCAAAATTATTCAAGACTATGAAGATACTTTAATAAATTAGACATATTATCAGGATCTATCTCAAAACTTGGCATGGGAGGTGTAAGGCCACCAGTAACTTGTTTTATTATCTCTTTATCATTCAAACGTTGAGTTATTGAATGTAAATCTGGACCTACTAATCCTCTTGCTTTAATTCCATGACATCCAACACAATTCATCTTAAAAAGAGCATCTCCTTCCTCAGCAGAGCCATTAAGCTCAAGAGTTTTAGTAACATAAGTGTTATTTTCATGATGATTTTCAAAAAATATTGAAAGACATATCAAAAAAACTACCAAAACAATAAAAAATATTTTTAATAATTCTTTTTTAAAGTCTCTTTCTGCTGCAGATGATGAAGATGTTGACACAAAAAATAGTCTCTATGTAACAATTGTGGATAAGAAATTCAAAAAAGGCAAAAAAATGATCGAGCCTCTTCTCTGTGGAATTGTTCTAGGTTTAGTTCCAATAACTCTTCTTGGATTATTCGTAAGTGCATGGAATCAATATAGAAGAGGTTCAGGTATGTTGGACATGGATTAAAAATGTCAATCTTGACTGTCCATAGTCTCTCACATCCATAGTTTCCCATAAAGTACTTTTTTTAATATGTAGGTTTGGAGAATGTTCACAAATAACTATTGATTTTTTTTTTAAAAAATTACAATTAAATATCTGATTTAAAACTAATTCATGGAAATTAACATCATATGGAGGGTCTAGATAAACAAAATCAAATTTTAATTTGTTTAAATCCATTATTTTAGATGATAATTTTCTCTCGTAATTTGGTTTTGTCCAGATCAAAACGTCTTTACAAATAACCTCGATATCATTTTTCCTATTCTCTATATCTTGCAACGAAAAAAGATTTTTTAAGCAAATTTTTGAATTAATTCTGTTTTTTTCAATTGCAATTATTTTTCTTGCCCCATGATTATATGCTTCACAAGATATGGCCCCTGTTCCACTAAATAAATCTAACCAGATACTATTTTCAACTCTATTATTCAATATATTAAATATAGCCTCTCTCACTCGCAATGTTGTAGGTCTCGTATAAAAATTATTTGGACTTTGGATTTTTTTTCCACCTATTAATTTTAAATTTGTCTTCATCAGTAGTTATTAGTTATTCAATACTACTGAGCCATCTTCTCAAAAGTTTTTCTCCAGTTTTACCAGATTTCTCTGGATGAAATTGACAGGCTATTAAATTATCTCTCTCAATCATAGCTGTTAATTTTTCAGAACCATAATTAACCTGGGCTGCAATAATGTTATTTTCATTTGGGATTGCATGATAGGAATGTACAAAATAGACCCAGTTATTTAATTCTTCTAGCTGTAATAAAATATTTGATTTTGTAGGTAAAAGTTGGCACCAACCCATGTGGGGAATTTTTTGGTTAAGAACATTAGGTATTTTTTGTATTTTCCCCTTTAAAATTCCTAGTCCTTGAACTTTCCCTTCATCACTAGATTCAAAAAGGAGTTGAAGACCTAAACAAATACCTAAAAAAGACTTCCCGCTATTAATCCAATTTTTTAAATCGGTTATCAAATCCGTATTTATAAGATTAATCATCGCAGGATCAAATGCCCCAACTCCAGGAAGAATTATCGCCTTACAAGTCTTTGATTCATTAAAGTTTTTGATTAAGATTATTTCTTCTCCAAGACCTTCTAGAGTTTTTGTTACTGAATGGATGTTACCCATTCCGTAATCTATAAGTCCAATTTTATGCAAGGCTGATTATCTTATAGATGCTTAGTTAAAGTGCTAGAAAGAGTTGCTTTTGGTACAGCCCCAACAACAGTATCAACTTTCTGGCCTCCTTTAAAGATCATTAATGTTGGAATGCTCCTAATTCCATATTGACTTGCAACATTTGGGTTCTCATCTGTATTTAATTTAAAGACTTTAATTTTCCCTTCAAAGTCTTTTGAGATTTCTTCTACAACTGGTGCAACCATCCTACAAGGACCGCACCATGGTGCCCAAAAATCAACCAATACTGGTAGATCACTTTGCAGTACATCTTTGTCAAATGAAGAATCAGTTACGGCTGGAGCTGATGACATAATTTAAGTATTCCTTTTAGAAAATTTAGCAGGCAATTCTTTTAAGTGATGATTTCATTACAGATAAAATAATATAAGTAACAAAATCTCAAAAAAAGCCCGATTAATCGGGCCATTTAGTGTGTGAGGAGTATGGGGTTTCCCCCATCATTTAATAATAACTCCTAATACGAAATTTGTTCAATTAAATACCTAATTCGCTAAAGTTTAATAAATTTTTTCTCTATTAAACTATTTACCCATCCCAAGCTGCTGAGCTTTTTGATAAACCTTACCCTCTGTCAGAAGAGATGGTGCAATAACTATTTCAACCGCTTGCATTTCTTTAATATTCTTAGCGCCAAGAGTACTCATTGATGTTCTAATGGCACCTAATAAATTATGTGTACCATCATCTAGCAAAGCAGGGCCTTTAATTATCCTTTCTAGAGATCCTGTAGACCCAACTTCAATTCTTGTACCCCTAGGCAATATAGGGCTTGGAGTAGCCATACCCCAATGAAATCCTTTGCCTGGAGCATTTGAAGATTTAGCTATTGGCGAGCCAATCATTACAGCATCTGCACCACATGCTAAACATTTACAGATATCTCCTCCCGTCACAATTCCTCCATCCCCAATAATAGGAACATAATGACCACTTTCTTTAAAGTAATCATCTCTTGCCGAACTACAATCAGCAATTGCGGTTGCTTGAGGGATTCCAATTCCTAACACCCCTCTTGAAGTACATGCTGCTCCAGGACCTATACCAACCATTAATCCAGCAACTCCAGCATTCATTAGAAGTTTGGCAACTTCGTAAGTAACACAATTACCCGCTACTACTGGGACTTTCATTGATTGACAGAGATCTTTAATATTTAAAGTTTCCTTACCTTGCATACCAAGATGTTCAGTTGAAACAACTGTCCCTTGAAGGAAAAATAAATCTAAATTGGAATTATTGAGTGTTTCTTGAAATTTTATGGCAGCTTGAGGAGTTCCACTAAACGCAGCAATACCACCGCTTTCTTTGACCTCATTTATTCTATTTAAAATTAATTCCTCCTTAACTGGTTCACTATATATCTGTTGCATTAATGGAACAAACTCATTTTTTCCAACTGATGCTATTTGATTTAATATCTCATCAGGATTTTCATATCTTGTTTGTATTCCCTCCATATTAATAACTCCAAGGGCACCTAATTTGGTAAGCTCTACAGCCGTATTTACATCAACAACACTGTCCATAGCACTGGCTATAATTGGAACTTCTCTTTTTAAATCCCCTATCATCCAAGAAGGGTCAGTCAAATCGTAATCCAGTGTTCTTTTGCCAGGGACTAACGCTATTTCGTCAATACCATAAGCCCTTCTGACTTTTTTGTTTAATCCAATTTCAATATTCACGGAATTTATCACTTATTCTGATTAAATTAACAACTAAAGGGGTAATAAGCCAAGGTTTATTCAAAAACAAAAGGTTTTTTTTTAATTTGTGTGTGAATGTGAGTATTTGGAAATTAAATATATCTCTTTTTTTATTCATTATGACAATCAGCCATTATTATTAAAGAAAGGTTTTTTGTATGTCTGATATTGTAGATTCCGGCAATTCTGGATTTAGCGAAGATAACGATCGAATTATTCAGACCGACTTAAGAAATGAGATGTCTCGCTCTTATCTCGAATATGCAATGAGCGTTATAGTTGGTCGTGCGCTTCCAGATGCAAGGGATGGATTAAAGCCTGTTCATAGAAGAATTCTTTATGCAATGTATGAACTTGGTTTAACTAGTGGTAGACCTTACAGGAAATGTGCAAGAGTAGTTGGAGAAGTACTTGGTAAATACCACCCCCATGGTGACACTGCTGTCTACGATGCTTTGGTGAGGATGGCTCAAGATTTTTCTATGAGGATGCCACTTATAGATGGTCATGGAAACTTTGGATCTGTAGATAACGACCCTCCCGCAGCAATGAGATATACAGAATCTCGACTACAGTCTCTTACTGATGAAAGTTTATTAGAGGATATTGAATCTGAAACTGTAGATTTCGCTGATAACTTTGACGGTTCTCAACAAGAGCCAACAGTTTTACCTGCAAGAATTCCTCAACTACTTTTAAATGGATCATCTGGAATAGCGGTAGGAATGGCCACTAACATACCACCACATAACTTAGGGGAATTAATTAATGGTCTCAAATCAATAATCAATAATCCTTCGATTGAAGATAGAGAACTTTTTGAACTTATAAAGGGTCCTGACTTTCCCACTGGTGGTCAAATCTTAGGAAGAGAGGGTATCAGAGAAACATTCAAAACAGGAAGAGGTTCAATAACTATGAGAGGTGTAGCAAATATTGAGCAAATCAAATCAACTGGTAGAGCAGAAAAAGATGCAGTAATAATTACGGAACTCCCATTTCAAACTAACAAAGCGGGCTTGATAGAGAGAATTGCAGATATGGTTAATGAAAAAAAATTAGAAGGTATTTCTGATATTAGAGATGAAAGTGATAGAGATGGCATGAGAATTGTTATCGAGTTAAAAAGAGATGCCTATCCACAAGTAGTTTTAAATAATTTATTTAAGTTAACCCCACTTCAGAATAACTTTAGTGCGAATATTCTGGCCTTAGTTAAAGGAGAGCCAACAACTCTATCACTTAGAAAAATGTTGGATGTATTTCTAGATTTCAGAGTAGAAACAATAAGGAGAAGAACAGGATTTTTATTAAAAAAGGCAGAAGAAAGAGATCATATTGTAAAGGGTCTTTTGTTGGCCTTAGGTGCTATGGATGAAATTATAAATCTAATTAGATCAGCTAAAGATTCAATTTCAGCTCGAGAAAAATTACAAACTGATCATGAATTATCTTCCACACAGGCAGACGCAATTTTACAAATGCAATTAAGAAGATTAACAGCTCTTGAGGCTGATAAAATCAAAGCAGAACACGATGAATTAACGCAAAAAATTAATCTATATCAGCAAATATTAAATAGTAAAGAAAGAATTCTTGAAATTATTCTTGAGGAACTTAATAAAATTGATGAAAGATTCTCTTCTCCCAGAAAAACTGAAATATTAGATTTAGGTGGCGGATTAGATGATATTGATCTTATAGCTAATGACAGATCCGTAGTTCTATTAACTGAAGCAGGTTATTTAAAAAGGATGCCTGTTAATGAGTTTGAATCTACAAGTCGTGGTTCAAGGGGTAAAGCTGGCACAAAAACCCAAGAAGATGATGATGTGAAATTATTTATAAGCTGTAACGATCATGATACTCTTTTACTTTTCAGCGATAGAGGAGTTGCTTATGCTCTCCCAGCATATAGAGTTCCCATGAGTAGCAGAACAGCAAAAGGTACTCCATCAGTTCAACTTCTACCAATTCCAAGAGAAGAAAAGATAACTTCGTTAGTTGCTGTGGATTCTTTTGTTGACGATCATTATTTATTAATGCTTACCAAGTCTGGCTTTATAAAAAGAACTGCACTTTCTGCTTTCTCCAAAATTAGATCAAATGGATTAATAGCAATAAATCTTGAGGATGGAGATGCCCTAACCTGGGTCAGATTGTCAAAAGAAGGTGATAGTGTACTAATTGGATCAAAAACAGGAATGGCTATACATTTTAGACTAGATATCAATGAATTAAGGCCACTTGGTAGAACAGCAAGAGGAGTTAAATCAATGACCTTGAGAGAAGGAGACAAACTTGTTTCCATGGATGTTTTAACATCTGATCTAGTTGATCAATTGGCTAAAATTGATGACCTCTCTCAGGAAATTGATGATAATGTTGAGGGAAACTCTTCAGATGGTCCCTGGGTATTAATAGCAAGTGCATTTGGGCTAGGAAAGAGGGTGCCTGTAACTCAGTTTAG
This sequence comes from uncultured Prochlorococcus sp., assembly GCA_902572915.1. Lineage (GTDB taxonomy): Bacteria > Cyanobacteriota > Cyanobacteriia > PCC-6307 > Cyanobiaceae > Prochlorococcus_A. Next base: position 15,106 of record CACGHR010000005.1, read on the forward strand.
ATTACAAAAAAGAGCCGGCATGGGTTTGAGAGCAATAAAATTTAGAATTAAAAATGATGTACTAGTTTGTTTGAAGGTCTTTGGCGAGGGAGAAGAATTACTTCTTGTGACAGAAAAAGGAGTAATAGTTAGAACAAATGCAGATAAAATTTCTCAGCAATCCAGAGCGGCTACCGGAGTAAAATTACAAAGGCTGGACGAAGGTGATCATCTATCAGAAGTGGTATTAGTTCCTCGTGAACAAATAGAGGAAACAGATCAACTTAGCTCAGATGAAGAAAATTAAAAGACTAATTATTAATTAAATAATATGGAAATACTTGATATTTTAATTTTAGGTTCTGGTCCCGCTGCATTATGTTTAGCTTCTGAATTAGCCAAGCAGGATCTTTATATAAAGGGAATATCAACTAAATCTCCAAATGAAAAATGGGAGAATACATATGGTATATGGGCATCTGAATTAGAGGAATTAGGATTAGAGTCTTTGTTATCTCATCGATGGTGTAAAACAGTTAGTTTTTTTGGAAATGGAGAAAATAAAAAGGGGGATACTCCGACAAAACATAATTACGATTATGGTTTAATAAATCAAGAAGCCTTTCAAAAAGAACTATTAAAAAATTGCAAAGGTATTGAATGGTTGAATGAAACGGCAAAAGAAATTAAAGAGAAAAATAAACTATCTGAGGTGATTTGTCTTTCAGGTCTAAGAATAAAAGCGAGGTTAATTATTGATGCAAGTGGTCATAAAAGTAATTTTGTAAAAAGACCAGTCCAAAATGAAATCGCTCAACAAGCTGCATATGGAATTGTGGGTAAATTTTCATCGCCACCTGTTAATAAGGAGGAGTTTGTTTTAATGGATTTTCGTCCAAATCATTTAGATAATGAAGAAAAGTTATCATCTCCTTCCTTTCTTTATGCAATGGATCTTGGAAATGAAACTTTTTTTGTTGAAGAAACATCATTAGCTAGTTATCCCGCATTATCGCAAGATAATCTCAAAAAAAGACTTTTTAAAAGACTACATAATAAAGGTATTAAGGTAAGTGAAATTTTTCATGAAGAGAATTGCCTCTTCCCAATGAATTTACCCCTCCCATTTAAAAAACAATTTGTACTTGGTTTTGGAGGAGCAGCAAGTATGGTGCATCCTGCATCGGGATATATGATCGGATCTTTATTAAGAAGGGCTCCACTTCTTGCAGAAAAATTAGCAATCTTTTTAAAAGAACCTCATCTAAGTTCACTAGAGCTAGCAACAAAAGGTTGGGATATCTTATGGCCTTATGAGTTAACACAAAGGCACAAACTTTACCAATATGGTCTAAGAAGATTAATGAGTTTTGACGAAAGTAGGTTAAGGAGCTTTTTCTCAAATTTCTTTAGATTATCGACAGATGAATGGGTAGGTTTTCTTACAAATACACTTCCACTTCCAAAACTAATTTACGTTATGAGTAAGATGTTTATAAATTCACCTATAAAAGTAAAACTAGGAATGCTTAAGTTAAATTAGTATTTTCATTTACGCCAATCATTAATATTAATATCTGGAAAAATCCCATCTTCTTCCTCAATATCTTCAAGAAATTTTAAATTTATACTAGAGTAATTTCTAATCATTTCAACTAATTTCCAAAACCGGAACAAATGTCTTTCTATCCTTTCTTTAGCAAGCTCAGTTGTAGTTCCAGCTCTTAAAATAAAACTCCAATCAGAGGACTCAGATAGAAGTAATTCTCTCGCTGCTTGTTTGAAAAGTCTTGAAGATAAGTCATTATTAAAATTTTTCGAGCATAAATCAACCAAAGTTGAACCTGCTTTTGTGATTTCTGGAACAATCCATGCATTTGTATCATTTATCCAGTAATTGTGGTAACCACCTTGCCCCCAGCTTGATGGCGATGGATCACAAATCTGAAGATTTGGCTTTTGAAGTAAGAATTCTTTTAAATTTATAAGCTTAATTGAATATTTACTTGAGTTCTTTAAGATGTTTTCAATAAAGAAAGGTCCCTCATACCACCAATGACCAAATAACTCTGCATCAAATGGAGCTACCAATAAAGGTTTAAAGGAAGAAGATAAAGTTAATTTTTCAAATTGTTTGGATCTCGCTAAGAGATAAGCATCAGCATGCTCTGCAGCCTTCATTTTGGCTTCTTTTTCTAAATAAAACTCCTTTTTCCCTAATGGTATGCTTTCATCTGTAATTTTATGAAACTTTAAACCCAAGGGTCTTTTAGTTGAAATACCTTTCTCTTGGAGCTTTGAAATAGGCAACTCCCACCCCAAATCTTTATGAAATTCTCTGTAAACTCTGTCTCCTGGGAATCCATCCTTAGCAGACCAAACAGGCAAGGTTGACTCACTATCTCTTCCGAAGAAAGCAACTCCTTTTTTCGAGCAGATTGGAGCGTATACACCATACCTAGGCCTTGGAGTGGCATTTAAAATCCCATGTCCATCTAAAATTGCATATCTAATCCCAGAATTGAATAGTAATTCATCTAAATTTTCATAATATGCACATTCAGGCAACCAAATACCTAAGGGCTTAGTCCCCAAAATATTTTCATGATTCCTAATAGCTGTATTAATTTGTCCTTTAACAGTTTCAGGATTCTCTCTTAAAATTGGCAAATATCCGTGTGTAGCCGCACAAGTAAGAATATCCAGATTTCCAGAGTTATTTAAAACTCTAAACTTCTCGATTAAATTTCCAGAGCATTCTTGCCAATATAAGTATCTGTTATTAATATCTTTGATTAAAAAATGTGAGGCAATTTTTTCTTTTTTTGGCAATTCTTTTAAGAAATCATTTCTAGTTTTAATCCAGCTTGGGAAAGTTTCTTGAATTTGTTTATTACTTAGAAGTGATAATAATGTTGGAGACAAACTAATAGTAAGTTTTGTATTTAAAGGATTTTCATTTTTGGAAGATTCTATTGATTGAAGTAGTGGTACATAACATTCCAATATCGCCTGAAATAACCAATCCTCTTCTAACGAGTTTTTTTCATTTTTTCTGACATAAGGAAGATGAGCATGTAAAACTATTGCTAAATGGCCTAGGATATTTTTTTTGGGATATAGCCCATTCATACTTTTTATAATTTTTACCTTTAATTCTAAAAAAAATCAAAATTAACCTTCTATAAAAAGTAAATTTTAATTTTTAAAGAATACTTTAATAATTAAATAATTTTAATTTTTTTTTTCAAAATTTAACCATTATTGTTAAGTAATAGGCTTGCAGCAAATTTTTATTGGACAAAATCTAGTCAATTTTTTTTTATTAGCTTAATATAAGTTTAAATGATTTCCTCTAATGTCCAAAGATCCTGGAAGAATATTGATCTTTGATACAACTCTTCGAGATGGAGAGCAATCTCCTGGTGCCAGTTTAAATATGGAAGAAAAGCTTGCTATTGCACATCAATTAGCAAGATTAGGAGTAGATGTTATAGAGGCTGGATTCCCTTTCGCAAGTCAAGGAGATTTTAAAGCTGTTAATAAAATAGCTAATGCTGTAGGAAAAGAAAATGGTCCTGTGATTTGCGGTTTAGCTAGAGCATCAAAAGGAGATATAAAAGCATGTTATGAAGCAGTAAGTCCAGCCCCAAAAAAAAGAATACATACTTTTATTGCAACAAGTGATATTCACCTTAAACATAAACTTAAGAAATCCAGAAAAGATGTACTACACATAGTCCCTGAAATGGTTAATTATGCAAAGTCATTAGTAGATGATATTGAATTTTCTTGTGAAGACGCCTCAAGGAGTGATCCTGATTTTTTATATGAAGTTATTCAACTAGCAATTTCTGCAGGAGCAACAACAATAAATATTCCTGATACAGTCGGGTTTACAACCCCTAGTGAGTTTGGCAAATTAATTGCAGATATAAACAAAAATGTCCCAAATATTGATGAGGCAGTAATCTCTGTTCATGGTCATAATGATTTAGGTTTAGCAGTTGCTAATTTTCTAGAAGCAGTAAAAAATGGAGCAAGACAACTAGAATGCACGATTAATGGAATTGGAGAAAGAGCAGGGAATGCCTCTCTAGAAGAATTGGTAATGTCATTGCATGTAAGGAAAAGTTTTTTTAATGGTTTTTTCAAAAGAAATCCAGATTCACCAACTCCTCTTACAGCTATAAGAACAGAAGAGATAACAAAAACTTCTAGGCTCGTTTCCAACCTAACAGGAATGACAGTTCAACCCAATAAAGCAATTGTAGGAGCCAACGCTTTTGCACATGAGTCAGGCATTCATCAGGATGGGGTCTTAAAAAATAGACTTACTTATGAAATTATCGATGCAAAAACTATTGGCTTGACTGACAACAAAATATCATTGGGAAAACTTAGTGGAAGAAGTGCAGTAAGAGCAAGATTAGAAGAGATGGGATATGACTTGAGCAGGGAAGACCTAAATGATGCCTTTGCTCGTTTTAAGGATTTAGCCGATAGGAAAAGGGAAATTACTGATAGAGACTTAGAAGCGATTGTAAGTGAACAAGTACAGCTTCCAGAAGCCAAATTTCAATTAATTCTTGTACAAGTAAGTTGTGGTAACGAATCTAAACCTACAGCCACCATAACACTTTTAAACACGGAAGATAATACAGAGGACAGTGCCGTAGCAATAGGAACTGGACCTGTTGATGCCGTATGCGAAGCTTTAAATAAATTAGCTAAAGTTCCTAATGAATTAATTGAATTTTCTGTGAAGTCTGTAACTGAGGGAATTGATGCACTTGGTGAAGTAACAATAAGAATAAGGAGGGATAATAAGATATATTCTGGCCATTCCGCTGACACGGATGTAGTGGTTGCAGCTGCGAATGCTTACGTTAATGCTTTAAATAGGCTTGTTTTTTCCGAGAAAAAAAACTCAATTCACCCACAATTTGATAATTTAGAGAACCCTGAGAAGACATTTCTAACTAATCCTGCAAATTAAATTAATTCTGAGGATTATTAAGTAGCAATAAAATTAGTCTCGTAATACTGTAGATTAATCTAAATAGTTAAAGCAGTAAATATGAGGGAAAGATTATTTGGATATTGGACCTTAGCCTGGCTAGGATTAATTTCCAACATAATTGCTCTACCAATAATAACTTTAATAGTTATTTACGTACCTCCATTAAGGGCTGCAAACATCTCTTTGGCTAGTAGTCTTGGCTGGCCTGCAGCGATAGTTGGGATAGTTTCATCATCTGCTTTATTAGCAGGAAGAAAATGGGGAGTTACATTGACTTTAGTATCACTTTCAATGGTGATTGCTGGCACTGCACCATATTCAATTGTTCGAGTGATAAGGCTAAAAGAAGGTATTTTTGGAATTGGTAGTTTTACTTTATTAATTGCTTTACTTAGCATCATAGCCCTCTTGTACTGGTGTAATCCAAAGCATAAAAGAAGTATTAGGCTATAGACTATAAAATTCTCTAAGAAAAAGTATTATTCTTAGTTGTTGGATATTGAATTCTTCTATGTCTAATTCTTTTCCATACATTCAAGAAAGCTCTTTTAATTAAAAATATTTCTCCCTTAGATAAATTGCTATCATTCAATTGGCCATCTTTTTGACGCGAAAAGATTATTTTAGTTATTGTTTCCAAGGCTTCATTATCAGAAGCATTAATATTCATAGCTCTTAGTGCTGCTTCACATCCATCTGCGAGCATTAAAATAGCCGTCTCTTTTGACTGAGGGACTGGGCCTTTATATCTAAAATCTTTTTCATTAATATTAAGATTCTTTTCTTTAGCTTTGTGAAAAAAATATCCCATTTTTAAAGTACCTTGATGTTCTGGGATAAAATCAGCTATTGGTTTGGGTAGTCTATTTTTTCTTGCATACTTTAATCCTTCATCAACATGAGCTTGTAATACCTCTGCACTTTTAAAAGGATCATTTATTTCATCATGTGGATTATTTGAACCCTCCTGATTTTCAATAAACCAATTAGGAGCATGTAATTTACCCACATCATGATAAAGAGCTCCAGTTTTAATGAGATCAATATCACCACCAATCATCCTAGTAGCTTCCTCTGCTAAACCGCATATCAGTAATGTATGTTCAAAAGTGCCTGGAGCTTCAAGAGACAATCTTCTAATTAGAGGTTTTTCTTTATCAGCTAATTCGAGTAATCTTGCTTTGGTTAATAGTCCAAAAATCGATTCAAAAATAGGAATTAATAAAATTGTAAAAAGCATTACTATTGCCAATAACAAGGAGTCTGAAAATATTTTGCCGTTAGTAAGAAAAAATTCTTGTTTTTCAAGGAGAAATATTTTATCTTTGTCCATTAATATCCATTGACTTAAAAAAGCTCCAATGGGAACAAAAATAGATAGTTGGAGTAGCTGAGCTCTACTTCTTATTCTTCCTCCAAGTAGAGATACTACTGAAGCACCAACTAATGAAATAAAAAATAAATTGTTATTTATAGCAATTCCTGGGTCAGGCCAACTAAGGCTGGCTATTGATACCCAGGCCAAAGCAGTTATGCTGCCCATTGCTTGAGATATTATTAATGCCGGTGGGATTATTATTGATAATGGACTTATGGTTGAAGAAAAGGCTAATTTCGAAGTTTGCACTGCCAAAAGAAGAGTAATGATCAAGATAATTTGTCTTGAGTTGATTGTAGGATTCTCTTTTTTAGAAACAACTATCAAAATTCCAGAACTTATTAGGGCTTCAGTAAAAGTCAAAAGCCAAGAAAAAATATCTGAGAGGTTTAAAGGCGAAATTAGAAGTAATTTATAAGACGAAACTATTGAAATTAATATAGAAATTAAAAAAATTATAAGGTTATCAATTTCTGAAATTTTATTTGGTTGTTTTATTGGAATTTGGCTTCTCCTCCATAGATAAAACAATTTTTTTAGTGTAGTTGTTATTTTTTGCACAGAATATTTGTAAACCTATTTGAATAATTTAAAATTATAGGCATGCTAGGTGTAAAAAGGAGAAGTTTTTCTAAATGTCATTAAAATTAGATGGTAAAAAATTATCTCTCGAAATTGAGGCAAAATTAAAAAACTATATTTCTAGTAATAGAAAAATCGCAAAAAGAGTACCTGGTTTGGCTGTTATAAGAATAGGTGAAGACCCTGCGAGCGGTGTTTATGTTAAGAATAAAGAAAAGGCATGTAACAGAGTTGGCATAAATAGTTTTATCTTTCATCTAAAAGATAATGTGGAGCAAAAAGAAGTTGAAGAATTAATAAAGAAACTAAATCTTGATAATGATATTGATGGAATATTGCTACAACTCCCCATTCCAAAGAAGTTTGACGATCAAAGATTAATAAGTTACATAAATCCAAGCAAAGATGTAGATGGATTAAATGAGAAAAACATTGGCAAATTAGTAAAAAATGAACCAGCGATGAGATCCTGTACTCCCGCTGGAATTATTAATTTATTAAGATCCCAAAATATTACAATTGAAGGAAAGAAAATTGTTGTTATTGGAAGAAGTTTACTAGTTGGGAAACCCCTATCGCTTATGTTGTTAAATCTAAATGGGACTGTAACAATGACTCATTCAAAAACACTAAATTTAGATAAAGTCTGTAAGGAAGCTGACATACTAATTGCAGCTGCAGGAAAACCTAATCTTGTAAATTCTAGTTTTGTTAAAGAGGGAGCAGTAATTATTGATGTTGGGATACATAGATTAGAAAGTTCTGATGAAAACAAAACCAGATTATGTGGGGATGTATTATTAGAAGATGTTATTACGAAAGTATTTGCTTATACGCCTGTTCCAGGAGGTGTTGGACCAATGACAGTAACAATGTTACTAGTAAATACTATTTTTAGCTGGCAAAAACAATTTGGTTTATCATCAACTCTTAATGACCTTCTGCCGTAAACTCTAAGATGAAAAAATTTACTATTAAAATAATAAAATGACTGAAGTTCTAGATAATATTTCTGATTTTGAAAAATATCTTAAAAACACAAAAAAAGTTGTAGAAGAAGCTCTTGATTTTTCTTTGGGTCCAGAAAATCCAGAAATTCTTAGAGAATCAATGAGATATTCTCTTTTGGCTGGCGGGAAAAGAATACGTCCAATTTTATGTTTAGCTTCTTGTTCACTAGCTGGAGGGGAACCTTCGCTGGCTGTACCAACTGCAGTAGCAATAGAAATGATTCATACAATGTCCTTAATTCATGATGATTTGCCTGCCATGGACAATGACGACTTAAGAAGAGGTAGGCTAACAAATCATAAAGTATATGGAGATGCAATAGCTATTCTTGCTGGAGATGCACTACTGACGAGAGCCTTTGAGATGGTCTCTTTAAGAAGTCCAGGGGTTGATCCAACTAGATTATTAAATGTTATTGGTGAACTTTCCTTAGTCGCAGGTGCACCTGGGCTAGTGGGGGGACAAGTTGTAGATTTAGAATGCGAAGGCAAAGAAGTTGATCTTGAAACACTCGAGTATATTCATCTTCATAAGACTGGTGCTTTATTGAAAGCTTGCGTAAGAACAGGCGCGATGATAGCAGGAGCCAACGAAAAACTATTACAAGCCTTAACAACATATGCAGAGGGGATTGGATTAGCCTTCCAAATTATTGATGATATTCTTGATTTAACTTCAAGTAGTGAAAAACTTGGTAAAACTGCCGGTAAAGATCTTTTAGCTGATAAAACTACATACCCTAAATTACTTGGAATGGAGGAGTCTAAGAAAAGAGCATTTGATTTAGTAGAAAAAGCAAAAAAAGCGATTGAGCCTTGGGGTTCAAATGCAAAGTATTTAATTTCTCTTGCTGACTTTATTACAAATAGAGATCGATAAATATTTTTTAATTATGTCTGATCTTTTTGGTTTTTTTAATAATTCAGTTCTTTTTTGGAGTTTATTATCATGTTTATTAGCTCAATTTTTTAAAATAATATTTAATTTATTTTCAACTAAAGAGATAAGATTTGGAATTATGTTTGAGACAGGTGGTATGCCTTCAAGTCATTCAGCTTTAATAACTGGCGCCGCGTCTGGAATAGGTTATGAATTAGGATTTGATAGTTCAATATTCGCATTATCAGTTGCTGTAGCACTAATAGTTATGTATGACGCGAGTGGCGTTCGAAAATCAGCTGGAATTCAAGCTGCCGAAATTAATAAGCTATCAAAAAAACTAGACCCTCAATCTGAATTACTTTTAAAAGAAACCCTTGGACATACAAAAATTGAGGTCATTGTGGGGAGTTTTTTAGGACCATTAATTACTTTGCCAGGAATGTTTTTTTTAGGTTCTCCTCTCAAAATATTTGATTTAATAATAAATTAAGAATCATTTGAAAAACTAATTTGGGTGGCATCTATGAAGTTTTTTGCGACTTCTGGAGAACTTGGCAAATGTAAGTGAATCCAACTTGCATGTAATTTTTCATCAAAAAAGCCTTCATTTTTGTATTCAGTTTTCCAAGATTTAATTTTCCATGGGGAAGGAAGTTTCTTCTGAAGCTTAGCTTTTCTTAAATCAAGTTCAGATAAATTATTTTCAATTTCCCAATAATGAAATTCATGTCCTCTTATTAATTGATTTTGTTTAATGATAGGAGTATCTTTTAAACCCTCAATGTATCTATAACCTATTGAAAGTTTACTTTTTTTTGATCTAAAAGGCAGAATGCCACTCATTTTATGATTATTACCATTTTCATCTTTTATAAAGTCTCCTAAAATCATCATCCCTCCGCACTCTGCATAAATGAATCCATTTTTGCGGAATTTCCTTAAAGAATTTAAGCTTTTTATAGAATTACTTATATGATCAGCATATTTTTCAGGGAACCCTCCAGGAATAATTAAAGAAGAAGCCTCATTAGGTATTTCTTCATCATCATAAATACTCCATGAAATCAATGGTATGCCTATTTCACTCAAAAACTCCTTAGTTTCTAGATATTGAAAATGAAAGATTTTATCTTCTGCAATTGCGATAGGTTTACTTTTGTCTATTTTAAAATCTTTAAAACTGACAGAATTTAATATTCTCTTTTGAGGAGATTTCAGGAATTTAATAAGAGAAAACACATCAAGATTTCTTTCGGCGAAATTTGCAAAATATTTAACATCAATTTCTTTTCCATTATCCAATGGAGATATCAAACCTAAATTAGCTTTGTTTAAAGTTATTTTTGAATCAGATGGTAAAAAACCAAGAATTTCGATATCTTCATTTTTAAAAACTTCTTTGATTAATTTTTTATGTCTATCTGAATTAACATTGTTAAAAATAATTCCTGATATTGACAACTCACTATCAAAATCTCTAAAACCTCGAACAGTCGCCAAAAGAGAAGCTACTTGACCTCTAGCATTGACAATAAAAATTACAGGAGCATTAAGAAGTTTAGAGATATTTGCCGTGCTGGAATAAGTCGTTGACCCTAGGCCATCAAATAGACCCATCGCTCCTTCAATTAATGAGAATTCATATTTCAAAGAATGTTTAAAAAAACTTTCTTTAACCCATTCCTCACCACTTAAAAAAATATCTAAATTCCTACAAAAGGGTTGGCCAATTGAACTAAGTTGTTGTTGATCAAGATAATCTGGCCCAACCTTGAAAGTTTGTACTTTTATACCTTTTGAGAACGCCCAACAAGATATCAAAAGCGATAATGTAGTTTTTCCACTATCAGTTGAAGGAGAAGATATTACACAAGGCATTTATTAGTTATTAAAACCATTAAATATTTGAAGGGCTATTTTAATAGAATTTTCAAAAAGAGGACTTGTATTACCTCTACTACTTCCCAATAACTTACTAACATCATACTCTGATGAAGAAAAAGAATTTGGAACAACTTGTTCTATTAACTCCATATTAGCCATTCCCCCTGCTTCAAGTCTCATACATTCCACTGATTCACAGCCAAGTATTACACAAGTGTTATTTTTTTGAACCTCACTAATCTTTGAAATCAATCTTAATCCAATAACTTGTCCTAAATGAATACTTGGATTTCCCAAAGATAAAGGATTAATTGATGCAGAAATTATTTCTCCATTAATTCTTTCAAATTCTATTTTTGTTGACTCTGTATCCCTTTCAACTCCTAGAAAAGACCAACCAAGTTTATCGCTAATCCATGAAATCAAAAACAAAGCTTGAATCATATGGTCTCCTGCGATATCAATATCAATATCAGTAATATGATCTAAAATTGGTCTCCTCGAAGGCGGATCAAAAATCATTGCCAATGATTCCCTCCAATTTTTCAACCTAACCCAATTCAAATCATTAATAGCTTTATTTGAATTATTTAATTTATCTAAAACTTTTAAACATCTGTTAGGCGATCCAAGAGCAGTATCAATTATTAATCTTAGACCATGATTAGTAAAATATTCGAAGATTTCAGGAGATTCATCCAAGCTTCCATTCCACCACAACCATGAAGGTAATTCATCAATAGATAATTCATCAATAATTTTTAATCCTTTATTAGATATAGAGGATGAGCCCCCCCTAATAACCACTAAATCCCCACATATAGGTTGCATCGCTGGAGTATCACTTAATGGACAGTAAGCGGATACAAAAGTTTTGATATCTGAATTTCTATTTAACGTTGGCGCTAGAGTTATTAATCTTCTTGGATTCAATGTACTTATTGATGATTCAAAAAATTGTCCTCTAAAGTCTTCAAAGTCTTTATTTATTAAATTTTCCTTTAACAGATCCAATAAATTTTCACTATTTAGGGAAGTACTTAATGGAAGTCCTTGATCTAATATAAATTTTTTAGCAACTTCAATTATCTCTGGACTTAAATTTCCAGTAATTGGTCCATTTAATAATTCTTTTTGAACCAAACATTGTTCTAGCCAAGCAGGCTGCCAGACCATTAATGTAAAAGTATTAGCTCCAGTATTATCTTTATCTTCTGAAATCCATAATTTATTAAGGTAATTAGAAATTTCCTGATAAGGCAATTCTAATGGAGTTTGGAGTGTTAGTTGAGGTTTCATTTCTTTTTAAGGTCTACGCCAGAAAATATTATCTTTTGAAAGTAATTGATCAGACTCAGGAGGTCCCCACGTCATAGATTCATAATTATAAATAGGTAACTTCCAAGGAGAATTATCCATCAATTCTATTAATGGCGTATAAAGTTTCCAGGCTGCTTCTACTTCATCACTTCTAGTAAATAAGGTTGGGTCAGAAAGCATTGCATCAGCTAATAATCTTACATAGCCTTCATCAGACGGTTCTCCAAATGATTCATCATAAGAAAATTCCATCTCAACAGGTCTTGATTTCATCCCAGAACCAGGAGATTTTACCTCAAATTTGAAAGTAGCACCTTCATTTGGCTGTATTCTAAGGATAAGTTGATTTGGAGCAGGATTTATTATTGTTGATTCAAACAAATGAACAGGAACGTCCTTAAAAGTCAAGACTATTTCTCCAAGTCTTTTAGGTAGTCTTTTCCCTGTTCTCAAATAAAAAGGAACCCCTTGCCAACGCCAGTTATCAACGAAAACTTTTGTCGCGATATAAGTTTCGGTAGTGCTATTAGTATGCACACCATCTTCCTGCCTATATCCTTTTAGTTGATTTGAGATATTTCCTCCCTCTCCATATTGACCTCTTATACAACAATTCCAGGGTTCATTTTCGTCAGCAAGTTTTGAAGCTTGAAGAACCTTAGCTTTTTCATTTCTTATTGCTTCTGGTTCAAACTTTCCAGGAGGTTCCATAGCAGTAACAGCAAGCATTTGAGTCATATGATTTTGAAGCATATCTCTTAAAGCACCAGAACTTTCGTAATAACCTGCTCTATCTTCAACACCCACCGTTTCAGATGAAGTAATTTGGACATTTGATATATAATTTCTGTTCCAGATTGGTTCAAAAATAGTATTAGCAAACCTCAAAACAAGAATATTTTGAACTGTCTCTTTACCTAAATAATGATCAATCCTATAAATCTGACTTTCTTCAGCACAACTTTGAACGATCTTGTTCAATTTTTTTGCGCTTGAATAATCTCTTCCAAAAGGTTTTTCGATCACTAAACGACTTTTCTTAGGGTCATCTAGAAGGCCAGCTGCTTTAAGAGCTTTACATCCACTTGCATAGAAATTCGGAGATACTGATAAATAAAATGTTCTATTACCATGGGTAGCTTGTGTTTTATCAATTTCATTTAATCTTTTAGAAAGCCTTATTACATGATCACTTTGTTGTAAGTCAACTGGTTCGTAGAAAAGATAATTAGAAAATTGTTCCCACTCCCTTTCTTTACCAGATATTTGAGTGGATAACCTTACTTTCATCTTTTCTCTGAACTCATTATCTGACCAAGGTCTTCTCGCACAACCAATTATTCCAAATTCACTAGGAATTCTTCTTTGCAAATATAGTTCAAATAGGGCTGGTATTAATTTTCTGTGAGTAAGGTCTCCACTAGCACCAAATATTACTAAGCATTGTGGAGATATAACTCTTTCCTGCCGTAAACCCAATCTTAGAGGATTGCTTAAAGTGGAAGGCATATTTTTAAAATTCTTCTTTTAAAATCCTCTTTTTTTCAAAGATTAGCTACATATTGTGTCTAAACCAAAAAGTATTTAGTAAGTGAAAATTAAATTTAAATATATAAGATCTAGTAGGTTTCTACGTGCCATCTTCCCGCTTTTTTTAGTTGAGGTCTTAATTCTGACCAGTTCAAACCTTTTTCTTCAGCAGCCTTTGTCATAGCTTCATCTATTCCAGGCTCCATACCCTTTAATCCACAAAGATAAATATGTGTCTTCTCATTTTCAATCATATTGAAAAGTTCGTTAGCTGACTCTAAAACTCTATCTTGAATATACATTCGTCCTCCTTTTGTATTTTGCTGCTCTCGGCTAATGGCTTTTGTATATTTGAAATTATCTGGATAATCAGTGAGATATCTTTGAAGATCTTCCTCATATAACAAGTTAGCTGATTTTGGAGCGCCCATAAATAACCAAGCTTTACCTTTGAAATTCCATTTATTTTTTTCTTTTTCAGTTGCTTCGAACATTCTTCTTAAATAAGCTCTCATAGGTGCTATTCCAGTTCCAGTAGCTAACATAACTATATTTGCGTCTTCCTCATCAGGAAGAAGCATCTCCTTACCTACAGGGCCTGTAATTTTAACTTTATCTCCAGGCTTAATATCGCATAAGTATGTGGAGCAAACACCATTAATGGTTTCCCCATCTTTTTCGTACTGAAGCTGTCTAACACATAGAGAAACTGTATTTCCGTTAAAATTATCTCCATGTCTAGTGCTAGCTATTGAATAAAGTCTTAGTTTATGAGGTTTCCCATTGGCATCTTCACCAGCAGGCATGATTCCAATACTTTGGCCTTCTACATAATTTAGGAATGGATCACTATCTTTAAGGTCGAAGGTTATGTGATTTACTCTGCCGATTGCACCTTCTTTAAGAAGACTATAGTTTTCAATAACAGTTCCTTCAAATGGCGTCTTTGGCCTGTAGATATTGACTGGAACATCAGCATGTTTTTTCTTAACCACTTTTGTAACTTCAGATTTAGGAGCTTCTACTTTAGATGTTTCAACTTTGGAAACAGCAACTTTTTTGGGTTCCACAGCTTTAGACTCAGGTTTTTTATTTTTTGTATCTTCAACAAATTTTAGAGCCCTTTTATTGAAAGTTGTGAGTATAAAATAAAAAATAGCTATAACAACTGGAATATGAGCTAATCCGCCTGCGATTACTTTTGCTTGTGAATACATTTTTTAGATTTCTTTTATAAAAGATTATCAATTTGTAGTTTAATTTGTAGTGATTTTATAAAAATGGTTACGTTTTGAGATCGGAATATATAAAGGAATTATTTTTATTTTTCAAAATTTGTTATTTTTATTTGTATAGTTACACAGAAATAATTTTTTATCTAATTAAAAAATTCATTCATGATTAATTCTCAAGAATCACTAGATCATCCTAATAAAAATGATTACAGGACAATTGAGCAAACAATGGAAAAGTTTTCTGGCGGAACAAGAAGGCTCGCTGCTCAATTAACTACCTCAGCAAGTTTCGATTCTTTATGGAATGTTTTAACAGATTACGATCGACTAAATCTCTACATACCGAATTTATTATCAAGCAAAAAAATATATCAAAAAGGCAATAATGTCCACTTAAAACAAGTTGGGGCTCAAGATTTCCTCGGGATAAAATTTTCAGCTGAAGTAACTATGGATTTATTTGAAGATAAGAAACTTGGCCTTTTAAAATTCAATTTAATTAAGGGAGATTTCAGAAAATTTGAAGGTAGTTGGAAAGTCCAAAAAATTAAAGATACTTCTAAAAATTCATTAATTTACGATCTTACTGTTCAAGGTTGTCAGTGGATGCCCATTGGGATGATAGAGAAAAGATTAAAAAGAGATCTTTCAGAAAACTTGATTGCTGTCGATAGGCAAGCAAAATCTTCAAAAAATTAGTTTTTTAAATTTAAATAATAGCCCCAAGGGGATTCGAACCCCTGTCGCCTCCGTGAAAGGGAGGTGTCCTAGGCCTCTAGACGATGGGGCCAGGAAATTAGCATGACAGCTTATTAAAAATTAAGAGTAAGGCTAGCCTTTCGTCAAGTATTGTTGCTCTTTATTTTGTCCTTGCCACACAGGAACAGTAAAATGGAAGCATGAACCGACATCAATGTCAGATACCACCCATATTCTTCCACCATGGACTTCTACTATTCTCCTGCATACAGACAACCCAATGCCAAAGCCTGATGTTCCTTCAGAAGTCTGCGGTAGCCTAACTCTATCTAGGAAAATTCTTTTTTGTTCGCTCAAAGGAATACCGGCCCCTTTGTCACAAATTGTTATTTCTACCCATTGATTTGTCTTATGAATCATTGTGATTTTTATAGATCCTGAGTCTTCAGAAAATTTAATAGCATTTTCAATTAAGTTTAAAAATACTTGCCTCATTCTTCTTTGATCTGCGAATACGCTTGGAAGATCAGATGGAATATCAGTATCAATTTCAATATTCCTTAATCTCCAGAATTTTTCTAATTCGAGTATAACTTCAGCACTAATGTTACCTAAATCAATTTTCTGAGGATTAAATAAGGCTTCCCATTTTGTTGTACCAACCTCTAAAAGATCCTGTGACAAGAGTTCAATCTCCTCTAGACGTCTTTTAATTACTTCTTGCAATTTTGAAATGTCTATTTGTCCAAGTTTTTGACTTTGCACAGCTAATGTGGCTGCAGTTAATGGAGTTCGTAGTTCATGCGCAACCATTCTCAATAATCTTTCCTGAGATTCTATTCTCTTTGTTAATGTTTCATTTTCTTGTCTTAAAACGAGAAGTTCGTCTTCTAAAAGGAATTCTTTTTGAGTTCTTATTGAATCAATTTTAGATGGTTGCAAATTGATCCCTAGATTTTTTTGTAAGCCTTCCTGTGTCCACCTTGGTAACCATTTCTTCAATTGAGAGAAAATATTACTTCCAGCAAATATTTGCTTTGGAGCTGGGGAAACCTTTATGAGAGCGGGAATAGCTACTAATCTGTGTAATTCGAGCAATTCCGGCTGTTCTGTTGGTTCGGAAATCTGAAGAGATATCTTAAATTCACAATCATCTGATTCTAAATATGATACTAGGGACTTAATATCACCACTAGAAAGGTGATTTCTAGCTGCGACAAGTATCAATTTTAGCTCTTTTTTATCATTCAAATGATTTCCCCTGAAGTGTTGAAAAG
>CACGHR010000006.1 GCA_902572915.1 uncultured Prochlorococcus sp.
AATTTTTTTTTATATTTTTTAAACTTCTTTCTGACTTTACAACACAAAAAACATTCTCTGGTTGAATTAATTTTTTATCTAAAAGAGGAGTAATTATAGCATTTGCAATATTTCCAAAACCAATAATCGCAATTTTATCAGTCACAGATTAATCATGAATAAGCACTTAATTTAGAATTACCCCATGCTGGTTCAGGAGCTGTATTTTTTCCCAAACTATATTGTGGTGTATTTTCTGCAGGTCCAGAAGAAGGAGAAGCCTCTTCTGGGGAAGAACTAGTTACATTTACACAACTTGGCGCAAAAAGAAAAATACTTTCACCGACTCTCTCTTGATGTCCATCAATTGCATATGTACCCCCAGCAATAAAATCAACCGCTCTTTGAGCTTGATCAGGATCCATCATAGTTAAATTAAGAATTACAGTTTTTCTCTCTCTTAATGCTTGTATTGCTTGAGGCATCTCATCAAAACTTCTTGGTTCCATTAAGCTTACTTCAGAGGATGAATTTGAGATCCCAGGCATTCCAACTACTTTTGATGATCTGTTGTTGTTCATAAAATCGAATGGATTTGAATTTGCAAGGGCATTAGAATTTCTTGGGTTTTGTTTGAAATCATTAATATCATTTAATTCACCCTCTGATGCATAGTCCAACTCATCAAAATCATCATCGAGATACTCATCACCTGCGACAACTGCCTTTAATCTAGAAATAAGTGACACCTTTTAAATCCTCTTTAAATTAATTACTAAGGTTAAACAACCTTAAGTAATAGATTCATTTTTTAAATGAATAAACTACCTATACTTAAATAACGTTAGTTGTACTTTACTGCAAGTTTATAGATAAAATTTTTAAAAAAATAACTAATTAGGATCTACCTCCGAAAATCAATGATCCTAATCTCAACCAAGTTGATCCAGCGTCAACAGCTTCCTCCCAATCACTTGACATCCCCATTGAACAATCTGGGAGCTGCAGTGAATCAGCTAGGGAGCGGCATTTTTTGAACAACTCTGAATTTTCTTGAGAACTAAGTCCTTTAGGATTGATAGTCATCAAACCAGTTAATGAAATATTTTTTAAGTCTTGAATTTCTCTCCATTTAAATATTAAAAATTCAGGATTAAAGCCCCCTTTAGTAGGGTCATCACTCAACTTGACCTGCAACATTATTGATGGATATTTCTTCTCTTCAAGTGAAATATCAGAAATCTTTTGCAACTTTTCAAATGAATCTACTGAATGTATATATTTAAAATTTTGTATTATCTTCCTTATTTTATTACTTTGTATTCTTCCAATAAAGTGCCAATTAATTTGGTCAAGGTCTTTTAAGATTAATTGTTTTTCAAACGCCTCTTGAAACTTACTCTCACCAAAATCATTCTGGCCTATATTTTGAATAGTTTTGATTTCTTGACTTTTAAATCCTTTACTCACAGCAAGAATATTTACATTTGATGGAATTTTATTTTTTATTTTTAAATAATTTGCAAGATTCACATTTTTATAAGAAAGTTTGCGTGAATAAATTTTCCCATTTAGATAGCTCTTCAGATCCTTTTCTTCTTGTTTTTTGGAGGTTTAATTCAGCCTGATTACGGGCATCTAGATAAGGTATAACTTCAAAAAAAACTTCTCTCTGTCTAACTTCTACCAAAAAAAACATTTTTTGAGCGTATAGAGTCGCATAAATATCTCTCCCATCATTTCCAGGAGAGACTTGGTACAACATACCAAATGTTGGATGGTTTAAATAACGCTCAGAACTCAAACCTAAATATTGTGTTATTTATAATGCACCATACAGTTTTCTAAGAAAAATTGCTATGCAAATAAAACAAATCGATAATGTATTAACAATTACATTGAGAGATTTGGAAGGATGAAGAGTTCGAAATCTATTGGTTTTTATAATAATTTTTTTCTTTGAGAGCAATGACTCTGCTCCTTGATCAACTCTAAGAAATATATTTTGAAATAATCTTTCCACTAAGGTTAATAAGACATTAAAGGATTTCTTTAATCCTAATTTTCGAAAATTTATTGATCTAACAGACACTGATTTAATTAGATTTTGAAATTCTTCCTGAACGAGAGGAATAAAACGTAAAGCAATTAATAACTGAAAAAGCCATTTACTAATTGGTAATCCAATCTTTCTTAATGGATACATAAACCAACTTAATCCCCATACAATGTCTTCTTGCAATGTAGTTAGAAGCATCAAATTTACGCTATGAATAACTGTAAATATCAACGTGGAGGTTTTTATTCCTAGTTCAAAAGCTTTTCTTGATAAGTTAAAGGGACCAAAATTTATGAACCATATCTTCTGCGAGGGAATTTGCAAAATATTCCATTCTTTATAGCTCTCCAGTACTAATTGTAACTCGTTGGGATTTCTTAAATAGCCATCAAGAGATTGTATATCAGATGAAGCAAATATTGATAAACATCCAATTAAAAGCGATAAACATGAGAGAAAAAATAATGACCGCCACCATACTCTAGATGGCAATAAACTTAAAAAAGTAATTAATAGTAAAAAACCAACTAAACTCAATCTCCATATTGGACCTGCCCAAATTGGAGTGATTAAAAATATCATTACAATAATTATTTTTAATCTACTATCTATAATTCTTAGCCAACTTCTATTACCATAAACGTATTGACCAACAGAAAATTTGGTTAGTAAATTCATTAATCTTTTTGAATTAACTCAATATTTTCCCTTTCGACTTCTTTATTTAAAGCTCTTTGTTGTTTTCCTCTCCAAAGTAAAATGAGGGGTGTGCCTTCAAAGCCTAAATTTACTCTAATTTGTTTTTCAATATATCTTCTATAAGTTATCCCAAATAATTTAGGGTCATTTACAAAAAGAGTAAAAGTGGGAGGTTTGTTCTTTACTTGAGTACCGTAATAAAGCCTACCTTGCTTCCCGCTTCTCTTCGTTGGAGGACTTTTCCAACTGATTGATTCTTTTAGTACTTCATTAACTACAGATGT
Organism: uncultured Prochlorococcus sp.; assembly: GCA_902572915.1. Classification (GTDB taxonomy): domain Bacteria; phylum Cyanobacteriota; class Cyanobacteriia; order PCC-6307; family Cyanobiaceae; genus Prochlorococcus_A. The sequence continues at coordinate 3,022 of CACGHR010000006.1, forward strand.
TGTAACTCTTCTTCTATGTTGATTTACAGCATTAAGAGCATGCTCAAAAATATTATCAACTCTTTGACCAGTTAACGCAGATATAAAAATCATTTTTGACCAGTGTAAAAAATAAAGTTTAGATCTAAGTTCTTTTTCTACTTGATAAATTGTTGAACTATTTTTTTCTACAAGATCCCATTTATTAACCACAATTATACAAGCTCTGCCTTGTTCTTCTATGCGCCCAGCCAGCTTCTGGTCTTGATCAGTTACTCCATCTACAGCATCTATAACTAAAACACAAAGATCACTTCTATCTATAGATTTAAAAGCCCTATTAATACCAAAGAATTCAGTGCCATATTTAACATTTTTCTTTCTTCTAATCCCAGCAGTATCAATAATTTTCCAATGATTATCACCTTTTTTAATAAGCGTATCTATTGAATCAGTTGTCGTGCCACTAATATCACTAACTATTGCTCTTTTTTCTCCACAGATTGAATTTAACAAACTAGATTTACCAACATTAGGCCTACCAATAATTGACATCATTATCTTTTCTTCATCATCCTGGATATTATTTTCAGGAAGTTCGCCAATAACGAGATCTAAAAGATCTCCAGTACCTGAACCATGAATAGCTGAAACAGGGTTAGGTTCGCCCAATCCTAATTTCCAGAACTCTGAAGCTAGGGATATTCCTAAAGTAGTCGATTCGCATTTATTAACAGCAACAATTGTTTTGCAGCTTGAGTTTCTTAACCATTTTGCTATTGATAAATCACCATCAGTAACGCCTTGATTTCCATCTACCACCAGTAACGCAAGTGAAGCCTCTTCTAGAGCCAAGAAGACTTGTGTCCTTATCTCTGGGAGAAATTCACTATCGTCATCAAAAACTAAACCTCCAGTATCAACTATTTGAAATTCCTTACCTCCCCATGAAGCATTTTGATAAGTTCTATCTCTTGTTACACCAGGCTTATCAAACACTATTGCATCATTACTTTGGCAAAGACGATTAACTAAGGTAGATTTCCCAACGTTCGGTCTTCCGATAATTGCTATTGTAGGGAGAATCAATTCTTCTCTCCAAAGAAAGTAGTATCCATTACAACTATACCTTTAATAGAATCATTTACCTTATACAAAAAAACTTATTTAATTTCTGGATCGCCAAAATGTCCTTTAACTGGATTAGCCGGTGGTGAACTAGGACTTGGCATTAATCCATTATCTTCTGAAAAACAATCATTTTCAATCGCCCAATAAATTAACCAATTTACTGCGGTCGCTCTTCTAGTTCTTCTTGGATAGAGTTCATTAATCTTATAACCTTTAAAATTAAGAAATCTTTTCAATCCCTGTTTATAGTCTTTTGGAATTGATCGAGTCAAATGTACTGAAGCTGGTCGCTCTGAAATGATTTGAGGAGCTTTTTCAAATTTTTCTGACCAATAAGAAGGAGTTAATGCGCTAAAGACCCAATCATTTATAGATAATTCTTTTGTATAAAAAAGTCTTTCCCAAACTAATTCACAAACAATTACATCACTAACCTTATCTTCAAGAATAAGAAATAATAGTTTTTTACATATTGGCCATGTAAATTGATTTTCAACTAATTTTTCTTTTTTATACATTAATCGAACCTTATCAAAATCAAAGAAAAATAAGGCATAAATTCCTTTTTATATTGTGATGCATATTGAATAATTTGATCAGGCATCCCAACACTTAAAGCTATTAATGTTGTATTGATGATATCCTCTTTTTTCAAAATTTCCCTAACTAAATTCCATCTTTTGCCAACTTTCATAATGGCCAATACCGTTTTATTTGCCTTACTTTCCCTAATTAGGGTTATTAATTCAGATTCTGAAGAAGAGCATTCTTTGATGATCAATGTCTCGCCTTTTTTTACCAAATCAAAATCATTCAAAGCTGCTGCTGCTGAAATAGAGGAAATACCAGGTATGGTTTTGGTAATAATTTCAGCATGATTATTTTTTATTAACCTCAAAATATTAGAAGAACTTGCAAATAGTGAAGTATCTCCAAGACAAAGTAAAACAACTGATTCGCCATTTTGTATAAATTTCACAATTTTTTCTACAGCGTTAGACCATATTTTATCTGGATCAAAATCCTTCCTAGCCATTGGAAAGATGATAGGGATATTTTTTTTAAATTTGGTGTATTTCTTGACTATTTCCGCAGCGAAACTCTTTTTATTATCATCTGATATTGGGAAAACTATAACTTTCGCTTTTTTTATTGCATCCACAGCAGCAATTGTTAAAAGCGATGGATCTCCAGGGCCCACACCAACGATGGTTAATGTTGGTAAATCAGTTTTATATGGATTAAGTAAACTTAAGAACTTTTTTATTATCATTATTATTTTATTAACTTTAGCCATGTACCCTTGGCAATATAAAAGTTTCAGCCAGTATTGCTGCCTCAATTTCAGATAATTCCTCTAACCTTTTGAAAGTTTGATTTTTAGAGAATTTAGTTTGCGCTAGTTTCCAGTAAACTCCAAAATGTCTTGCCTCACTCTCTAGAAGAGACTCATAAAGGGATTTAAACGATTTATCTTCATAATTCAACGCAAGCAAGCTTAATCTTTCATGACTTCTTGCTTCAATAAGTCCTGCTATTAAGAAACTATCAAGCATTCTATTGGGCTCTTCCTTTCTTATATTCTTGGACAATTCAGCTCCATATGGAGGCGGTTTTAAAGACTCAAGAGAATGTCCAAGATCCTTTAAAAAATAAAGTATTTTTTCAAAATGCTCTAATTCCTCTCTCGCTATTGGACTTAAAACTTCTGCCAGATTTGGTTCTGATGGATATCTAAACATCAATTGAATAGCTACTCCTGCTGCTTTTCTTTCACAATGAGCATGGTCAATAAGAATATCTATTGGATTAGATAATGCGAGTTTGATCCACTCATCTGAGGTGAATGACGATAAATATTTAATATGAGAAGTGGGCCTTTTAAAATCAATTAGCATTTAATCTTTAATACTCAAATATCCAATGATTCCTTCAAGAGCTAAGGAATAACTTGATATACCGAATCCACTAATTATTCCAATAGCTTTATCTGTAAGAAAAGATTCTTTACGAAAGTCTTCTCTACTAAAAATGTTTGAAATATGTAACTCTACAAATGGGATTTTTGATCCAATCAAAGCATCTCGAATGGAAATAGAGGTATGAGTGAAAGCTCCAGCATTTATAAGAATACCTTGGATACTTTTTACAGACTCTTGAATTTTATCTACTATTTCTCCTTCGTGATTACTTTGAAAACATTCAAGATTAATACTTTTTTCTTTAGCAAATTTAGTTAAATCTTTTTCTATATCACTCAATGATTTATTACCATATATTTCAGGTTCTCTAGTGCCCAAAAGATTTAGATTTGGTCCATTTATCAATAAAATATTCATCATCAATAAAGTCTTTTCTTTACAAATGCTATCTAGAAAGAAACAAAAAAACCAAAACAATTTCACACAAAGTGTCCATTAACTGATAAGTTCAAATAGTGGGGGTCGGTGCCCGAGTGGTTAAAGGGGGCGGACTGTAAATCCGCTGGCTCTGCCTACGTTGGTTCAAATCCAACCCGGCCCACTTTTAAATTGCCCTTGTAGCTCAGCGGTAGAGCACTCCCTTGGTAAGGGAGAGGTCTCGGGTTCAAGTCCCGACGAGGGCACTCGCGGGATAGCTTGGTATCAGTGAGATTACCACTATCGCACAAAGAAATTATTCAGAAGTGGACGTCCGTTTTCGGGTCCACTTTTCTGTTTTAAAGGCAGATATCTGGAGGTGCATCACACAAACGATGACACCGAAATGGCAACAATCAGAAGAAGCGGCAGCGGCTGGCAGGTCCTTATCAGAAGGAAGAATTATGTCGGGCCGAGGTCCAGAACTTTTCTTTCCAGAGATTTTGCAAAATCCTGGGCAGATGCAGTTGAAGAGAGAACAAAAAAGGTTTTCAGAGATGTCCCAATAACCCTGGGAGAGGCAATCAATGACTATAAATGGCCCGCTGCTGCTGCACCGCAGTGCGGAGAATGAAAAATATCCTCTCAGAGTGACTGCAGAAAGCTGGTTGGGAGATATTCCACTAAGTGATCTGCAGATAAAGCACTTTGCAGTCTGGCGAGATGAAAGATTACTGAAGGTGAAACCAAATACTGTGATGAGGGAACTGAGGATATTGAGAGTATTACTGGACTAGGCAAGAGACGAAAGAGGAGCAGAAATAAAAGACAACCCTGCAAGGAATCTGAGAGTGAGAGGGACCGGAGATGCAAGAGCTCCATTTTTCACTGATCAAGACGAACAAAGACTCCTTTTTGAACTATCTCAGATGTCCAATAAAAATCATCTGAGACTCACAAAGTTAGCTTTGGCGACTGGCTTCCGACGCTCCGAACTTCTGAGCATGACCTGGAGAAATATAGGGAGGAGAAAAAAGAACTCTTTTAAAAACGTTTGAATATAGGAGTAAGTAGTATTAATTTCACTTTTTAGATTTGCTTAATTGCTCCAACATACTTAAATACTGGAGAGGAAATACACTGGTTAAATTCTCTATTCTCTCTTCATCCAATACAACACCCTCCGGCAATTTCTTTATTAACTTTGGAATAGCTTTTTTTGTCTCTTCTCTGCAGAAGTTAATTCTGTAAGTGGCTTCTTTTTTTACATTCGCTTTAATTAACCCATCTTTTTCAAGAATTGATTTTAAATCAAGATTATTTCCCTTAAGAAGCGCAATTAAAACAGTGTCTGCAATTTTTAAAGCTTCGCCAGTTTCTTTGTCTTTATTTATCTCAAATATCCAGGTACAGGCACCGACACCCAGTGCTCTTGCAATGCAATCATCATTTCCAATTTCATCACAGGGTAATCTAAAAGATTCTTCAATTTTTTTTAGATCATATCCATTTTCACCTTCTGGGAAACCAGCATTCGCATAAAAAGGAAATAAAAATAATATTGCAGCAAGAATTAGACGTTTCAAAATTAATCAGAAATCCAGCGGTTTATTATTGTTCCTTCATAAATATGACCCGATGCTTCAACTATGGGTTTAGTTTCTGGATTAACAAAGATGTCGTAACAAGTATTTACTGGTCCTTGAAACATAACGGTTGCTCTTTTGGGGTCCTCCAGTGATTTACCAATATAAAAAGTTTTTACTCCCATCTCTTTAAACATGGCCTGTTGTTCAGGAGCATTCATATGTGCCTCATATTCCTCAAAAGTATTGCTTAATTTGAAATCTAAAACAGTTGTTTCAATTGACATAAAAAAAGTAGCTAATTGCCCCTTATTGTAGATTGACTGTCAATCGAATTACTTTGTTTTAAGTTCAGGTTCGTACACAGCACCATTGCAAACTGCTACTGCAATACTTTCTTTTGATGCTTTATCCCAATTTTTTAGTTCCATCTCGTATTTATCAATCCATTTAAATGTTTTCTTAAAGCATTGATTCCAATAGAATGCCTTTTTTGAAATAGGTATCAAGGAAATAAAAATAAGAACTATCGCAGTTGTAGATGTGATTACACAGTATTTGATGACCTTTGGGCCTTTATTAGGTGACATAAAAAAGAGGGTATTATCCCTCTCAGTTTAGATCGACTGTCAATCAATAAAATTATCTCATTACAGAAAGTGCATAGGCAAAAAAATGGCTAGTAAAAAATTTTACATTTAACAATTTTATTTTTCATCTAAAATAAAATTTTAATTTAGGGCATTAATTCTCATAGCGAAAAATCATGAATTTACCATTAGAGAAACAGACCGTTTTAGTAACAGGTGCAGGGAGGGGATTAGGTTCCGAAATCTCAAGATCATTTCATAGAGAGGGTGCAAAAGTAATTATCAACTATAGAAATTCATATGAAAGTGCAAGAAATTTATCTGATTCGTTAGGAGAAAATGCAATTTTAGTAAAAGGGGATATCAGAGACAAAGATCAAGTCTCTAAGATGCACGAAGAATTGGCAAGTCAAAATATCAGAGTGGATACGATAATCCACAACGCAATAAATGACTTTATTTTTAATGGTGATCAAAGAAAAAAAATAGACACTATAGAGTGGCAAGATTTCCAAAATCAGATTGAAACTACTCAAAAAGGATTTCTAAATCTGCTGAATATTTTTACACCAAATATGAAAAATAATTCTTTTGGAAGAGTTATATCTATTGGAACTAATTTATTTCAAAATCCAGTAATTCCCTATCATGATTACACTGCAGCCAAAGGCGGTTTATTATCACTTACAAGAACTGCAGCAATAGATCTAGGGCAATTTAATATCACAGTAAATATGGTTTCAGGAGGCTTATTAAAGGTCACTGATGCTAGCAAAGGCACTCCAGATAGTGTTTTTGAATATATTTCCAGCATTACACCCTTAAGAAAAGTTACCACTACAGAGGACTTTTCGGATGCTGTATTATTTTTTGCTTCCCCTTGGTCGAGGGCAGTCACTGGTCAAAATTTAGTAGTTGATGGTGGTTTAGTTCTCAACTAATTAGCTTTAATAAAAGTTATTTTTTTCTAAATTATTTTTTTCTTTATAGAGAATAATTAATTTATAATTCTAAAGTTTTAATTAATTGAGAATTAGGATTATTCGTGATTTGATTTTTAAATATCTATTATCTTTTTTTAATTAGATAAAGTGCATTACTTTCAAAAATCCCCTCAGTTATCCATTCTCTATACTCCTCTATTAATGCTAATTTGTTTTTTAAATTTTCCTCTTCCCCAAGTGACTTCTGTCTATAAATCATAGAATCCAATACATATTTACAGATTGATAATGCTTTATTATTATGCTTATTCATACTCACTCATAAATGAAAAATTTCTAAAATCCTAAATTAATTAAAACTTTATTGATGTAACAAAATATCCTTATTACGATAAAAATTTACTCCTTTAAAAAGAATCTTCCTTATCAAAAGATTATTTGGATTAAGAACTATTATCAAAATTTCAAAAGCAGGCATATAGAAAAAGTGAGTTGATGTTCGAATAGTTCTAAATTAATTACCTTGAAAAGCTGGCGATAAAATACCTCCACCAAAATCATCATCATCATCGTTACTATCTTCTGAAAAAATTAATTGCCCAACTTGTAATCCAAAATATAAACAAAAAATCCATATAAAAACATCCCCGCCTGAAAGTCCCATAATCCAACTGAGCACAAATCCAATTAATAAACCAATTCCTACTAGAGTAATTTCCAATGTCTTATAAGTTTTAAATAACCTAATAAATTAAATTTAAAAAAGAGGTCTCAAAGATATCAAAATCCTGTGATATTTAGATATTGACTTATGAGAGGTTTTTCTGATTTTATTTCTCTAATTAAATTAAAAGCAATTTATTTAAAAAAGTAATTAACCTTTAGATAAATTTCTTCCCTTCCAAGTCCAACCATTTCCGGTATATGTTTTATAAATCGAAAGCAGGCTAATATAAAATACAATTATCCCTCCTATGCCATTCAAATACCAATATTTTGATGGGATTTCATATTTCACTTTTAACCAAATTCTTTTAAAAAGATAAGTACATAAGGCCAGAATAGAGAATAAAGTTGTGCATAAAATATTTAAAGAATAATTATTAAACAAAATAATTAAAGAGATAAAAAATAATAACCAAGGAAGACTAAAATTTAAAAATACAAATATTGATCCTGAAATTGATCTGAAGAGATTTTTCTCTAAACCTAAAAACCAGTTTTTACTCCATCCCTCAATTAGGGAATTGAAATCTTGATACATATTTAGTGAAATATCTTTAATAGCTATTAAAAAATTTAATTTTAAATTTCTATTTTTGATCTTTTTGGCAAGAGCTATATCTTCAACTACCTCATCAAAAGTGTCTTCATGTCCGCCAATCAATTCATAGGATTCTTTCTTAAAAAGCATAAAAGGGCCAGCTGCAAATGATGTATTATTTCTAATATCGTTAGTATCAGAAATGGGGAAACCTATCATTAATAAGCTAGTCATAATAGGTTGTACCATCCACTCTGCCAAGCAATTGCAATTTACTTTCGGAGCGAGAGATAATAGATCAATATTATCTTCGCGTGCCTTAAATAGAGCATTATAAATACAATTTTTTCCTAAAATTACATCTGCATCAATAAAAAGTATCCATTCAGAATTTATCTTTTTAGAACCTACATAACAAGGCCAATTTTTACCAACCCAATTTTTATCTTCAGGTCTTTTCCCTGATGAAATGATCTCCAATTCTTTTGAATTTTTAAATATATTTTCTTTTAAGTTTTTTGCCTCTAAAAAGGTTTTGTCAGTACTTAAATCATCTACTACTAATATTTTAAAATTGACGCTGGGTCTTTTAATTTCACTTAATGATTTTAAGCACTTAGCTATATTTAATTCCTCATTATAAGCAGGGATAATTATTGTAAGACTTGTTTCTATAGGTTTTTCAGAATTAATATTTTGAAGAAAAGGAGCATTAATAAAGCTGTATCTCTCAATAATAAAGGTGCCTAGAGCTGATATAAAAGTAAAAATTGAAAGCAATAGTAAAAAGAACATATTTCTATATCAAATTTCTGAGTAAATATATATCAAATTCTTAATTATTTACTTTTTATTTTTCAAAGGATCAAATCTAATATCAAAAGAAACCACAATTCCAATACTTATAAGCAATAAACCAAAAGCGATTTGAGGAGAAGGTAAAATCATAACAAAAATATTTACATCACCCTATCTAAAAAATTTGGGGATTGAAGAAAGATTGCCTAATATTAACTTTATAAAGAACTTGAAAAAAATCTAAAATGGCAAACTCTCAAAATGATATTGATATTTATTACGCAGTAGGAAATGCAAATACTAAAAGACAAGAAAATGAAATAGCCTCAATAATGAAAATAAGAAATGAAGCAGGCTGGAAGTTAATTTCAACAAGCACAGCAGTTGTAGATACTAAGAATCAATTTTCAAATCTTTATCTTTTTTGGGAAAAGGATATTTAGATTTTTTATTAAAAATGTTTTAATCTAAATATTTTTCTGCTAATCATTTAAGCGAGAGTATATTTTTTATAGACACTAATAAAAAAGATAAATAATCCAATAATTATCCTTGGTGGTTTTCTCATTACCAAAGAAGCTTATGATGAAGCTAAAAACATAATTGAAAATGTTTTCAACAGAAAAGTATATGTGGTAGATGTTACTAGAAAAGATTGGTTTAAAAGTAATTCTGAAAAAGGCTGGGTAGATATTTTAAATAAAGTTAGAGATACAGTTAATCTTGCACTGAAAGAAAATAAATCTAGAAAAATAGATTTTATTGGGCATAGTTCAGGTGGGGTAATGTTGAGACTTTATCTATCCGATGAACCTTTTAATAATGAGATATTTAATGGTAAGTCTCATGCCAATAATTTAATTACATTAGGCAGCCCGCATCAGGCAGTAAAAGCGACTGCATTAAGAAAATTTGTAGATGAAAAATACCCAGGTAATTTTTTTAAAAACATAAATTACGTTTCTGTTGGTGGTGAAGTTGAAATTAAATCTAAACAAATATCACTGATCACAAAAATTATTGCGAGAGGATCTTATAAATCAATTTCCGGAGATAAAAATGCTAAAGGGGACGGACTAGTTCCTTTATCATCATCTCTTTTAGAAGGATCACAGAAAATAATTCTTCCTGAAACAGTACATGGGGGTATTTTTGGGAAAAACTGGTATTGCACATCTTCCAAAGTAAGCGAATGGTGGAAACAAATAAATTGGAAATAGAGCTACTTTACTTTTTATTTACCTTTTGATAAAAAGTAATTTAAAAAAATACCGCCTGCAACTAATAAGCCTCCAACCGCGATAAAAATAATTAAATCTAAAATTGATTTATCGGTATTTACTTTTAAGAAAGTTAAGGCAAAGGCTATTGAAGGAAATAATAATATTATTTTAGGAATGATTGATTCATGCCATTTTTTAAAAACAGTATCTTCTTCTTCATTTAATTTTTGATAAATCCTTTCTAGCTTTTCTTTTTGTTCTTCCATTAATTTAATTATTCTGAGCTTTTGCTGATTGTATGAATTCTAGCTTTCTTGCAAGTCTATGAAGACCTGACCAAGTTGCTGTTTTTCTTTGAGCAGAAATTATTACTTTTTGTTTGTTCTTTGGGGTTAAGTCATATATTTTCAGAAGTTTTCCCAGTGATTTTGAATTAGCAGAATTGCATGTATTCATTATTTTAATTTTTTATTTTTGAAATCATATTTTTTCCAAGTCCCTTAATCTCTATTAATTCACTATGAGGTGCATTAAGAACTTGTTCTTTAGTAAGGTATCCAGATTCCCATAATATTGAAGCAGTATTTTTAGAAACTCCATTTAGTTCACATAAAATATCTCTAAAGAAAGAATCAGGAAATCTTTTCTATGTAATCTGAATCTATATCCCATTGAATGTAGAAGTTTTCTTACCGCGATTTCAGGCTTTGTATTCTTCGATTTAATTGCAGACATATTTCTTGATCTCCGCTCACTTACCTTATGAATTACATCACTACTCATCAGCCTAAATAGTTTCCAAACAATATACTCACAATCACCCTACAGGTACCTATATACAGTACGTGCATTGTGTGTTCACACACATACCCACGTACCTTATATAGGTTTTTTAGTAGTGGTTGATTATGGTTTTTTGCTCCTACTTACAATGATGATGTATACACATCCAGTAAGTAGTAGCGTCTAAATTTCTTGTCTTTTACCCCTTCCCCCCGTGTATTATGAGGGGGTTGCACAATTGACTGGTATGACTGAGATCTCAGAGGTCAGCATTTTATCTAAAATTCAGATATATTTAACAGAGATTGTCTTCAGTAATGCCACTATCGTCATACAGGATGCACAGAATTTATCTTGCGGCGACCATGAATTATGGTCTGGGTTCTGATGATCCAGAAGAGTTGGCCTACTACAACAAAATCAAAAAAGAGATGAATAATATGAAAAAAGATTCAGTTAAAAAAGGGATACCCCTTAATTGGGATACCCTCCGAAGGAATTGATAAATGAATTTCAATACTCTTTTATTAATTGATGGAATTCTTATGCTTATTGGTCTACCTTTACTGATGATTCTCAAAGGCAAAAAACAGAGACCCTGAGTACTACTTAACTGCGAAAGTAACACCCATCACAGCAGTGATGTCTTTCTTGATAGTAGTAGTGTCATAAGAACCCCAGCTGCTGACTCTAGTTGAATTTGGAACTGTGATCTGAAAAACTCCAGTGTTCACTTTCTTCAAACCTCCCACTTCAGATCCTGCCTGAAGAGCAATTGCTTCAGCCCTTACACGAGCATCTTTTGCAGCCTTGGCAAGCATATCAACTCTTTTATCAGCAAGCTTTGAATATGTGAATTCGGGTGAGCTTGGTCTTACCAAAACACCATCACCAAGAAGTTCAGTTATCTTGCTGTGGGTCTTTTGAATTCGGTATACATCATTGCTCTGTATTTCAATGCTCTGATAGGTAATCCATTCCGTTCTTATTATTTCATTTGTCTTGGGATGCTTAGTTTCATATTCTTTTATACTTGCTGGTCCAAGATAAACTTCCTGGTTGATACCATCCACAATTCCATTGGCTTTAAGGAAATTCATAGTCTTTTTCATTGACTCTTTATGTTTGTTGAATGAGTCGATCTGAGTCTCTCCGGCAGCCCTCACCTGAACTGACCATTTAGCAATATCACTCTCAAAACTCTCAGTACTTGCACCTGTAACAGTAATGGAATTCTCAACCATCCTGAAGCCTCTGACAAGAACACTAGAAGCACCAATAAAACCTCCAAAAGAAAGTACCGCCATTGCGAAAACAAGAGGCGGCGTGCGGCGTATAATGCTCAGAGAATCGCCTGGAAGCGAACTGAGTCTCTTAATAATTTTCATTTTAAAAAAGTATGTGTGAAAGAGCTTTTTAACAGCTAAACCAAAAGAAAAATATTATAAAATCCCTGACTTTTATTCCTTCGGTTCTATCTGGCCATTAAAGGAAACATTCAATGTGTAATGAATGTGCCAATTTTGGAGTCGGTTACTTATATTGCCAAATGAAATAAAAGTGCGCAAGAAGTACTTTTGTATTTATTGAATTTATCTAAATTTTAAGAAAAAAATTAGGTATTAAATCTTTAAGTGATCGAATCTTAATTTCAGAAATCATATTTAGGTGTTGAATAAAGAACTTAGTATTTTCTAAAAATTATAAAAATCTAGTATTAGGCTATAAGTTATAAAAAAAAATGGAACTAGCTAAAAGACAAGAAACTTCATTAGGTTTAGAAACCTATGAAGTTTTAGGTTTTAATTCCGAAGAGGAACTTGAATTAGAAATTTCAAAACTTACTAAATTTAGGAATGAAAGTGGCTTGGGTTCAATTCCCCTAAAGCACGGCCAAGAGAATTTTGGAGGTTAGACCTAGATCTCTTTTTTTTAACTAAATTCTTCAGTTTTCCTCCATCCCTGAGAAAGCAATCTTTCATAAATCTCTCTAGCTAAATCTATATCTATAGAAACTGTGGTTGTAATTACTGGTGGTTCTTTTCCTAATACTCCAACTATTTTTCCAGTATCTAAGAACATATACTCGAAAACTCCATCAATACTCTTATCATTTTTTGTAAATCTTTTCACTTCTGTTCTATTTGAATTAATTAACCAATAAGATTTAGCCATTAATCAATCTTTGATAGAAATAATTGTTTCAATTAAAAGTAACTGGACATAACAGTTGAATCATAAATATTACCTGCACTCTCAATTAATGGTTTTACTACTGGATCTTTAAAAATAGCAATTGACTTACCTTCTACTCCTTGCTCAATCAAAATTCCACTCGTTTGATCATTTTTTTTTACGCCTTTACAAAAGCAGAGAATTCCAAGATCTTTATTCATTTGCATATTTTCATCACTGTCATAATCTACATCCCATTCTTCAAAAGGGACGTTTATTTTGAATGTGAAAATAGTAGTTTCAAGAGACATAAAAAAAGGAGATAATTGCCCCTTATCTTAGATCGCCTGTCAATCAATCAAGTTATCCCATTGCTGCGACAGCCTCAGCAACCTGTTTATTTCTTTGGATAACCTCATCATCATTTAGAACCGCAGTAATATTCCAATCGAGGCCAAATTTTGCTCTCCATACTCCGAAATGTTCAGATATAGCAAGATGATTATCAGCCTTAAAATTAACAAAAACTTCTCCTGTTTCAGGCGCATGAAATCTACTTATCAATTCAAATCCATCAAAATTATCCATAGGGGCACCTGAAGCAATATATTGCTCAAACATTTTGTACCCTTCAGACTGAGAAATTCCATCTGGAATAATTCCATGTACGTGATAGTAGGCCATAAGTAAAAAATCATTAATGTATTTTTAATCTAAAAACCATTACTATAAAAGCATTTAATTTATCTTTAAATTTAGATTTTTCAGATTCGAAAAATATAGATTAATAAATAAAAAATAATCTTTATTTGGTATAGGTTGTACCGTTTTTATTTTTTTTAGAAACTATTAATTGGATATGAGTTTTTTTGCTGAACCCAACTATATTGAATATGATAAGTGGTTCGATGAAAATATCGACCCTCTAGACCTAGTGGATTATTTAGATGAAAAGAAGTTCAGTTATTCAGTACACGATAAATTTCTTAAGCTTTCAACTAAAAATTTAACAATTGGGGCTTCTAATAATTTTCACTAGTAAGTGAAAGATTTTTCATTTATTAAATTTCTTAATCCTTATGCAGAGTATGTCCCATCACTCGCTCTTCTTTCCTTAGCTAATACAATTTCATCTAAAACTTTTTCAATCATGTAAGCGCTTTTTTGACCATAACATTTTTCTCTTTCAATGTTCTCAAAATCATTTTGAATAGAGTCAACATATTCACAACAATCACATTTAATTGCTACTTTTTTTCCTCTAAAAACATCTAAAGCTTTAGAAAAAATCCATTGCTGAACTGAAATACTATCCCAACTATCAAAATTTGACCACTCTGCAAAATCCCTTTTAAGAATAGTTTTTAATCCTTCAACTTTATTTACATATGATAAGTCAGAATCTTTTCTTGATTCATCTTTAATTCCAATTACTTTGACAGAATTCAGATTCATTCCTAATAAATCGATAACGTATGTATATACATAAATCTAAAACAAAATCATAAACTATAAAAGAAAAAATTTCCTAAATAAGATCATTAATTGCTTTATCTAATCTCGAAGTGTGATTTGTATTCCTGAGCAATTCAAAATCCTTAAAATCAAACCCAGGTCCAACACAACAACTCACCAAAGTAAATTCTCCTGTACTTTTTGCCGCTTGCCAACATCCTGATGGAATCATTTCTACTGGATTTTTGGAATCTAAAATTAAATTTTTTATTAATTTATTATCATTATCAAGGCACCATAAATTGAGAGGATCACCCCTTAGATAAATCCAAATTTCATCTGCATTTTTTACCCTATGCCAAGCACTTTTTTCGTCTCTCTCCAAAAGAAAATAAATTCCCGTAATAAAGTTTCTGCTTTGACCATCTTCCCTCGTTAAAGAACTTTTACTCCTTACGATCTCCCTAAACCATCCACCTTCAGGATGAGGAGATAAATTAAAATGTTTAATTATTTCTATATTTTTTTGATTAGGATTCACTTAACAAAAATATCTTTAAAATTTCTCTTACAGTTAATAGTGACTTGAAAATAAATCAAAATAATCTATATTTTCTAAAAAATCAAGCACAAATGACTGACAAATCTACAAAATTCTTATTTTCATCTGCCAGTTCAGTAATAATTCTATTAAGCCATTCAGAGGTAGTTTCACAATAGCCTACATTTAAAATAGTTTTTTGCTTTGCTGTTTCTTCTTTATTCATAACTAGAGTATTTTTTTATAAATTAGTATTTAATTAAATCTATGTGAATAAGTCTTAATTACTATCTATTTCAAAAAGTTGTATTTAATACATATTTAAGAAATGCTAGTAAACAAATAAAATTAAATCGTTGACAAGAAAATCTATACAAGTAAGAGTAGAAAAAATTTATTATTTAACCTATGAATAACATCAAAATTGAAGAATTGATGAAAGTAAGGTTGGATGGTATTGCGAAGAGAATTGGCCAATTAAGCAAAAGGGAAAGTGAGTCTTTATTGCTTGAGCATCTTGAGTGGTTGGAAGGGGGATGGGAGACAGAAGAAATCTTATTTTTAAAAAAGCCTTACAGAAAATGGTGGTTCTAACAAGGATTATTTAAATAATTAATAATGGCCTAAGGGACCAGGCCCAGATCCTATTTTATAAGAATTTTCTAAAGATTGCTCAACAAATAATTTTGCTTTTTGTATAGAATCAAGTAGCTCAAAACCTAAAGCTTTGTAACCACAAATAGCAGCACTTAAAGTACAACCACTACCGTGGGTATTTTTTGTATTTACAAAATTATTAAAAAGCCACTCTTTTCTACCATTTAAGTCAAGAAAAAAATCTTTCCCTTTCATATCTTTTAAACCGCCACCCTTTATAAGTACCGCGTTAGCTCCAAGATTAATAATATTTCTTGCAGAATTTTCGATATCTTCTTTACTCTTTATTTGTAAACCAGAGAGTAGATTTGCTTCATGAATATTTGGAGTTACCAAATCCGCAATTGGTAATAAAAATTTTTTATATGCATTAATCGCAGAATCTTCAAGTAATTTAGAACCAGTTCTTGTAACCATTACTGGGTCAATAATTTTGGTTATTTCATATGTATTTAATTTTGATGCAGTATCTTTGATTATCCTTTCATTTAATAACATTCCAGTTTTTAAGGAATCAATACCAAAATCAGCAAATAAAGTATCTAACTGACTTAATAACGTATTCTTCTCAACTGCTTCAACGCATTTAACCTCCATACTATTTTGTGCAGTAATGCATGTAATAACAGAACATCCATGTACTTTAAGCGCCATAAAAGTTCTCAGGTCAGCCTGTATACCTGCTCCACCTCCGGAGTCACTTCCCCCTATTGAAAGTGCGATTTTAGAATACATTGTTTTAAAAAAATAGAATTTATTAATATCATAAAGATATTCTAAATTTAAATTTAAAAATCTGAATATGCATTAAAAAAATCTAACTCCAATTCCATAGCTCTTCTGTATAAATATTTGGCCTGATTAATATCATATGTTTCTTTAGTTTTCTCAATAAGATTTTCAAGTGAAGCTGCTAGCTTTTCAAAGCTCTCATCAGAGTAAGTAATTATCCATTCTTTATATTTAATGTCAAAAACCTCCTTATACAGACTTTTACCTATCCAAGAATAAAGTCGCATACATGGGGTCATTGCAAACATTATTTCAACGGAGCTAAGTCTTTTGGAAGTATTATCAAGGAAATCTGTATAATTTTTAGTAGCTTTTTTTATATAGTTATTAGATAAATCAATATCCCATTCTTTTGCATAAGTTTCATGAAGTATTAATTCCTCTGAAACGCCCATTAAAAGTTCACTCAATTTTCTTATTGAGTACTTATCTTTTGATTTAGAAACTGCAAGACCATATGCCCTAGCAAAAGTCTCCAAAAAGAAATAATCTTGAGCTAAATATTCTTGAAATATATTTTTAGGGAGACTTCCAGTTTTTAAACCTTGAACAAATTTTGTATTTAAACTTAGTAAAGCAATCTCATAATTATCCTCCCAAAGTTGTTTTGTAATTGACATAAATATTTCTTGATAAGTTAAAGTTTTTATCTTTATTTAATATTAATAGCTAAGAAATTATTTATTTTAAAATTATTCAAATCAAGAGCTTTTGTTCATGAAAATTTCCATTTCACTTTGCAATAAGAGTTCTTTAGAATCAAAGAAAATTTTTTCTGATATTAATCCTTTATCCTTCAAAATGGAAAGTCTTTTAATTCCAATATCAATTGGCATTCCTTTTTTTTTGTCCACTTTATTTTAATCCTGATAAGTTTTTGGGGTCATTAAATAAAACTTTTTTTAAACCTAATATATACAAACAAACCCCAAAAAAACTTAAAATAAAATCAACATAAAGATATTGAGTCATAGTAATTTAATCTTTTACCTTTTATAGCTGATTATGAAAATTGATGATGTGATTAATTAAACCCAAAAGCAGAAAATAATGATCAAAAATAGAGTGAATTTGCACAAATAAAATGTATTATTTTAAATACTTATAAATATCAAATATCTCAAAAGCAATGCATTAGTTTTCTAAAAATACATTGAGTAAATTTTTCTTCAAGATTTATATTATTTTATACATCAAGAAGAAGCTAATCCTAGCTATAAGTATATAAAAAAACTATGTGGTTTAAAATTAGACTTGCCATATACGGAACAACTGCTTTAGCGGGAATAATATGGCCATTTTATTTTATTATTCAGTTTATTAATTTGGTAAGAAACGGAAACATTCAGGGTTCGGCAATAGATATAGGTAACGCTTTTTTTGATGATGCATGGATAACGCCTACCTCAGGATTTATATCTGCTGATAGGGCTGTTCTCCTCGTAGCTATTTTTATTTTTTATGGTGCTGAAGGGAAAAGACTAAAATTACGTTTTTGGGGTATTTATTTCCCGCTAACATTTATTATTTCGCTTGCTTTTTCATTTGGTACATTTATGTTTATTCGTGAACTAGAAATTAATAAAGAAATTAATGAAACTGATTGACAATTTTGTAGAACAATTCCACAATTATTCTCTTCCTTCTCCAGAAAAGTGCTTTATTTTAGAAGAAGGAGATGAACTATATATAAATAAATGGATAAAAAATGGGAAAATTAATGGAAAAATGAGAGATCTATTTGAATGGATCGAAAAAAAATATTTTTCTGATAAAAATCAACTAGAGAAAACTGATAAAAAGAAGTTTGATGAATTAATGAGAAGATTTTATTTAAAAAATTGGAGGATTATCTTACTGATGTGTGATTACCAAACTAAATATAGATATTATTCAAAAGCTATAATTTCAATTAAAGATAAAAGTTTTTCTGACATGAAAAATAAAGATTTTCTAGAATTATTTGAAAATAATTAGCTATTTAATTAATTTATATACAAATTAGAATTTTGTTTTTTAGTATAAATCAAAAGACTAATGAAAGATATAAACATTTTATGGTTCAAAAAAGATCTAAGAATAGATGATAATGAGGCACTTTATGAATCTTTAAAAAATAATGACATCTTACCCATATATATATTTGAAATTGAGTTATGGAATCAAAAAACTCATTCAAGAAGGCAATGGCAATTTTGTAAGGAAAGTGTATTAGATTTAAGAAATTCACTTAAACAAAAAGGTCAAACACTAGTAATAAGAACAGGAAATGTAATTGAAATATTTGAAGAAATTAGTTCCAAATTTAATGTAATGGGTATATATAGCCATCAAGAAACTGGAGATTGGCTTACTTATAAAAGAGATCAAGAAGTTAAATTATGGGCTTCAAATAAAAAAATAATTTGGAAAGAATATTTACAGTTTTCTGTATTTAGAGGAAATATAAATAGGGATGACTGGTCAAAGAAATGGGCAAAAAATACATCCAAGGGATTAATTAAAGGCCCATTAAAAATTAATCCAATTGATTTTGATGCTGGGGCAATACCCGACGAAAAAATATTTTCTTTTAAAAAAGACGAATGTAAAGGAAGATTAAAAGGAGGCAGAAAAAAAGGCCTTGAAAGGATGGATTATTTTTTTAAAGAAAAATTAGATTCATATTCAAAAGATATTTCAAGCCCAGAAAAATCTTTTGATAGCTGCTCAAGATTATCTCCTTATATTAGTTGGGGATGTCTTTCATTGAAAGAAATTTTTAATCAAGCAAATTTATATAAAAATAATAATTCAAGAATGTTGAAGAGTAGATTAACTTGGCATTGTCATTTTATTCAGAAACTTGAAAGCGAACCAGAATTAGAATTCCAAGATTTCCACCCTTATTTTCAAAATATTAGAACTAATAAAGCTGAATTACTTGTTTTATGGAGTCAAGGCAATACTGGTTTTCCTTTTATAGATGCTTGTATGCGTTCATTAAACTTTAATGGATGGATCAACTTTAGAATGCGCGCAATGCTCATGTCTTTTGCAAGTTATAATTTGTGGTTACCTTGGCAAGATTCAGGATCAGAATTAGCAAAAAAGTTTATAGATTATGAGCCTGGAATACATTGGAATCAATGTCAAATGCAGTCTGGAACAACATCTATAAATACCAATAGAATTTACAATCCTATCAAGCAGGGAAAAGATCACGACCCCGAGGGTAGATTTATAAAAAAATGGGTCCCAGAATTAAAAAAAGTAACTGATAATTTTATTCATGAGCCTTGGTTACTAAGCAAATTTAATAATGAAGAATACTCAAAATTAGAATACATTAAACCAATAGTTGATATTTCTAAAACATCTAGAGAAGCTAGGGAAAAGATTCAAGAAATCACACAAAAAAAAGGCTACTGGGATATATCAAAAAAAATATATTTAAAGCATGGCTCAAGGAAAAAAACAGTAATCAATAAAAGACCTAAAAAAAGTAATAACAACAAACAAATCCAATATGAATTAAATTTAGGGATATAAATTTAATTGATTATTTTATTATTCATTTATATTTAAATTCTTCATAATTAAATAATCAGGTAATGATTTTGGTAAAACCATTTAAAAAATCCACAGTCTAGTTATCTAAGCTTTAAGGTAGATTTAACAAGATAAGAACATGCCAAAACCTACTAAAGAGCTAAAGTCAACTCCTTTTACAGAAGTAATAGAACTAGAAAGGATAGTTACTCCAGATGAAGAAAAAAGAGTTGATCATATTTTTGTAAGGAGAAAGAAAATTTGTACTCGTCATCCTGAAGGTTTTGCTACAGAAGAAATTGCAAGATTTGATATTGCCTGGCCAGAAGAACCTAAAGAAGAATTAAAAGATTCTACTAAAGTCAATGAAGAGGTCGAAATTTGTATTAATAAGTAATGTCAAATAGATTTGAGTGGGATGATACCAATAGTTCAGGTATATGGTGGAGTACTAATGTAAGTATTAGAGACGAGTGCATTCTGCTCAAAGAAGATACTAAATGCGAAGATTCTGATATCGTAGAACTTCTTAGGAGTATTGCACAAAATATTGAAGATAATGGCCTTTAATTTTTAGAGGAATATTTTCTTTTTTAGAGATTTTGAATTCCTTTTACAGCTTTTATTAATTCGATACTTATACCTTTTTCACTCATTGAATGACCAGCATCATTAACAATAATTAATTCAGAATTCTTTAATTTCTTATTTAGATCCCAAGCACTCCTAACAGGACATACAACGTCATACCTCCCTTGAATTATTTTTGTTGGAATCGACTCTATTGTGTTTATATTTTTCAAAATAAAATCATCTTCTAAGAAAATATTATTAATAAAATAATGACACTCGATCCTTGCAAAGGCATCTGAAAAAGAATTAACTTCAGACTTATCAAAATCAAATTTTTTATTTATTAAATGACTTGTTGAGAGTTCCCATTTTGTCCAAGCAGCTGCTGCTTTTGATCTAAGATTCGCATCTGAAGATGTTAGATATTTATAAAAAGAACTTATTAAATCATTTCTTTCTTCTTTTGGTATTACAGAAATATATTCTTCAAATTCATCGGGGAATATCTCACTTGCACCATATTGATAGAACCATAACAATTCAAACTTTCTACATAAAAATATTCCTCGCAAAGTTAAGCTGTTAACTCTTGAGGGATTTTTAATCGCATATATAAGTGAAAGTGTTGAGCCCCAAGATCCACCAAACAAATGCCAAGTATCTATTTTTAAAAGAATCCTTAATTTCTCAATATCATCAACTAAATGATTGGTCGTATTTTCTTTTAATTCGGAGAAAGGAGTTGAAGAACCGCACCCTCTTTGGTCAAATTGAATAATATCGAATTTATCTGGGTCAAAGTATCTTCTATATCTTGGTTGACTTCCTCCTCCTGGACCTCCATGAATAACAAGAATTTTTTTGCCATTTGGATTACCAGATCTTTCCCAATAAATAGTATGAATATCACTTACTTGTAAAAAACCCTTTTCACGTAATTCTATTTTTGGAAACAAGACTTGATCTTTCATTTTGAAATATTTTTAATCACTTTATTAGTCCATAATATCCAAAAGAAGTCTAGTTTAGAAGAAATTTGTTAAAAAAAAGGACTGCTTGTACAGTCCTTTTTATTATTTGATTTCCTTCTTACAGGATATAAAATTACATATTTTAAAGTCTATTTACTCATAAACCTAGAATACGTGAATTCGGGGATTTCTCTCGATAATTTCAGTCCCTATTGTCGCTAGTAATTATAAAGCGAAGTCTTATCAGACTAATTGATTGAACTTTAATTTTCGAATAATCCCATTCTCAGGAATACGCTTCCTATATTTTGGAATTTGCTAAATTTCAGGCGGACTATCAATCATTTAGATTGCCTCCGAACTCAACATTCATAAATTACTCCTTTTTATATTTTCAGTAAATCCGTAAATATGCTGATTTACTTTTTTCCTAATTTGTAAGAGGATTTTAATGATCCTTTGTTTTTTATAGATAAATATAAAATTAAAGTCTATAATCCCTTATTTATTCAGATTCATAGAGCAAAATAGATTCAATTATTCTTTTATCACTATCAGAAAGTTTATAGTCTTCTAATTTCCACTGAACAAATTTTACACACTCATCAATAGAAGGATTCTTATCCCGGCACTTACGCCACTCTCTAATCCAATCTGCCAAGGCAAAAGTTATTTTTGTAGTAAGCATATTTACCAATCAGGGTAATTAAAATCTCCTCCAATAGGTTCTTCATAAAATTCCCCTTCTTTTATACCTTTATCATATTTTTCAATTATCTTTTTATAAGAAGCTATTGAGGGAACTAAATCTCCTATGTATATGGGTTCCATTGTAATTGTTATAATAGTTTTAATTATTTATTATTTTATATAAGAATTTAATAAAAAGATTATTAATATGAATTATGGATTTCATCAAAAAGAACAAGATATTAACACTAATGGCTGTAATTGCAGTTTTATCATTTGCATTAGAAAAAGTAGGCATAATACACCCTTAAATTAATTAAGTTTATTTGTAAATACTGCCTAATGAAATAAGTAAACCGATACTATTACTGCAAAAATAAGCAATGGAGATAATAATGTAAAAATTAAAGTTGAAAGATTAATCAGCATAAATTTTAAATAAATACACAAATTTAATAAACATCACTTTTAAGCATTTGCAATAAGTAAAATTTAAATTATTACGATATAAAAAAAACTTGAATAAAGAAAGATATAAAGAAGAATATGAAGAGGGCTCAGACTTACTATGGCCTAGTGATAAAGAAGATAAAATAACTCGGCAATTTTATAAAGATTTATCTAATCTTTCAAAAAACATAAATTATAGTAAAAAGAAAAAGCTAAAACTTTTTGAACAAGTAGTTAGAATAATAAAAGGCAAAGGCTGGGATTAATTAATATTCAAACTAAAATGAAAAATTTAATGATACTAATTAGAAGTTTTTTTCTTTTAAGACCAAGATTTTTATCCACTATATTTTTTATTCCTATTCTTTATGGAATTGGCTGGGCTTTATCTCAGCCACTTTTATTGTTTAATTTTGAAAAAGATAATTTATCCTTAATTGGTACTATTATTACTTTCTTACTTTTTATCTTTTTACTCCCATATTGGTTTCATATCAAACGAAATAAATCAAGTACTTGGATAATTCTTGGGATAACAAAAGACAAATTCTTGAAAAACTTTTTCCATTTTTCTCAAGGTATTTTATTTGCTTTAGTTTTAATAATTCTAATTCTGGTACCACTATTGCAAAAAAATTATATTTCTTGGATAGGTGAATTCTCTCCAATAATATTGTTAAATTCTATTTTACTGGGATTAGGTGTTGGATTCGCAGAGGAAATAATTTTTAGAGGCTGGTTACTAGAAGAATTAAAATTTGAATATGGTACAAAAATATCAATAGCTTTACAAGCTATAATTTTTAGCTTTGTTCATAATTTATCAAATGAGCTCTTTTGGAACATAGTAGGATTACGATTGGGATTTATTTTACTTGGGATATTTCTATCATTAGTAAAAATTAGAGATAAAGGTTCTTTATGGAATTGCATAGGAATTCATGGAGGACTAGTGGGTATTTGGTTTTTATTAAATAACGGATTAATAGAATTCAAAGAAAATACACCTTCTTTTTTAGCAGGGCCTTTTACACAAAATATTCCAAACCCAATCGGAAGCTTTAGTGCAATTTTAATATTACTTTTATTATGTATTTTTTATACCGTACAATCAAAAAAGATTTTTACTAGACGTATTAATTAGATATAAATACCGATTGATTTTTGATTAGTAATTGTCAGATTAAAATAAAGCTTAATATTCATATGAACTTTGATGCAGGAATAAGATTTATTGAGTTTTTAATAATTTTTGGAGTTACAAACTATCTAATGATGTTGAGAAGATATGAAAACGACGTCAAAAAAAAGAAATATTTGCAACAGGAAAAAATTTCCAAGCTATACCCTAAAGATTCATTTATTTTCTGAAATTAAAAAAATTTTGTAGAATTTGCTCACCATTTTTTATTAGTTTTTTGCCAACCTTCATTTAACAATTTTTGCCATAATAATCTCGCTTCTTCAATAACAATTTTTTTTCTAGTTTTCATTAATGGAGGATTTTCTCCATGAATTCCCATAATAATTCCTTCTTCAATAATCATATAATCAATAGATTTATCAGAATAATCTCTATCTTTGTAGAAACGCATCACCCCTACAAAATTAGAGTCAATTAACCAGAAATCATTAGTTGAATTCAATAAACCAAAATAAAATTAAATTTATCACATGCTTTGATTGCAATCTGCGAGGAAAAAATTTATTTAGTTTATTCATATTTGATATATTTTTTCTTTTTGTCGACTTTTTTTCAATTCGCCGCGTTTTTTCTTAACCTCAACTCTTTTCTTTTGTGATGCTTTAGTAGGTTGTGTAGATTTTCTCAATTTAAATGGTTTATTTAAAGCATGTTTTATGATTGAACTAAATTTTAGTAAAGCTAGCTGCCTATTTAATAATTGATTTCTGTGTTCTTGAACCGCTAAACGCAAGCTATTATTTACTAATTTGTTTTTCAAGTTTCTTTTAAGAATTTCTTTCTGATAATCATTTAATACTTTGGAATCTTCTAAATCAAAAATAATCTCTACTCTGCTTTCAATTTTATTTACATTTTGCCCTCCAGGACCGGAGGATCTGGAAAATCGCCATTTAATTTCGTTGGATGGGATTACTAATGTTTTAGTAATTTTTAAATCCATTTTTAGTTCTTTTTGATTTAAATTTTTAGAAGCATCTCCTTAATACTTTAAAACATACCTTAAAATTTGATCGGTAAATACTGGGCGGTTATGTTATGTAAACCGAAATTCGGTGTATTTGCCGTATCAATAACTTCGGTATTTATCCTTTCATATTCCAAAGAATTATCAGATATTGAATTTGTACTAATTCAAAGGTCACTTATGTATTCAATGTTTGATCTTCTTTTTGAAACACCTTCATATCGCCCTGTATATGTTATTTCCGATAGTGAAATGAAGGAGTTAAAGAAAAACCAACATCAAGAAGAGCTTGATGAAATTACAACACAAAAAGTAAGACTTGAAGATGCTTTTAAAGCTCAACTAAAACATCTTGAAGAGAGAGAAAAAGAAGTAAAAAAACAACTTAAAGTACTCTCAGTCTCAAAAGATAAATAATTTATTTTTAGAGAAATTACTTTTTTCAAAGACGGTTAAAAACCGTCTTTTTTAATTCTTCTGATTTTAAGGTATCTATTAAATCCACAGATTTTAAAAAAATTTTCCATAATTAAAAAATGAATAACAATAAAGAAAAAATAAGAATGTTCTTACCCTTTAGTTGGGTAATTTGTGCAGCAATATCTTTTGCTTATATAAATTCACATTTAATAAATACCTAACATAAATGTCTTACCCCTCAAGAGACGAAATACTTGCATCTTCAAAAGGATGGGTAGCATCTTTTTTGAATTTTCTTCCTGGTTTAGGATCAGGTTACTTATATCAAAGAAGATGGAAACCCTATTTTTTTACCATCACTGCTAGTACTGCATGGTTCGCTTTAGGTATTTTTTTACAAGGTGATTCAGAACCTTCTCAAAATGAACAAATAATTGGGATTTCTGGTCTTTTTTTCATATCAATAGTTACAGTTATCGAAGCCAACTTGGCTTTCAAAAAAGCAAGTAATAAAACAAAAGCTGAAAAAGAGAAAATAATATCCTCTAACAAAAAAGGATGGTTTAAATAATTTAAAAAATTAGATCTAAATAAATACTTTGTTGGTTCTCAATCTTTTAATTTAAGTAAAAATTACCATATATAAATTTCAAGATAATTTAAAAATTTTTAGTTATAAAAAAACAAAATTTCTTTTTCTTTGAGACCTTCCCATCCCGAGTCTATTAATAATTGATTCAATGTTTCTTTATCAAAATGCTTAGAACCAGTTTTGACGCATCTATTTCTCATTGATTTTTTAACACCACTCCTTTTTCTTTTATTCTCCTCATCCATAATTCTATTGTATAGATCAAGCATTTTTTGAGGGATTGGAGTACCGTCAAGATCCACTCCATTTTGAATAGCAAGATCAACAGCCTGCATTCCTATTTTCTTCATATAGTTAAAAAAGCTGAAACTATAATAAAACAAAACTTATTAATCTAAAATTCTTTGAATAATAATTTATTGATTTTGAATTTCCTTAAGTACTCTAATAGCCTCTTTAATGTGTTCAGGACCATTCAATAAATCTCTAAAAATATGCCTAACTGTCCCTTTGCGATCAATAACGTAAGTTACCCTACCATCCATAAAACCTAATACTTTAGGAACTTTAAAAGTTTTCCTAAGAGAGTCATTCGTATCACAAAGTAATGGATATTGTAATTTATTTTTATTAGCAAATGCCAAATGACTTGAGGTACTTCCATTACTTACTCCCCAAACTTGTGCGCCTAATACTTTAAATAAGTCATATTTATCTCTAAATCCGCAAACTTCTATAGTGCAACCCGGCGTATCATCTTTTGGATAAAAAAACAAAACAAGGGGATTTTTTAAACCCTTATTTGATCTTTTAACTCCATTTTGATCCAGTAAAGAAAATTCTGGAATTTTATCTCCAATCTGCACAATAATTCTTTATAAAATTCTATATTAGAGGTTAATATGTTTTTTTTGTGGCCTTGAAGTAAATAACTGATATTAAAGTCAGTTTTTTTGTTTTATAAGATACTAAAAAATTATTGAAATAAACTATGGTGAATTCAACTATGGTAAATTTATTAATTCAATAATATGGAATTAATAATTTATATTTTTTTATTTCTTATTCTTTTTTTGGGAGTTATTTTTAATTTAAAAATAACTAATTATAAAAAAGTTAAAGAAATAAGAAGCAAAGCTAAAGATTATTTAAAAAAGAATAATTAAATATATAGTGCTAAATTTAAAATTCAATTTTTTCATTTGGAGTAAATACTGAGCAATATTTTTTTACTAGATCCTTTGGCTGACTAATGGAAGAATTTTTTAATTTTAGTTTTTCTATAGCCTCATTAGCATTAATCTCACCGAGTCGATATCTTGCACACGTATCCAATACTTTAAACATTTTTGTTGTAACGGCTTCAGCTGGATAAATTAGAAAGAATAGATAAAAAACAACAAATAAGTACTTCATTTTTTTTTTGAAGGTAGATATTTAGCGAATAGTTTTAATAATTTAGAAAAGAATAAAATCTAATAGAATAATCTATTATGGATTGAATGTAGGATTTCTATAAAATAATAATAAAAGAAATTAAGATAAAATAAGTGATAGTAATAAATTATCTCGGTGAAAATGAGAAAATTAATAGACAAACATAAAACTCTTATAAATTGGTACCAAAAAAAACTGAAATTGAGTGATTATCAATTACTTTGGTTAGTTTTCTTTAAAGGAGTATTAATAACAATAATATTTTTCAAAATTTTTTAATATTAAAAAAGCTCTTCCGAGAATGAAATTTTCACATGATTTGACTATATTTAATAGTAGATTTCCTAATTAGTTAAATAGTTATCAGTTATGAATATTTTTGGTGTAGGTTTGCCTGAAGTTACTGTAATACTTATCTTAGCTCTTTTAATTTTTGGTCCAAAAAAGCTTCCAGAATTAGGGAAACAGCTTGGTAAAACTTTGAAAAGTCTTAAAAAAGCATCGAATGAATTTCAAAATGAAATCGACCAAGTTATGAACGAAGAAGATGAATCTCCTAAATCTATAGAAAGCAATCAAACCAATGAAATTAATCAAGAAAAAATAGATTCAGAAAACAGCAAAAAATAATATCTTGGATA
This sequence comes from uncultured Prochlorococcus sp., assembly GCA_902572915.1. Classification (GTDB taxonomy): domain Bacteria; phylum Cyanobacteriota; class Cyanobacteriia; order PCC-6307; family Cyanobiaceae; genus Prochlorococcus_A. The sequence continues at coordinate 30,755 of CACGHR010000006.1, forward strand.
GGCCCATAACCCCCATAGACGAATTTGAAAGAGCATTAGATAAAGCAGCTCTTACTAAAGAAGAATATGAATTGATAGACTACATCCGCTATACAAGTGTTTTTACACAACCTAGTCTTATTAAAGATTTAAAAAGGCCATCAAAACCTCCTCTTTTGTCAGTTCTATGTCAAATTTGCAAAAAAATTGGTTCGGAGATGCCAGATCATTTCAAAAAAGTAATTGAGTGGTCAATCGAAATAAGTGATCACAATACAAAATGGGATGCTCATTTAATTTGCGCAGAAGCATTAAATATAGACAAAATCCCATTAAGTCCTATTCATGGAACAACTTTATTTGATGTTCTTGTTGTACACAAAGAATTATTTCTTGGATTTGATTAAATTAATCATCTAAAGGCACAGAATCAGTATCTATAACTTCCGAATCATCATAATTATTTATTATATTTTCAATCCAGTTATTTATATAACTAACTAAAGGTAATGAACCTCTAAAAATAAAAATAGAGGTAGGCAAAGCGCTTAATAA
>CACGHR010000007.1 GCA_902572915.1 uncultured Prochlorococcus sp.
AAGGATTTAAGATTTTTTCCACTAGTAGCTTTAATAAAAGCTCAGAAAGATCTTCAAAACCATACTGGGAAATTGATTGGACTAACTCTACTGTCTTGATTTTGGGTAATGAAGGTCAAGGTATTCATAAAAAAATTCAAGAAGCTTTTAATGAAACAATTACAATTCCGCATAGTGAGCTTGTAGAATCATTGAATGTGGCTTGTGTTGCAGTTCCGTTATTACTAGAACGAAAAAGAGTCGCATACACCTCTAATAAATAAATAAAAAGTGACTGATTCAAGTTTTGATTTTGATTTAATTGTAATAGGAGCAGGATATGGAGGTTTTGATGCCGCTAAACATGCTGCTGGCAAGGGACTGAAAGTCGCAATAGTAGAATCTTCTGATATGGGAGGTACTTGTGTTAACAAGGGTTGTGTTCCATCTAAAGCTCTTTTGGCTGCAAGTGGAAAAGTTAGAGAAATAGCTGATTATGAACATTTAGCTAAATTTGGTATTCATGCTTCCCCAGTAAGGTTCGAGAGATCAAAAATTGCAGATCATGCAAATAATTTAGTTTTAAATGTTAGAGAAAATTTAACAAAAACTCTTAAAAGGAGTGGAGTTGAAATTATTTTGGGCATTGGAAGAATTGAAGGAAATCAAAAAGTAGGTGTAAGAGATAAAAACGGAATTGATAAAATTTTTACATGTAAGAATATTGTTATAGCTACAGGCTCTTCTCCTTTTGTACCCCGTGGAATAACTTTGGATAATAGGACCGTATTCACTAGTGATGATGCGGTTAAACTTGAGTGGCTTCCAAGATGGATAGCAATTATTGGAAGCGGATATATAGGACTAGAATTTGCTGATGTTTATACCGCGCTTGGTTGTGAAGTTACCATGATCGAGGCTTTGGAGAATATTATGCCAACATTTGATCCAGACATCACTAAAATTGCTAAGAAGAACCTTATTCAAGCAAGAGATATAGACACAAAATCAAATGTCTTTGCGACAAAAATAATACCTGGATGCCCTGTAAAAATAGAACTGACGGATGCAAAATCTAAGGAAGTTGTAGAAACTTTAGAAGTTGACGCTGTACTAGTTGCAACTGGTAGAAGTCCTAATAGTAATAACTTAAATCTTGAGTCGGTTGGTATTGAAACAGTAAAAGGTTTCATTCCTGTAGATGATCAGATGAGAGTTAAGAATGGTGATGAAATAATACCTAACATTTGGGCCGTTGGAGATGTAACGGGAAAACTAATGCTTGCCCATACAGCTGCAGCGCAGGGTACTATTGCTGTTGATAATATTTGCGGTGGTAATGTCGAAATTAACTATAAAAGTATCCCTGCAGCAACCTTTACTCACCCAGAGATAAGTTCAGTTGGTCTCTCTGAAGCTGAAGCTAAAGAGATATCTGCAAAAGAAAATTTTACTTTGGGAGTTGTCAAAAGTTTCTTTAAGGCTAATTCAAAAGCATTGGCTGAATTGGAGAGTGACGGATTGCTAAAGTTGATTTTTAACAAAGATAATGGGAAAGTTTTAGGTGCTCATATTTTTGGGTTGCATGCAGCTGATTTAATTCAAGAAATTTCGAACGCTATTTCAAGGAACCAAGATGTAATTCAATTATCTAAAGAAGTTCATACTCATCCTACTCTTAGTGAAGTAGTTGAGGTCGCATATAAACAAGCAGCTTCTCAAATAAAATAATTCTAAAATTAATGGAGATAAGACGCAGGCCACCAAATCCAACAGTAAGGGTAGAAAATTTAGAATATGCTGTACCTCATAGAGAAGCACAAGCAAAAAATATTCTGGAAGAAATTGTATGGCACAAAGATATTGAAATTAAGAATTTTAAAAAAATAGTCTCTTTAGAAGATCTCATCAAAAAGATTGAAAAACTTCCTACTCCCAAAGATTTTTATAAAAATATTTTGGAGTCAAAAATAAAACCAGGAGTTATTGCTGAAATAAAAAAAGCTAGTCCGAGTAAAGGAGTTATTAGAAAAGATTTTAACCCTGAAAACATAGCAATTTGTTATGAAGGATTAGGTGCATCATGTATCTCAGTTCTTACCGATAAAAGGTTCTTTCAAGGTAGTTATGAAATACTCGAAAATGTAAGGAGATCAACTAATCTCCCTCTACTCTGCAAAGATTTTATTATTTCTGCTTATCAGATTTATAAAGCAAGGGTATCTGGTGCTGATGCAATATTATTAATCGCTGCGATTTTAAGTGATGACGATTTAATTTATTTAAAGAAAATAGCTGATAATTTAAAGATGAGTGTTCTTGTTGAAGTCCATAACGCTAATGAATTAGAAAGGATTCTAAAGTTAAAATCTTTTAATTTGATTGGAATAAATAATAGGGACTTAAAGACTTTTAAAACAGATTTAAAAACATCAATAGAATTGATGCATACATATGCAGATATATTTTTAAAAGAAAATATTATTTCCATAAGTGAATCTGGAATTAATTGCGCCGAAGATTTAGAATCGCTTAGATCTATTGGAATCAAGGGAGTATTAATTGGTGAAACTTTTATGAGAGAAACTGATATTGAACAATCATTCAAGAAATTATTTACCTCAATTTAATATTGACTTCAAATCGTGCTATAAAATTGAATAAACAGAGTTGTACTGAATATATATGAAGGCTGTAATTTTAACAGGTCTAGTCGGAGGATTTGTGCATGTAGTTAGTGGCGCTGATCATCTAATTGCAATGGCACCAGCAGCGATTAATAATCCCCAAAAAGCTCTTAAAAATAGTTTCTCATGGGGCTTGGGACATTCTTCAGGAGTCCTCTTGTTAGCTTTTCTAGCGATTTTTATTAAGGATATTACGCCAATAAACAAATTTTCTAGTATTGCCGAATTCCTAGTTGGAATTTCACTTCTAATTGTTGGAGTATTTGCTATAAAAAATTCTTTTCAATTAAGTATCCACTCGCATTCCCATAAGCATGAGAATGGAATTGCCCATCGTCACTTTCATTTTCATGTTAAGGAACAAAAAAATAATAATAAGCACTCACATGCTTTGACTGGTTTAGGCTTGCTACACGGTATAGCTGGGGGTTCACATTTTCTTGCAGTTCTTCCTGCTTTAGCACTACCTTTAACAAGCGCTTGCTTATATTTGATTTCATATTTGATTGGTTCACTCATAAGTATGAATCTTTTTACTTGTTTAATATCTTTGACTACCTTTAAAGCAAGTCAAAAATTTATTAAAAGATTAATAGCTGTAGCAGGAGGGCTTTCCTTTTCTTTGGGATTATTTTGGATTCAAAGAAGTGCTTCTGTTTTTTTGAATTAAAAAATTTTTTAATTTAGGAATAATTAATTTAGATGTGACAATCCCAATTATTTTTTCGTTATTGATTAATCCAAATTTATTACTATCTTCGCTAAATTCAATATTGTCGCCAATAACCTCAACGTTATTTTGATTTACTGACTTTATCCTTTTTATTAGGTTTTTATTTTTAATTGGATGATTAAAAATAACTATTTGTCGATTTTTGAGGATTGATTTATTCTTTTTATATTTTTTAAAAAATACAATGTCACCTTCTTTTAGGTTAGGAAACATAGATTCACCACTAATAATCGCGGTTTTTCTTAAACCTAAAAAAAATAAAATAAAATCAAAAAAACTTTTGAAAATAACTCTGATTAACTAGCTTTTACAAAAGCGTCTGATCTTCCTTTTGAAGCCCAGAAAATATTATGAATTTTTTCTACATAAATCATGAGTTCTTCAGCTTGGGCTAAGTCAATATTAACTTTGCATGCACTGCATAATTTAGCCGCCTTCCAAATGGTTTCATGTAAGTCTGGATAAGTTTCTAAGTGAACTGGTTTAAAGTAATCTGTCCACAAAATTAGAATCTCTTTCTTTGTTTCTTTTGCTTGCTCTTCTTTAACTGCAACATATCTAGAAAATGTATTACTGTATGATGCCCACTCTGCTGAATCAGTACTGGAAGGAGCTTCTAATGCAATAAGTTTTTTTGTCATTGATAGAACTGCTTCAGCAGCAACTCTCGTAGATGCTGGGTCGTAAACTCCACAAGGACCATCGCAGTGAGCATGGACTGTCATTGGGGATTTTTTATCTAGAAAAGAATTGATGAATTTACTTAACATTTCAAATATTTGGTGTTGTATATATACTACTTGGAGATTAACTAAATTGAAAAGTCTTAGATATTTTTCTTACTTAATTTAATTGACTTTTAATAATTCAACTTCAAATATTAAAGTTGCATTAGCAGGTATTACATTTCCAGCTCCTCTTGATCCGTATCCAAGTTCCGGAGGTATTGTTAATTTTCTTTTGCCTCCAACTTTCATGCCTGCTACACCCTCGTCCCAACCTTTTATTACTCTCCCAGCACCCAAGGGGAAGCTGAATGGAGCTCTGCCGATACTGGTATCAAATTGTGTCCCGTCTTCTAGTGTTCCTGTGTAATTTACAGTAACTGTTTGCCCAGCAATAGCCTCATCTCCTTCCCCGTTTACGATATCTGCAATAACTAGACCACTTTCTGTAGTCCTTGAATTGTTTTCTATTGGTGTTTCTTCTGCCATAGCGAAAAGTATAGGATTTGGATCTGATGGGTCTAGTTCAAATAAATTATTATTTGAGACATTTGATGATTTTGCAAGAGGTGTTCTTTGAACTGACTGAGTTTCTGATTCAGCAGCATTAACAACTAGAGGAGAATTAAATTGACTGAAAAGAGTTAATGAAACACAAAAAACAAAAACTGCAAAACTAATAAAGACTTCTTTCACTTAAATTTTGAAAGTTACTATAACTTAGTTTACAGAATGAAGGTACAATAAATGGGTGATTATAAATTTAATTTCGTACTTTTAGATTGTTAATCCCAAATCAAATTAAAAGTCTAAGACAATATTTTTACCCTAGTTTAGGAGGTATTTTAGGAGGAATTTCAGTTTCAACTCATTTTTGGCTGATTTTTATGCCGATATCATTATTTATTTTATGGAAGGGAAGTGAAAGGAAAATAGCAAATTTTTGTTGGGGTTTTTTCTTTATCTTGATAAGTCATTCTTGGCTTTATGATCTTCATCCATTGACATGGCTTGGGTTTTCATGGCTTGCAAGTTTAATTATTGCCACTTTAATATTATTATTTTGCGCTTTTTTGGGTGGGATATTAGTTTATTTATGGGGATGGTTAGTTGAAATTATTCTCTGGAAAGAGGATGTTTTCAAAATGAAGATATTACCTTTAACAGTAAAAGTATTTTTTTTATCTTTGACTTGGGGTATTGGTGAATTGATACTTTCTCAAACACCTTTTTTTTGGATAGGTTTAGGAGAGAGTCTTATCCCAGGTGATATTTATCTTGCTGGTTTAGCAAGATGGATTGGTGCAAGTGGTTTATGCGTATTACAAATATTGATTGGATTTTGGATTTTTTATATTCAAGGTAGATGGGAAAGAAAACTTTACTTTAAAAAATTATTTCTTTTAGGACTTTTAGTTTTTATTTTCTTACATTTATTTGGAGGTTTAACAACTCCAATAAAAAGAAATTATGAATATCCAGTAGCTATTTGGCAAACTAATATACCAACAAGAGAAAAATTAAAAATAAATGATGAATTTATTGAAGAAAAGCTATCTATCGCTCAAAAATATGCTTTATCAAACAAAGCGAAACTTCTTGTTGCTCCTGAAGGAACTCTATCCAATAATTTTTATTTTTCTAAGGGAATTAAGGTTAATACCTTGTCAGGAGGTTTCAGAAATTTAAATAATGAGTTAAGAAGTTCTTTACTCGGATTTCAAATTGGAGATAAATCTTTTACCTCATTTATAGATAAAAATAGACTTGTTCCAATAGGTGAAAAAATACCTAGATTTCTAGATAGTTTTTCAAGAGGATTATCTGCAGTAGGAGGAATTCAGCCAGGCTCTGATTCACGATTTTTTGATCCTAAATTTACACCCCCACTAGCAGTAGCTATATGTTACGAAATTAGTGATGGACTAGAAATAAGAAAGGCTATTAATAGCGGTGCAAAACTAATAATAACTGCAGCAAATTTAGATCCATATCCAACTAAGCTTTATAATCAATTCCTATCTTTGGCTAGATTAAGAAGTATTGAAAATAAGAAAAATAATTTACTAGTATCAAATACCGGTCCTTCGGGCTTAGTTCAAGATGATGGAAAAATAATTAAACTTTTAGATTATGATGTTGAGCAAAATGAAATAGTGTTCCCTAATTTTTCATCCGAAAAGACTTTCTATACAAAATTTGGAGATAAACCTATTTTGTTTTTGTTTATATTATTTATGGGATTAAATTTCTTTTGGAAAATTAACTAATTAATCCACCACCTAATAAAATTTCTCCTTTATAAAAAACTGCAGCTTGTCCGGGAGTTACCGAACTTTGACTTTCTTCAAAAATTAATTTAAATGTTGTAGTTGGATTATCAAAATTTTTCAAAGGTATTAAAGTTCCTTTTACTGGATGACTTCTATATCTGATTTGTGCTTCTACTTCTATCTCTTTTTTAGGTTCTTTGATTGAAACCCAGTTAACCTTAGTAATTATTGCTTCCCTATTAAATAAATCACTTTTATCTGCTACGTAAACTATGTTTTTTACCCTGTCTAAACTTTTTACATATAATGGATCCGGCCAAGCGATGCCTAAACCTTTTCTTTGACCTACTGTGAAGTGCTGAATACCATTGTGCGTTCCCAGGACTTTCCCATTTACATGTACAATTTCTCCTTCTTTGGGTTCAATGTGTTTGTCGATGAATCTCTGCATTGATCCATAATGCTCAACTAAACATAAATCTTGACTTTCTGGTTTTTTAGCAGTTCTAAGGCCTAATCTCAAGGCTTCCTTTCTTGTCTCTTCTTTTTTCATTTCACCAAGAGGAAATTCTAATCTGCTTAGTACTTCTTGTGAAAGAGAATAAAGAAAATAACTTTGGTCTTTGTTTTCGTCGGCACCTCTGAGAAGAAGGAAGTCCTTAAATTCAAAGCTCTTGCAATGAAGTGTTTTAGCATAAGATGATTTTTTTATCCTTGCGTAATGTCCGGTCGCAATATGAGTAAATTCTTTTTTGTTTATTGCGTAATTAAGCATCTCTTCAAACTTCACATTCTTGTTGCACATCGAACATGGCAGTGGAGTGAATCCTTTCTCATAGCTTTCAGTAGTTTTTCTAATTACCTCTCTTTCGAAAATTTCTCTTGAGTCTATTATTTTATGATTAATACCCAAATCTTCACAAAGGCCAGCAGCATCTACTAATCCTTCAGAACAACAGGAGCCTTGTCCTTTCATTAGCCAAAGAGTTAGTCCCTCAACATTCCAGCCTCTTTCTACAAGAAGAGCAGCTGAAAGGGAACTATCTACGCCCCCAGAAAGACCTACAATAATATTTTTCTTCTTTTTAGTTTTATTATTAGAAGAAAAAAAGTTCTCTAATTTTTTATCCTTTTGTGTCTTTAACATGGAAGTTTAAATTTTTGAACAGTTCTTCAATTGCTTTTACTAATTATGAATGAAATTGTATGGCCAACAATTGATTCTAAACATTTAATTGTTGATTCAAAGCAAATGTTGATAGTAGAGAAAGAAATGTTTTCTGATGGAATGCCACAAGAAGCATTGATGGAAAAAGCTGGTATCCAAATTAGTAGATGGCTCTTAAAAAGGAAACCTCTTCTCAAGAATGGAATAACTGTTTTTATAGGTCCTGGGCATAATGGCGGGGATGGTGCAGTGATAGCTAGAGAGCTTTTTTTGAAAGGTTTTTATGTTCAGGTATGGTGTCCATTCCCAATAAAAAAAACACTAACAAATGACCACCTTAATTATCTTACATCTATTGGTGTCACAAAATTAGTAGAGCCTCCTGATGCAAGTGGGAAAGATCTTTGGATTGATTCAGTTTTTGGTAATAATCAAACAAGAAAAGTTGATGATAAATTAATTAAACTGTTTAATCAAAAATTTTATAACAAATATAGCAAGGTAATAAGTATTGATATTCCAACAGGATTATGTCCTGATAAAGGAGAGCCTTTTTTAGATAAAGCAGTAAAGGCAGACTATACCTTGGCAATTGGTCTTAATAAGATTGGGTTGACTCAAGATTCTGCATTGCCTTTTATTGGAGAATTGCACCATATAGATGTTGGGGTACCTATTAGTAAACTTTCAAAAGTTGATAAAAAGATTTTTAAGGTTACTTACAAAGATTTAAAAAATATTGATTTACCTTCTTTACCAAAAAATTCCAACAAATATAAAAGAGGACGAACATTATTAATCGCTGGAAGTGAAAAATATCCAGGAGCTGCATACTTGGCAATAAGAGGGGCTATCTCAAGTGGAGCAGGCTATATCTCGGCTGTCCTTCCTGAGTTAGTTGCTGAATCTATTTGGCAAGTTGCTCCAGAAATAGTTTTAAAGGATACTATGCAGTCAAATCAGAATGGAAATGCATCTTTATTTGGTGCATTAAAAAATATTGATTTAAGTGCATTTGATTCAGTAGCTGTCGGCCCAGGAATAGGAATTGATAATGATGATTGGCAAAAATCAAAAGAATATCTTATGGATTATGGAGGGTTATTGATCTTGGATGCAGATGCACTTAATAGAATTTCGGAATCTAATTTAGGGGCAAATTTCTTTTTAGAGAGAAAATTTAAAACATGGATTACTCCTCATAGCAAAGAATTTTCAAGGTTATTCCCAAATATCAAATGTGATACTAGTCTTGGACTAGCTCTTAAAGCTGCAAAAGAATACAATATTAGTATTTTATTAAAAGGAGCTAACAGCATAGTCGCTGACAATAAAAAAGCGTGGCAAATTTTTGGGACTGATTCTCAGACAGCTAGAGCAGGTTTGGGTGACCTTCTCTCTGGTTTTGTAGCTGGTAGTTCTGCGATTGATTTAACTTTTTGTAGAAATATCAAAACTGATTTTTTTGCTAAATATGTACTTTTACATTCATTTGCTGCATCAAAGTGTAAAAGGGGATCAAATGCATCTGATATTGGTGATGAATTATCAAAATTAATGAGAAATAGGAAAACGAGGCAAATATCTTGAAAGAAACAATTTAAAAGAGTTATTTCAAGTTTTAAACACATAAATAAACAAATATTACTTGAAATCTGAAGCGCGCATTAAATATTGGGCTAGTTACGCGAAAGTGTAGGAAAGTTTTAATACCTCATAAGGTAAAAATAATGGTTTCATCGATTCCGGCTCAAGCAGAACCCCAAAAAAGAAGAGGTAATGATCCAATTAGTTGGTATTTGCAAAATATAGGCAGAGTCCCTTTGTTAACTCCTGCCGAAGAAATTGAATTGGGAAATCAAGTCCAAAAAATGATGATTCTCACAGAGGATGGTCAATTAAGTGAGAAAACTAAAGAATTCACAACCCAGCAAAAGAGAACAATTAAAGTTGGCAGAAGAGCCAAAGAGCGAATGATGAAGGCGAATTTAAGATTAGTTGTAAGTGTGGCAAAAAAATATCAAGGTAAAGGACTTGAACTTCTTGATTTAGTTCAAGAAGGTTCACTTGGGTTAGAGAGGGCTGTTGAAAAATTCGATCCAACAAGAGGATATAAGTTCTCTACATATGCTTTTTGGTGGATTCGACAAAGTATGACAAGAGCAATTGCTTGTCAATCTCGAACAATCCGTTTACCAGTTCATTTAAGCGAAAGATTAGCTTCTATAAGAAAAGTTAGTAGAGATTTGGCACATAAACTTGGTGCTATGCCAAGCAGAGTTGAAATTGCAGAAGCAATGGAAATTGATGTTGAAGAATTAGATTCTGTTCTAAGACAAGCTTTATCAACAAGTAGTTTAGATGCTCCAGTTAATGGTGATGATGGTAGGAGCTTTTTAGGTGATTTGATTGCAGATAGTAATAATGAGGAGCCTTTAGATCAGGTTGAGCAGAAGATGCATCAAGAGCAACTTGGAAAGTGGTTAAGTAATTTAAGCGAACAAGAACAACATGTTCTTAAGTTAAGATTTGGACTTGATGGAAATGAGAGACATACTCTAGCTGAAATAGGGAGATTGCTAGAAGTTTCTAGGGAAAGAGTCAGACAAGTTGAACTCAAGGCATTAAGAAAATTAAGAAATTTAACCAGAAAATTACCAAGTGGTATTTAATTTAATCTTCTGCCCAAATATATTTAGTTAATTCTCCTGATGGCGGTTCAGGAGCTTCTAAAGCATTTTTAACGGATTCTGTAATCTCAGTATCTATTTTCTTTTCAATACTTTTTAATTCTTCTTCAGTTGCAAATTTCCCATCAATAATTTCTTTCGCTAGTTTTTTAATAGGGTCTCTTTTCCCCCAAAACTCCTTTTCTTTCTCAGACCTTAATTCATCAGGATCAGCAAGAGAATGCCCCCTAAATCTGTAAGTCAAGCATTCTAAAAGAGTAGGCCCTTCTCCTGCTCTAGCACGCTTAATTGCCCTTTGTGCTGCCCCTCTTACGGCTAAAACATCCATGCCATCAACTTCCTCACCATGCATGCCAAAAGAAGAGGCTTTTCTCCAGATTTCGGGATTGCTGGTTGCTCTATCATGAGCCATTCCAATAGCCCATTTATTATTCTCAACAACAAAAATTATGGGTAATTTCCATAGTTGGGCCATATTTAAACATTCAAAAAACTGTCCATTATTGCAAGTCCCATCTCCAAAGAATGCTGCAGTTACTGCATCACTATTATTATTTCCAGAAACTTCCTTTTTATATTTACTGGAAAAGGCTGATCCTAGAGCAACTGGAATACCTTCTCCAATAAATGCATATCCACCCAACAAGTGATGCTCTCTTGAGAATAAGTGCATGGAACCACCTCTGCCTTTACTGCAACCTGTGGATTTACCAAAAAGCTCACTCATTACTTCAAAAGAGGGTACACCTGCACTTAGTGCGTGGACATGATCGCGGTATGTACTACAAAACCAATCATGTTTTTTCTTCATAGCACCTATTACTCCAGTGCTTATAGCCTCTTGACCGTTATATAAATGAACGAAGCCAAACATTTTTCCCCTGTAGTACATTTCTGCACATTTATCTTCGAATCTTCGACCAAGTGTCATATCTTCATAAAGAAATAATCCGGTTTCTCGATTTAATTCGGCTTTTTTTATGTCTTGAAGATTTGAGATTCTCTCTACGTGTGTTTCCAAGAAAATACCTTAATGAAGTTTTGATTTGTTAACATTCTAAGGTGTGAGGGTCGATTTTCATGATTTTTTTTTAAAACTCTGTAAGACCTTATGAAAAAAATTTTTAACTTGATAAGATTTGTCTAAGAATTTTCATTAGGATATTTGTTTGGAACTTCCTTTAGACCATTTTCGCTTAATTGGTGTAAGCCCCTCTGCAACATCTGAGGAAATATTAAGGGCTTTTCAATTACGTTTAGATAAAACTCCTGATGAAGGTTTTACTTATGAAGTTTTAACTCAAAGATCTGAGTTGCTTCGTTTGACGGCTGATTTGCTTACAGATCCAGAAAGTAGGAGAGAATACGAAAATTTGTTATTAAATGGAGCCTCTGGATTGGAGTTTTCTTCCAATAGAGAAGTAGCAGGGCTAATACTTCTTTGGGAATCAGGTTCTCCTAAAGAGGCTTTTAAAATTACTAAAAAAGCTTTACAGCCTCCACAAACCCCTGCTTTGGGTAGTTCTAGAGAAGCTGATCTAACTTTATTGGCTGCATTAACATCCAGAGATTCTGCAATTCAAGAACAACAGCTTAGATCATATTCAAATGCTGCAGACTTTTTACATGAGGGTATACAGCTTCTTCAAAGAATGGGCAAGCTTGGAGAAAGAAGGAAAGATCTTGAAGAGGATTTAATTTCTCTTCTCCCTTATAGAATCCTGGATTTAGTAAGTCGAGAATTAAGTGATCAGGAGTCTCATAAAAAAGGTTTAAGTATGTTGGAAAATTTAATAATAAAGAGAGGCGGTTTGGAAGGTAATAATAAATCTGAGTATGGAAATTATCTCAATCAGCAAGAATTTGAGGCTTTTTTTCAACAAATAAAGCCTTATTTGACAGTACAAGAACAGATAGATTTGTTTCTTGAATTACAAAAAAGAGGATCATTAGAAGCTGGATTTTTAGCGTTTTTATCCTTAACTGCAATTGGTTTTTCAAGAAGAAAACCGGAAAAATTATTTGAAGCAAGGAAAATTTTAAAAAAACTAAATTTATCAGGTCTCGATTCAATGCCTCTTGTTGGTTGTTTAGACTTGCTTTTAGCAGATATTGATCAAGCTTCTGCAAGGTTCTCTAGTAGTCCTGATGAAAATTTACAAGATTGGCTTAATAATCATCCAGGAAATAAGTTAGAAGCGATATGCATATTCTGTAAGAATTGGTTAGAGAATGACGTTTTAGTTGGTTATAGAGACATTGAATCTAAAGAGGTGGATTTAGATTCTTGGTTTGAGGATAGGGAAATTCAAGAATTTATTGAACAATTAGACAAGAAATCGAATAAAACTACAATTAAACTAAATTTGCAGAACCAACAGAATAAAAAAGAATCTTCCACAAAAGTTACTAAAGATTTTGATAATACAATGGAAAATATTGATGAAGGGAAATTACCTTGGCCAGGTGGCATAAAAAAATCATATGGAAAGATTGATTTACAAGAAAATAAATTCAATGAGGAAATACTCAAAAATAAATCAATACTTTTTTATAAATTTTTAATTGAAAAAATTGCTGAATTAAAATTTACTTTCGGTGAATTTTTGAATGATAAAGAAATCATAAGTAAATCTCCTTATTTAATCTATCTATATGCATTTTTGATCTTATTTATATTTGGTATTTTTGTTGGATTTTTAAGAAATAATTTTAAAAATTCAATTCAAGATGAAGTTGTTGTGGAGAATTCTTTTGTAGCATCAGATGAGAATCAAAAGATTGGTGAGAAAACTATTATCCAAGAAATTAAAAAAACTTCTTCAAATGAAATTAAGTTTATAAAAGAGCAATTAAACACAAACAATTCATTTAAATTAGAAGAAATTACTGATCCCTCACCATCTCTTGATCAAATAAAAACCTTAATAAATTCATGGCTTTCCAATAAACATAGTTACCTAGCTGGAAAAAGTGAAATAAATCTTTCTAAAGTTGCTCAAGAAGGTTTAATAAAAAGAACGATTGAAGAGAGAGAGAAAGATATTCAAAAAGGAATAATTACTATTAGGAATGCAAAAATTGAAAAAATAGAATTAGCCTCTCAATCCTCATCAAGGATTGTTGTTTTTGTGGATTTAAGCTTTTCAGAAAAATTTATAAAAAAATCTGGAGAATTGATTTCAGACAAAAAACCTCAACCTTGGAAGGTTAAATATATTTTGGGTTTCCAAGATGGATCATGGAAATTGGTTGATTTCGTTCCCGGCTTGTAGGTATTAGATTTGAGATCATCTATAATAATTGAAAATACTTTTTTATAATGTTTGATGAACTCTCATCACGCTTTGAAGACGCGGTAAAAGGTTTAAGAGGCGAAGCAAAAATTAGTGAAAATAATATAAATGATGCCTTGAATGAAGTGAAACGGGCATTACTAGATGCTGATGTAAGTTTATCTGTAGTAAAAGAATTTATTTCAGATGTTAAAGATAAAGCTATTGGAGAAGAAGTAGTTAGGGGTGTAAATCCAGGTCAAAAATTTATAGAGGTTGTAAATAAAGAATTGATTAACATTATGGGGAATGAAAATTCTCCATTAAACGAAAATGAAAAAGGTCCCACTGTTATTTTAATGGCAGGACTTCAGGGGGCCGGTAAAACAACTGCAACAGGAAAATTAGGCCTTTATTTGAAAGAAAAAGATAAAAAAGTTCTTTTGGTTGCTGCAGATATTTATCGACCAGCAGCAGTTGAGCAGCTTAAAACATTGGGAAGTCAATATGACTTGGAAGTTTTTTCAGCCAAAGAAAAAAATTGTAAACCAGAAGAAATAGCAAAGGACGCATTAAATTTTGCTAGAGAAAATGATTTCAATTCGATCATTATTGACACTGCAGGAAGATTGCAAATTGATGATTCAATGATGAGTGAGATGGTTCGGATAAAAGAACTTTCTAATCCTGATGAAGTTTTACTTGTTGTTGATTCTATGATTGGGCAAGAAGCTGCTGACTTGACAAAGTCATTTCATGAAAAAGTAGGAATTACAGGAGCGATACTAACAAAGCTGGATGGCGACTCAAGAGGAGGCGCTGCTTTATCAATAAGAAAAATAAGTGGCAAACCAATTAAATTTATTGGTGTAGGCGAAAAAATAGAAGCACTGCAACCATTTCATCCAGAAAGAATGGCTAGCAGAATCTTAGGTATGGGTGATGTATTGACACTTGTTGAAAAAGCTCAAAAAGAAGTAGAGCTTGCTGATGCAGAAGCAATGCAAAAGAAACTTCAAGAAGCAACTTTTGACTTTAATGATTTTGTTAAGCAAATGAGATTAATTAAAAGGATGGGATCACTTGGGGGATTGATTAAACTAATTCCTGGAATGAATAAAATTGATGAAGGGATGATAAAAAATGGAGAAGATCAACTAAAAAAAATAGAATCTATGATTTCTTCAATGACTCTTGAGGAGAAACAGAAACCTGAGGTTCTTGCTGCTCAGCCTTCAAGAAGACAAAGAATAGCGCAAGGGAGTGGCTATGAAGCAAAAGATGTAGATAAAGTATTAGCTGATTTTCAGAGAATGAGAGGTTTCATGAAACAAATGTCGAATGGAGGAATGCCAGGAATGGGAGGAATGCCAGGAATGGGCGGAATGCCAGGAATGGGAGGAATGCCAGGAATGGGAGGAATGCCAGGAATGGGAGGAATGCCAGGAATGAGCAGTAATAAACCAATTAAAAAACAAAAAAATAATAAAAAGAAAAAAGGGTTCGCTGATTTATAGTTCCTAAATTTTTACCTTTAAATGATATTATTATTAAAAAGACATTAATTTAAGATGATTAAATTGCGCCTGAAGCGCTTTGGAAAGAAAAAAGAAGCAAGTTTCAGAATTGTTGCATGCAATAGTACTTCTAGAAGAGATGGCAGACCTCTACAAGAACTAGGTTTTTATAACCCAAGAACTAAGGAAACTAGGCTTGACACTGAAGCTTTAAGAACAAGACTTACACAGGGCGCTCAGCCAACCGATGTTGTAAGGACTTTATTAGAGAAGGGAGGATTATTAGAAAAGAAAGAAAGGCCCTCTATTGCTATTGGTAAGGCAAAGTTAGAAAAGGAAAAAATAGCTAAAGCTAAAACTAAAGAGGAAGAAAGCGATAGTAATGAAACCTAAAGCTAGTGGTTTGATAAATTATTATTCTTATTTAATAACTAAATGAAAGAAGTTTCCAAAACTGGTCACTTCACAATTGATTTGCCAAGCTCTGATGCTGCTACAGCATTATCTGGACCTGGTAATTCTTTTTTAAAAAAGTTTGAGTCTCTAACGGGAGTTTCTTTAACGATAAGAGGATTACAACTAGAAATGAACGGTGTTATCTCTAAGATTGAGAGAGCATCAGCATTAGTAGAGCTTACTAGACCAATTTGGGAACAAGGTTTAGAAGTCCCAGAGGTAGATCTTAAAGCTGCTTTAAGTTCTTTAAATTTGGGAGAGTCATCTTCACATGCTGAACTCAGCAAAAAAGTTCTTGCGCGTTCCAAAGAAGGAAGATATTTAAGGCCAAGAACCGTAAGGCAAAAAGAATATGTTGAATCAATAGAGAACTTTGATCTTACGTTTGCAATTGGTCCTGCTGGAACTGGTAAGACATTCTTGGCCACTGTTTGCGCCGCAAGATTATTGAACGAGAAAAAAATTGAAAAAATTGTATTGACTAGACCTGCAGTAGAAGCTGGCGAAAGTTTGGGGTTTCTGCCTGGAGATTTACAACAAAAAGTAGATCCATATTTAAGACCTCTTTTTGATTCTTTACATAGTATTTTCGGATTTGAAAGAACAAATTCGTTAATTGATAAAGGAATAATTGAAGTTGCTCCTTTGGCATTTATGAGAGGTAGAACTTTAGATAATTCTATGGTTATCCTTGATGAGGCACAAAACACAACTTGCTCACAAATGAGAATGTTTCTAACCAGATTAGGTGATAGATCCAAAATGGTCGTAAACGGAGATATTACACAAATTGATTTAAAAAAAGATCAGGAAAGCGGCCTCATCGAAGCATCAAGAATTTTCTCTGAAACTGAAGGTATAAAATTTTGTTATTTAACTGTTGAAGATGTTGTTCGTCATCCTTTAGTTCAGAAAATTATTGAGGCATATAAATAACAACTTTATAACTCTGGAGATCCGTACCCTTAAATTTTAAAAATCCAGTAGAATATGACCATATCTAATAAAAAAAATGCCAGCAAGTAGTAATTTCAATCAGGCTATTCGAGAAGCTCAAACCAGAGCAATAGTTGGCCCTAATGTTGTTCAAAAAGCTCTACCTTATGTAGGTGGAGGAATGGTATTAACATCTTTTGGGGCGCTAGGGGGGTTAACTTTAACAAATAGTCCTGTATATTATCCATTATTTTTTGTAGCAATTATTGCTCAACTAGTCTTATTCTTCGTAGCATCTAGCGCAGCTAATAACGCAAACAATTCCAAAGCATTACCTTTATTAGCTACATATAGTTTGCTTACTGGATTTACTTTAAGTGGGATTATCGATTATGCATATGCTGCTATTGGTATTGGATCTATTGCAACTGCAGCATTGGCAACAGGGATCACATTTGTAATTGCCTCTTACACAGGCCAGAGGATGAGCGATAATGTTGGTCAGGCACTTAGCGGTGTTGTTGGACTTGGTTTGATAGGGCTTGTTATTGCAATGGTTATCCAATTAGTTGGGAGTATATTCTCTCCTGCCTTTGGAATGGGGGGCTTTGAATTGTTAATTGCAGGGTTTGGAACTGTATTATTTGTAGCAATGTCCTTTGTTGACTTCTATACCATGCCAAGAAGATATGCCGACGATCAATATTTAGCAGGTGCTCTTGGAATGTATTTAACTTACATAAATCTTTTTGTATTCATTCTTAGGTTAATGATTGCACTAAATGGAGGCGGAAGAAGAGATTAATTTTCCTTATTTAAATTCATTAGTAAAAAAGCGTAGACCTTAATCTACGCTTTTTTATTGGGCAATATCAAGAATTTGTTTTTTTATAAATTCTTTTTGCTCGTTGTCATATTTTATTGAATTATCAAAACTATTTCCCATGTTATCTAGGTCTTTAAGGACTTGATTAATAGTCTTTGTAACTGACTTTGTTTCTAAGAGTCTCAAAACAGCTTTGCATCTATCTGAAATATTCTCTGAATTTATCTCATATTCATTATTATTTTCTCTTCGATGAATAATGATTTGGGCGGAACTCATTATTAAATTTTTGACTACTATGTCTGTCACAGCATCACCGCCTTCATTCAGTTTGTAAATTAGTGAAAAAGGCAATTTATCTAGTAAAAAACAATCTTTATCTGATAAAGCGTATGCAAAAAATCCTCTAAGTCCATTTCTTGTTTTCGTTAGCTCTGCGATTCTATCTGCTAAAACCTCTTCGCTGAGCAAATCTTCACTCCACTCTTTGCACCATTTTGCGGATATGTTTATTGCTTGAGTGAATGAAGCTTCTTTTATATTTATGGTTTTTTTTTCCATTTTTGATCAGAATTTTATTATTGATGCATTAAAAGTCTTTGGCCAATTATAGATCTGGGTTTGTAACTTTACTAGGAAGGCCAAATGTCGGTAAATCTACTTTAATAAATAAATTGGTTGGAGAAAAAATAACAATTACTTCTCCAATAGCGCAAACTACTAGAAATAAATTAAAAGGAATACTTACTACAGAAAATGGACAAATAATTCTTGTAGATACACCAGGTGTTCATAAACCACATCATCGGCTTGGAGAAATATTAGTAAAAAACGCAAAATCTGCAATCAATGGAGTTGATATGGTAATTTTTGTAATTGATTCAAGTGAGGAACCTGGTAGAGGTGATGAATATATTTTGAACTTTCTAATCGCAAATAAAACTGAGTTTATTGTGGCATTAAATAAGTGGGATTTGGTCAATAAAGAATTTAGGAATTTACGGTTAGACCAGTATAGAAGATTTTTTGGAATTAATAGAAACTTTCAAATTGTAAGTGCTTCTCAAGGAGAGGGATGTTCTGAACTTGTCAATATGGCACTTAATTTTCTTCCAGAGGGACCAAAACTTTATAGCGAAGAGACGATTTGCGACCAACCATTAGATAACTTATTATCTGATTTAGTAAGAGAGCAGGTATTAAAAAATACAAGAGAAGAGGTCCCTCATAGTGTTGCAGTAAAAATAGAAAAGAGAGAGGAAATGAAAAGAAAAAATGGCCAAGTTTTTACAGCTATTTTGGCTACTATTATTGTTGAAAGATCAACTCAAAAAGGCATTCTTATTGGAAAGAAAGGTTCAATGTTAAAAATGATTGGTCAGTCAGCAAGATCAAATATGTCAAAATTAATTGATGGTCCAGTTCACCTAGAGTTGTTTGTGAAAGTTGTTCCAAATTGGAGAAAAAAAGAATCAAGGTTAATTGAGTTTGGTTATGAGGAAGATTTCTAGATGAGTGGTTTTAATTTTGATGTAATTACATTGTTCCCTAAAGCTTTTGAATTAATAAATAATTTAGGGGTCATAACAAAAGCTCTAGATAAGAATTTGATCAATGTAAATTTACATGATTTGAGAGAATATGGAGAAGGCTCTTACAGACAAGTAGACGATAAGCCTTATGGAGGAGGAGCAGGTATGGTATTAAAACCTGAACCTATTTATAAGGCGTATGAATCAATTAGAAAATTACCTAAAAGTAAAACTTTGCTGATGACCCCACAGGGGAAAGTCTTAAAGCAAAAGGATCTTACGAGATGGTCCACTTTGGATCAAATAATAATTATTTGTGGTCAATATGAAGGTTTTGATGAAAGGATTAGATGTTTAGCTGATGAAGAGATATCGATAGGCGATTATGTACTTTCTGGAGGTGAAATACCCGCTATATCAATAATTAACGGTTTGACTAGATTATTACCAGGAACTCTTGGTGATCCAGACTCCTTAGTCGATGAAAGTCATAATTTTTCTTTATTAGAATATCCCCAATACACGAGGCCATTAACTTTTAAAGATATGAAAGTGCCAGATATTCTTGTGAGCGGTAATCATGAAGAGATTAAATCGTGGAGAAGAAGAAAAAGTTTTGAAAGAACATTGGAGAGAAGAAGTGACTTAATTTCAAATGAAAACTATAAAAAATCACCACAAAGTAAGAGAATAATAGAAGAATCTAATCAATTTATGAAATTTAGGATAGGCAATGGATACGATATTCATAGACTTGTAGAGGATAGAGATCTAATTATTGGGGGAGTGAAATTGTATCATCCCGATAATTTGGGATTGGATGGTCATAGCGATGCTGATGTTTTAAGTCACTCAATAATGGATGCATTATTGGGAGCACTTTCACTGGGTGATATAGGAAAATATTTCCCGCCATCTGATGAAAAATGGAAAAATGCTGATAGCCTGTTTTTGTTATCAAGAGTAATTGACTTGATAAGACAAGATGGTTGGGAAATAAATAATATTGATAGTGTTCTTGTCGCTGAGAGGCCAAAAATCATGCCGCATATAAAAATAATGAAAAAAAACATTTCTGATATTTTAAATATCGATGAAAATTTAATTGGAATAAAAGCAACTACAAATGAAAGATTGGGCCCGGAAGGAAGAGAAGAGGGTATAAGTTGCCATTCTGTAGTGTTACTTGAGAAAAAATGAAATTAAATTTTAATTTAAAAAGAAAATTCCAACGATTTTGTTTAATATTAATTTGCTTAGTTGTTTTGATTTTTCAATCTGATATTCCCAATCTAAAAGCTCTTACTATGGATAACTATCAAAGTGAAATAGTTATAGAAGAATTAAGACTTAAAGTCCCTGCAATTGGAAAAGCAGCATGGTTGAATGCTGAAAAAGAGATATGGGATCCATGGTTATCTTCTCAAGATGGTTTTTTGGGGAGACAATTATTTTGGGATAAAGAAAAAGAAGAAGCTTTAATATTAGTAAATTGGAAAAGTAAGAAATTATGGAAAAGTATTCCAATGTCAGAAGTAAATATAGTCCAAGGAAAATTTGAGGATAATGTTAAAGCTGCCTTAAATGTAAGCAAAAATCCTTTTGAATTGATTTATGAAGGAGAGTTAGATAAGCAAGGATGAATTTAGATATTAGGTTTGATTTCCAAAGAAGAGAAAGGCTTGGACTCATTGAAGCAATTTGGGGAAAGGACAAGAGTATTGATCAATTAAAGAGGGTAACTGAAAATGTATTAGGTAAAAATGAGGTCGTTTTCATTACAAGGATTAATAGTGAAAAAGCTAATATTCTTCTAAATTTGTATGATGAAGCACGATTCTATGAGGAAGCAAAATGTCTAATCATTGGTGATAATTTCAATAAAATAAACACAAATAAAAAAGTTGCCATAATTTCTGGAGGTTCAAGTGATTTGGCCGTAACACTTGAAGCACAATTAGCGCTTGAAATTTATGGAGTGAATTGTAAATCTTTCATAGATGTTGGAGTAGCAGGACTTCATCGGTTAATTGGTCAGTTAGAAGAAATTAATAAATATGATGTATTAATAGTTTGTGCTGGAATGGAAGGAGCTTTGGCGACGGTTGTAGGAGGGTTGATGGCGCAACCTATAATTGCAGTACCTGTCTCAGTCGGTTACGGCGTAAGCAAGGATGGAGAAACTGCTTTGAATAGCATGTTGTCAAGTTGTTCTCCAGGGATTGCAGTTATGAATATAGATAATGGTTACGGAGCAGCAATGGCTGCTCTAAGAATTGTTAAAAGTATTTCCTAAATACTTATTTTTTTTCTATTTCTAGTAGATTTTCTATCCATAAATTCAGTTGTTTAGAAAGCATTCCCTCTTCCCTCATCTTTATTGCCTTAATTACAACTTCTGTGTTTACCCACTCTGGAAACCTTTTTGGCATATATTTTTATATTCGGTAACTTTAATTTGGTGTAAATTTCTATAAAAACAAGATCTAAGTAACAAATTTAATCTTTTATGTTTGATTTTGTACTTAATCTAGACAGCTCAGAAGAGGCATGTTCACTCTCTACATTTTTTAATCTTTCAATTAACTCAAAGAGATCTTTATGTGCTAACTCACCATTTTGCTCCCATTTTAAAGATCTTGAGTTATCTTCCATTTTTTCTTTCATTTTTTTTTTTTAGTAATAAAAATATATAACGAAAAAAGAAAAAAAATGGTTATTATTTCAGGCTTAAACTTAAAAAATTGTAAAGATTTTTAATTTAAAAAAAAATTTATCTTTTAACCTCCACCAACTATTGAAACTATTTCTAAATTATCTCCATCTTTAAGTTTTACTTTGTCCCATTTTATTGAATTAACAATTAAATTATTTAACTCGACGACAATTGTGTTGGGTTTATATCCCATTAAATTTAGTACTTTTGATAGCAGAGCATTTTCTTGATCAAGTTCTATTTTTTTTTCTTCTCCATTCACCTTAATTTTCATGGGACAACTCTTTTAGTATAATAATAGCTTCTTCTTTAGGATCTTCAGAATTCATTATTTCAGAAACTAGGGCAACTTTTTTAAAACCACAAGCTTTTAAATATGAAATATTTTTCGACTTAATTCCTCCAATAGCAAACCAAGGAATATTCAAATCCTTTGTTAATGTTTTTATCTTTTCAATACCTAAAGGTTTTTTCCCTTTTTTCGTTGTAGTTTCAAATAATGGTCCTATTCCAATGTAATCACAACCCTCTTTAAGGGCATTGCAAATATCAATCTCATTATTTGCGCTTATACCGATAATCTTCGAGTATCCTAATAATTTTCTTGCGGTTTTTATATCTAAATCATCTTGTCCAAGATGAATTCCATCCGCATTAGCTGCTAAAGCTATATCAAGTCTGTCGTTAACGATGAATAAAGAACTATATCTTCTACATAGATTTTTAATCTTAATCGCCTCTTGAAGATGATCTTTATCAGTTCCCGTTTTAAATCTATATTGAATGATTCTTACACCAGCAATTAAAATCTCTTCTATTATTTTTAGTAAATTGTTCTTTTGATCTGTGATTACATATAAGTCATTCACTTTTAATATTTCCTGAGACTTCTTACACTTGCTTAAACTTAATAGGTCGATTTCTATAGTATAAATTTCATATCTAATTTCCGAAGCGATTTTTGAAAGCTCATGATTATGTAGTCTTGAGAATTCTTCTATAACTCTTAATGCTTCTTGAACTCTGCCAGAATTAGAACTTATAATTTGCTCAGAAGTTTTTCTGTTGATTTGCTCTTGATGAGTCATTCCCTTGCATTTATCCTCAGTTTGATTTCTAGATTGTTTATAAACTTCTAAATGATTTTTTCCTAAAATTTGTCTAAAATTTTTTATCCTTTTAACGCAATCATTTTCCCCTAACCCAAATCTCGCCCAATCTTCAAGAACTCTTAAGCCTTCTCTAGCTCTATCAAGATTTGCGTCAATAATTTGAAATATTCTTAAATCTTCAGCATCTGTAAGATTGGAATTCTGCATTTGTAATTTATTTTTTGTAGGTTTTAAAAATTCTTAGGGCATTATCTTTATCTTTTTTAATTTGGGTAGAGAGTTTCTCTATATTCTCGAATTGGATTTGAGATCTTAGCTTTTCAATTGGTTCTACTGATAAATTTAAACCATAAAGATTGATGTCTTTATTAATTAAATGAACTTCAACGGCAGATGGCAATAAAGGATTTATTGTTGGTTGAGAGCCAAGATTCATAAGAGATTCAATTTTTTGCTGGGAATCTTCTATAGTTGTCCAAGCAGCGTATACTCCTTCTCCAGGTAAAAATTTTCGGCCATCTATTTCAAGATTTGCGGTAGGCCATCCTATACTTTTCCCAATCCCTTTACCTTTAACAACCTTTCCATTAAAACTATAAGCCCTATTAAGCATCTTGAAAGCATTTTTCAGATCACTTTTCTCTAATAAGTCTCTTATTCTGCTGCTGCTGATTCTACCTTCTTTGTCTTCTAAAATTGGAGTAATTTTTAGTTTTATGTCTGTATCTTTAATCATATTTTTTATAGTATTTATGTCTCCACTTCTTCTAAAACCAAATTTAAAATTAGCACCCACAGAAATGTGTTTTGCTTGTAATTGATTTATCAAAATATCTCTTACGAATAAATCTGCACTTAATTTGGATAGTTCCTTATCAAAAGGAATTAGAACTAATTGTTCAATCCCAAGATCTTCAAGAATAGGTAGTTTCTCATAAGGGA
This sequence comes from uncultured Prochlorococcus sp., assembly GCA_902572915.1. GTDB lineage: Bacteria > Cyanobacteriota > Cyanobacteriia > PCC-6307 > Cyanobiaceae > Prochlorococcus_A. Next base: position 23,568 of record CACGHR010000007.1, read on the forward strand.
GGTCAAGTCTAAGACGCATCTCATTGTATAGAACTTCTCTGGGATGAGGCCAGAAGCTCGCAATTGTTGGGGTATATTGATTTTCTTCAACTACACTTTTTATTAATTTTCTGTGGCCAGCATGTAGGCCATCAAAACTTCCAATAGCTATTGAAGTAGGATTCTTAACTTCAGATGGCGATATTAAAGAGATCAAAAGATTACGTGCAATTTTATGATTTTGATGGCAAATTTGAATAGATTATAGTTTATTTAATCAAATGAATGTCTGACAAAATTGATTTTCAGTCCCTTTCATTTGGAATGCGGCGCATTGGATGGATACGCTTTTGGGTTCAATCCATTCTAGGTGTTGTTGTAGCAGCTGTTTTGCTTTTCTCAAATGTTGTAAATAATAATAGCGAAGATCAAGTAACTTTGAATCTTGGACTCTCAATCACAACAATTTCTTTAATCTTCCTAATTTTTAGTTTGTGGCAAAGTTGGTTAATAGTAAAAACTGGACGGTCATTAGCAAGTAATGCTAGACCTTCACGTGGTCAGACAAGTAAATTAGTCAAGAGAGGATTGGTTAACGATTTGCTTGGAATGGTTTTTGGATTAATTGGATACCAAGCTTTTATGGGAGAGCTTTTTATTCAAGCATCTTCACAGGCTACAGGACAACTTACTACTTCTACAACAACTGTCACGGGCTTAGAGATTTTATCCGTATTAAGTAATACACAAGTAAATGCAGCCCATTTTGTTGGACTTTTCTTTTCTCTATGGCTTTTAAGAAGGATCTATAAATGAACTATTAATCTTTGGTAATACCTCTAAACTTCCCCTCCAAAACAAATCTGGTTCTACTGGTGTAAGTGAAATCTTATTTTCTTGTATTTGAGATACATCACTTGGCCAATTCTTAGGGCCATAACCTTTTGATTTAAGATCTAAAACAACCTCACCTGCTAACCAATAATATTCATCTCCTCTTGGGTCCTCTCTTTTGGAAAATTGATTTTTATATTTTCTGATTGATAATCTTGTCCAGGATAATTCTTTGATTTTGTTTTTCTCACAAGGAGGGATATTCAAGTTTAATAAAAGTGAGGCTGGCCAACTGTCCTTAATGGCTTGTTCAGCAATATTCATTGCAATTTCTCCAGCAAATTCAAAATTCTTCCATTTAAAACTAGCAACACTTATTGCCATGGAAGGAACATTTTCTAAAGTGCCTTCCATGGCTGCAGCTACTGTACCTGAACAAAAAATATCTGTCCCTAAATTGGGCCCGTGATTTATTCCAGATAGAACAAGATCAGGTTTATCATCCAAGAGTTCAGATAGTGCTAATTTGACGCAATCAGCAGGCGTGCCAGAACATCCCCAAGCTTCAATTCCTTCCTCAAATAATTCGTCCGCTCTTTCCACTCTTAATGGAGATTGTAAAGTAAGACCATGACCAGTAGCTGATCTTTCTTGGTCAGGGCATACTACTTTTACCTTATGTCCTCTTCTTCGAGCTGATTTTGCTAATGCTCTTATCCCCGCCGCAAAAACACCATCATCATTGCTAATTAATATATTTAACGGTTTCATTAATCAATAAATTTTATTTATGGACGATATTTAAGTAAGATTAAACAATACTTATTTTTACTATATCAGTGAGTCAGATTGAATCATTAAGTCAAATTGAGGAAAAACTAAATAATCTTTCTCAAACAGCAAAAAATAATATAGATATTGCTAATACAAATGAAGAACTGGATCAATTAAGAGTTTCCTTGCTAGGGAAAAAAGGTGATTTGTCAATTATCTTGAAAACAATGGGTCAATTATCTGCTGCTGATAGACCAATTGTTGGCCAAAAGGCAAATTTAATAAAGATAAATTTGCAAGAATTAATAACTGAAAGAAAAAATCAGCTAAATAGTGAAGCCTTAGATAAAAAGATTAAAACAGAAAAAATTGATATAACTATCCCTTCAATTGGAATACCCCCTGGAAATAAACATCCTTTAATTTCAACTCAGGATGAAATAATAGATATTTTTTGTGGTTTAGGATACTCAGTTGAAAGTGGTCCTGAAATAGAAACTGATTTTTATAATTTTGAGTCTCTCAATATCCCCAAAAATCATCCAGCAAGAGATATGCAGGATACTTTCTACCTAGATGAATATCGACTTTTAAGGACCCATACTTCTCCTGTTCAGATAAGGTACCTAGAGGAAAATTCTCCTCCAGTAAGAATTATTGCCCCGGGGAGAGTGTATAGGAGAGATGCTGTAGATGCTACTCATTCCCCTGTATTTAATCAGGTTGAGGTTTTATGTATCGATCAAGATATTAATTTTAGCCATTTGAGAGGAACAGTTCTTACATTTTTAAAGACCTTTTTTGGAGATATTCCTGTAAGATTTAGAGCTAGTTATTTCCCATTTACTGAACCTTCGGCAGAAGTAGATGTTCAATGGAAAGGGAAATGGTTAGAAGTTATGGGATGCGGAATGGTAGATCCCAAGGTCTTAGAAAAATTAGGAATAGATTCTGAGAAATGGACAGGATTCGCAGCTGGATTAGGTGTTGAAAGATTTTGTATGGTAAGACATCAGATTGACGATATCAGAAAATTTTATACAAATGATCTTAGATTCTTAGAACAGTTCTAATAAAATTGAAATTTTAAATTAGGATTGTCCAGCAAATTAGTTTAAGATAGTCATAGTTTTAGTTTTTTGATTGGTACGTAAAGCAGGGCTAATCGTTAATGATGGGAAAGAACTTGCTGTTCAAACTGCAAGTTCTGTTGAGAAAAAATTGGAAAAATCCAATTATGAAGTTGTAAGGGTTAGTAGCTCTGGTGGAATGGTTGGATTCGCCAATCCTGATCAACATGTACGTCCTTTGGGATATACGAACTGTGTTCCCGAAGGCTTTGACTCGTCAATGGAATTTGCAATTGTTCTTGGTGGAGATGGAACCGTGCTTTCTGCTGCAAGGCAAACAGCACCGGCTAAAATTCCAATCCTTACAATAAATACAGGTCACTTAGGTTTTCTTGCGGAAGCTTATTTGTCAAATCTTGATGAAGCAATAGATAAAATCATTGCTGGAAATTGGGATATTGAAGAAAGAACTTGCTTTATTATTAGTGTAATGAGGAATGATCAGAGGAGATGGGAGTCTCTCTGTCTTAATGAGATGGCTCTTCATAGAGAACCTCTGACAAGTATGTGTCATTTTGAGATTTCTATAGGAAGACATGCTCCTGTGGATATCTCAGCTGATGGAGTAATTTTATCTACTCCAACTGGTTCTACTGCATATTCGTTGAGTGCTGGAGGGCCAGTTATTACACCTGATTGCCCAGTCGTGCAATTAACTCCAATTGCTCCACATTCATTGGCATCCAGGGCATTGGTTTTTAATGATTCAGAGCCTGTAACTGTTTTCCCAGCGACTCCTGAAAGGTTGGTAATGGTTGTTGACGGAAACGCTGGTTGTTATGTTTGGCCTGAAGATAGAGTTTTAATAAGAAAAAGTAAACACTCAGTAAAATTTATTAGACTTGAAGATCATGAATTTTTCCAAGTTTTAAGAAATAAACTAGGTTGGGGTTTGCCCCATGTGGCTAAACCTGACAAGTAACAATTATTTAAATTTATTTTTTTCCTTTTAATAAAAAAACAGGATTATTTGGTTCTAATCTTATTCCGTCAGAGATACTTAAGCTTTTATAGGTCTGAATTAAATTTAAATTTGTTTTGAAATTTTTATCTTCTAATTCCTCTTTCAATTTTTTAATAGTTTGAATGTCAATTATTGGAATAATGATAATATCTCCAATACTCATACCCTGAGCTACTTTATTAATAATTTGAAGTTTAGTCTTTTTACCACATCCTCCAATTATTAATCTATTAGGTTTTTCAAAAGAACTTAAATTTCTCTCATTCAAGGTATTATTAATGTCTTCCTCAAAAATAAATTTTGGTTTAACGCCAAGTCTTTTTGAGTTTTCTAGGATTAATGCTTTTGAGCCAATCCTTTTATCGATACAAAACAAATCTAAATTAGGCCTTAATTTTAATGCCTCCAAACCAATTGACCCACAACCTGCTCCTATGTCCCAGATAACACCATTTTTAGGGAGCTCTAAATCAGCCAAGATTTGAACGCGAACTTCCCTTTTAGTAAATAAATTTGGTCTGTCATCAAAAGTTTTAAAAATATGGTCACTGATTCCGAAAAGAGGGAGTTTATTATTTGAGTAATTTTTCTTTGTTTTTGTAAGTACAACAATATTCAAACTTGATATATCAGAGGGCAATGACTCTTTAAGATTTAATTTTCTTATGTTTTCATTATCGAAGCCTAACTCTTCACAAAGCCAAAAATCATAGAAGTCAATCAGATTTAATTCTGATAAGTTTTTTTTGATTATTTCTAAGCTTTTGTTATTCGAGTCTGTGATAATAGCCAAACTTGAAGGCCTTGCTTTAAGAGTCTCAATTAACTTAGTAGAATCTCTGCCGTGAATACTTACATTAATATTATCTTGCCATGGGATCTTTAACTTACTAAATGCCAATTGAATACAAGTATTTGAAGGGTAGAAACTTAATTCATCTTTTGAAAAATTTTCTAGAAGTATTCTCCCAATTCCAAACCAAAGAGGATCTCCTCTCGAAATTAAAATAACATCAGTTTTTTGAGATCTAAGCCAGTTGACAAGTTCGTTATTACTATTGCTCGAAAAAAATGATTTCTTTTTTTCTAAATCATTTTTGCCCCATGATTTAATTTCTTCAAAATATGAATTGGGAACTGCAATATTCCCCGTCTGTAAAAATAGATCTTGTAATTTACGAGGTAAATCTTCAAATATATATGAATTAATACCTATTACATGTATTTTTCTATAAACTTCGGTCATCAATATTTATTGAAAAAGAACTAAACTGTTTGAAAGTTTTATAAAGTTATCTTATTATTAATCGAGCTATCATAGTAAATTAATTGTCTGAAAGGAGAAAGAGATTACATGATTTATTGTTAACTCTAATTAATAAAGATAATGAATTTAAGTTTATTGAAGAGGATTCTAGCGATTTAACATCTAGTTATTCTGAAAAAGACACTTTGAATTTATCTCGAGTTATAGAAAAAAATCGTAAAATAATTAAAAGGTATCAAACTATCGTAAGAACAGCTGTAACTCTTGATGCCCTGATGGATTCTGAAAATGAAGAAAATTACAAAATCAAATAAAAATCTTTTTTTAAAAGGAATATTACCTTTACTTTTACTACTATCCTTTATTTTTAACCCATTAAAAGTATCTGCAGAAGTTTCAGAAACAGAAATAAATGGGGAATTAATAAATGCCAGTAGCGAATTTTTAAGGGACTTGGACTTTGAAACTTGGCAATTAGTAGCTTATAAATCACCTCTTTTTGCAGATAAATTGATACTAAGAGTAATTGGATATCCAGGAAATCTTAGGATTGACCATCCCACTGGATTAAGAGTTGAATCTGGAAGGAAGGAGTGGCTATTAGACGACAAAACATTACTGAACTTAGAATTGGCAAATGATGGCAGACAAGCTGCTGCTGAATTTGATCTAGATAAGCTTATTCAAAATATTGATAAAAATAGACCATTGAGACTATCTTTATCTGGTGTTTTTTCAGAGTTGCCTGTTCCTCCTTTTGTGGTAAAAGAATGGAGATCATTAAGTTGATTATTAATTGAGGCTATGTCTGAGAAAAACGTAAGCCATAAAAAATGGATGAAAAGAGCAATTTATTTGGCTTCGTTAGGAAGAAATACAACTAGTCCTAACCCAAGGGTGGGAGCAGTAATACTTGATAAAAGTGGTAACCTAATTTCAGAGGGATTTCATTTTAAAGCTGGCATGCCCCACGCTGAGGCAATGGCTTTTAGTAATTTAAAAAAGGAAGCTAAAGGCGGATCAATGTATGTGAATCTTGAACCTTGCTGCCACCAAGGTAAAACACCCCCATGTGTAGATAAGGTCATATCTTCTGGTATAAGAAAGGTATATATTTCTATTCAAGATCCAGATAAAAGAGTCTCTGGTAAAGGTATTAAGCTCCTAAAAGAAGCTGGAATAGAAGTTCACTTAGGATTATGTAAAAAAGAATCCTTAGACTTAAATAAGGCATTTATCCATAGAAATAATACCAAAAGGGCATTTGGTGTTCTTAAGTGGGCTATGAGCATTGATGGCAGAATTGGTTTAAAAAATGGTAAAAGCAAATGGATTACTAATGAAGAATCAAGGTCATTAGTTCACTCTTTTAGAGCAGAATTTGATGCAATAATCATTGGCGGAAATACATTAAGGAAAGATAATCCTTTTTTGACTACAAGAGGTTCAAAAAAACCTGAGCCTTTGCGAGTTGTTTTCACAAAAAGTTTAGATCTTCCTTCAAAATCTAATCTTTGGGATTGTAATGAGGCAAAAACTATAGTTATTTATGATTCTTCTACTGCTAATGAAAGCTTCCTCACAAGGATTCCGAAATTTGTTGAAGTTGAAAAGGTATCATCAGATAATCCAGAGTTAATTTCAAAATTATTAGCTAAAAGAGGTTGTAACAAAGTTTTGTGGGAATGTGGCCCAAAATTGGCTACCGCTGCTATCCAATCAAATTGTATTCAAGAAATCATTACCTTTATTGCTCCAAAAATTTTAGGTGGAGAAAATAGTATGAATCCCTTTGGAGATTTTGAATTTGAAGAAATGCATGAAATTTTTAATTTAAGTGATTCTCAGGTTAGTTTGATTGGCAATGATATATGCGTTAAGAGTTCTCTAAAAAATTAATTTTAACTTCTAATTCTCATGGGTCAAAGTACCGTACGGTTCTTACCCAAAAAAAACAATACAGGTACGGAAATTCATCGTTTAGTTTATAATAAGTTCAAATTAAGAACAACTATGCCAATAAGACAAGACGATAATCAACCTAATAGACGTTTTGGAATTGTAAATATCATTTTGATAGGAGTTGGAGCATTACTTTTATTTAGTAGCCTTTTCCCTAATCAAAATATGCAAATCCCTAGGGTTCCTTACTCTTTATTTATTGATCAGGTTAATGACGGGGAAGTTAAGCGTG
>CACGHR010000008.1 GCA_902572915.1 uncultured Prochlorococcus sp.
AGGCTCTATTTTTTTTCAATATTTTTATTGAATTATTTAATGAAATTTTAGAAATCTTTATGATTTCATTATCTATTTTAGAACTAGTATTTTCTGCTATGAGAGGCTTTCTTCTAAATATTCCATCTCCCAAATACATTTCATTATTATCTGAATCCATTGAAATTGGACCAATAATTGAAAATCCATATTTCGTAACCATTTCCCTTACAATATTTGTTGCATAAGAGATATCATTTATTGAGCATTGCGTAATTTCACTTTCACCAAAAACTATAGTTTCTGCTGCTCTTCCAGCTAGTGCAATTTCAATTTTTGAAAATAATAATTTTTTTGAAATCAAGCCACTAGAAATTACATCTTCGTCAGGGGACATTTTTGTATATCCTCCCGGAGATCCAGATCTAGGTAAAATCGTAATTTTATCAACTGATTCAATTCCATTTCTCACAGCAGATACAATAGCTCTGCCTACTTCGTTATAAGCAATAATTTTTCTCATATTTGGAGAAGTTATTAATGAACTTCTAAGGCCAATGGTAATTTTATCAAGAGCATTTTCTATATGAAGATCACTAATTAATTTAGATTCATCTCTTGCGCAGTGAATAGCACTCTCGTTCATCAAGTTTGCAAGATCTGCCCCCGAAAATCCAACTGTTCTAGAAGCCCAATATCCTAAATCAACTTCGCTTGAGAGTGGTTTTGAAAGGGAATGAATTGCAAGAATTTTTTTTCTTCCATCTAAATCTGGAAGCATTACTTCTATTTTTCTATCAAATCTTCCTGGTCTTAATAATGCTGCATCCAAAATATCTGGTCTATTTGTTGCAGCTAAAACAATGACCCCAGAATTATCAGCAAAACCATCTAATTCTGTTAGCAGTTGATTGAGAGTTTGTTCTCTTTCATCATTTCCACCTCCAATACCAGAACCTCTTTGCCTACCAATAGAATCAATTTCATCAATAAAAATTATACAAGGAGATTTTTCCTTAGCCTTAGAGAATAGATCCCGAACGCGGCTTGCACCAACACCAACAAAAAGTTCCACAAACTCTGATGCCGATATTGAGAGGAAAGGAACTCCTGATTCACCTGCAATTGCTTTAGCCAATAATGTTTTACCTGTTCCTGGAGGGCCAATTAAAAGAACTCCTTTAGGAACTTTTGCTCCAAGATTTTCAAATTTCTTTGGTTCTTTCAAAAAAGTTATTACCTCTTTTAATTCCTCAGCAGCTTCAGGAACACCAGCTACATCATCGAATCTTGTATCTACATCATCAATAGTTAGAAATTTAGCTTGATTTTTAGTAAAACCAAAGGCTCTAGAAGCCAATTTTGATGTACTCCTCAATATTAAGACTATTGCTAATATAAAAATCAAGAAAAGACTTATTGAAGCAAACGAATTAGCAACTTTAGCTTCTTTTCTACTATTATTTATAGTGAGTTCCACTTTATTTTCAGTAGCCTTTTCAAGGATTAATTGATCGTTGTAAAGGATAGGTATTTTAAATTTATCGCCATTTTTGTAGAGAACATCAATTTCCCTCTGTCTCGGATAGAAAAATATTGATTCTATTTTTCCAGTCTCTATATCCTCTAGAAGATCCGAATAACTTGACTTAGAATTTGAATATGAGAATTTTGATCTAAACACTAATCTTTATAAGTGATTAATAAAGCATATATGCTCATTTAAAAAATTGACGTATATAAACAAAATATAATCAAAAGTTTTGGAGATAACCAGTTAAGGGTTATATTAATATATGGAAATAAAGAAACAGAATGGCTGTACCAAAGAAGAAAAAATCGAAGAGCAAAAGGAACCAAAGGCACGCTGTCTGGAAAGGAAAAGCAGCAATAGCAGCTCAAAAAGCTATATCTCTAGGTAAATCAGTTTTAACTGGGAAAGCTGAAGGATTTGTTTACCCTATTGAAGAAGAAGAAGAAGAAGAATAGCTTTTAAGATCCTAATTTAAATGCCTCAAGTATAACGGCATAAATTGCGCCAATTCTTAATTTATCAACTACTGTCCATACATAATAAAATTTTGAGCTAGTGGAAGGCTTAGTTCTTATAATGATTTCAATAAAAACGATAATTATTGGAACCATAATCAACTCATTTTTACCTTCAGATATAAATTTTGTAAGAAAATTGGCGAACAAAAAATAACCTGTCAAAACAGAAATTAGACCAATAGATTTTGTCCTCCAAGTATCACTTAAAAAACCAAAAAATAAATTATTTAACTCGTAGGTAATTCTTGAAAAATTAGTTTTTTGCATTATCAAAAAAAGCTAAATAATCAATTAGAAAGCTATGGTCAACATATGTTTTTTTTAGTTTAGGGCCTTTAATTACATTTGCCACATTATTCTCATCACCAAGACTGTCTAAAATACAATCTAATTTAATATTTTCCTCAAGAACAATTGGAATATTTGAAGGAACAAAAATTGTAGGTAACTTAGCTGCTAAAGAAGATCTCAATCCTGGATTGGAGTCTTCGAAAACAATTGAGTTTTTTTTGTTTATACCGCTTAATTGAATTGCCTTTAAATAAGGTAATGGATTTGGTTTCTTTAATTCAACGTCTTCACTTGAAATAATGAACTCAAAAGGATTGAAGCCATTAAAAAGGTATTCAACAAGTAGATCAACTTGATTTCTTGAACTTGAAGTAACAATAAATTGTCTTACTTTTTTTCTATGTAATTCATTTATTAATCTAAAAACACCAGTTTTTAAACTAACACAATTTTTTTTTATAATTTCTAGATAATGAAACTGTTTTTTTTCATGAATTTTGAGAATTAAATCTTCTGAGAAATTATCATTATTCGATTTAGCGTAGTAAGCTAGCCTATTTTTGCCCCCATTTATCTTCAAAAGCTTTATGTATTTATTAATGTCCCAATTCCAATTAACCCCAAGGTCATTGAAAGCATTATTAAAGGCAGGTAAATGAGCCTCTAATTCAGTATTTGCGATGGTACCATCTAAATCCCAGTAAACACCCTCAAGAAATTTCACTAAAAAGAATTTCTTTTATTTACGGTAAAATACAAGCGCAATTATTGCTGGTCCTGCTAACGCAACTACAGCTAAAGGAATAAGTGTTGCCATAATAGTGAATATGTTTTGTGATACTATTTTTACAAATAAATGACAAAACTGTACTGATACGTTACAAGATTGAATTAAATTATGAAATCATGGACATGTATAGAAAATTGTGGAGCTTGTTGTAAATTCGACTTGAATGAGAGAAGCGATTTGGCTGACAAACTTAACAAAGATGATATCTCTTTGATAGATTCGATGACGTCTAATGACGGTTGGTGTAAAAACCTGGACAGAGAAAATAAAAAATGCTTAATTTATGAGACCAGACCACATTTTTGCCGAGTAAATGAATTTTCTACTTCATTTAATGGATATTTCAAATCTGGTGATAAATTTCTAATAGATTGCTGCAAACAACATATTTCATCAAATTATGGATACAAAAGTAAAGAGATGAAAGCTTTTAAAATTGCTGTTTCAGGAAAATGAATAGTAAATTAGAAAAAAAAGAAAGCAATTTAGAAAAAAGTTTTTTATCTATATTTATAACGACTTTTACAACAATCTTTATTGCTGAACTGGGCGATAAAACTCAAATAGCCACGTTAATGCTTTCTGCTGAATCAGGCAAACCAATAATTGTTTTTTTGGGAAGTTCTCTTGCTTTAATAAGCTCTAGCATAGTAGGAGTTCTTATTGGCAAATGGGTATCAAAAAAAATATCTCCTAGCAAATTTGCTTTATTTACTGGTGCTTTAATGATATTTATAAGTATATTTTTAGCTTATGAAACTTTCAATAATTATTTATAAATGGTTTTAAGTTTATTACTATCAACATTTCTAACCGTTTTTATAGCTGAATTAGGTGACAAAACTCAACTAGCTACATTAACTATAAGCGGTACTTCAAATAAACCATTAGCAGTTTTTTTAGGATCTTCTTCAGCACTTGTTTTAGCAAGTTTACTAGGAGCTTTGACAGGCGGTTCTATTTCAAGTTTTTTACCCGAAGTGGTTCTTAAGTCTATAGCATCCATAACATTTTTCATAATTGGTATAAGGCTTTTTATCAACTCCTTCACTATCGAAAAAGATGAAAAAGAAGAGAAAGAAAATAATTAGTTTTAAGCATGGATAAAAGGTGTAATAATGGAGTATATAAAATTCAAAAAATTTATATTTTTCCACATCTACCATGTTCACAACATCCTCAATAATTGATAACCTGGATCAGTCAGATGGTTTAGAATATAAGAAATTATGCAGATCATTAAAAATAACAAAGAAATCTGATAGGGATAAATTAGACATAGCCTTAACAGCTCTTGAAAAACTTGAAATAATCAATAAAAATGCAAAAAAATGAATACAACTGTACAAAAGACACAAATCATTTTGTCGCAAAAATAAGGTGTAGTAGCAAAGGTTATTGCTTTGCCGTAAGAGAAAAAAACAAAGAAGATATATATATAAAAGAAAATTTACTTAATTATGCATGGAATGGAGATAAAGTTTTAGTAAGGATCATAAAGGAGGGTTATAGAAGAAGATCACCTGAGGGAATAGTAGATTGCATTCTTGAAAGATCAAACCAAATACTTCTTTCTAAGGTAGAAATTATAAATAATGATGTTTATGCCATCCCCATCGATGACAGGATTCTTTCTAAAATAAAACTTCCAAAAAACGACAAGAAATATACCTATAACCCAGAAAATAAGAATATCGTTAAAGTTGAAATTGATAGATTTCCCATAGCTCAAGACGAAGGATTAGGTCATGTCATACAAGAACTACAACTAAATAATAGTGAGGATTTAGATACGGATTTTGTTTTATCTAAAAGCAATATCGGCAAGTTGGGTAATGACAATAATATCGAATCAAAGAAGGTAGAAAAAAGAGAAAGAATAGACTTATCAAATAAAAACTCTTATTTGTTTAAAAGTTGGAATTCTGATAATTCTCCGATGCTACCAATGATTCAAATAGAAGAGGAAAAAGATGGAAGTACTAAATTGTGGATCCATACAAATAATCTTGCAGAAACGGTAGAGCTAAATAGTAAAAAATCCTTAGAAATATTTTTTAATGGCTTTGAATCATTGCCCCTATTGAATAATTGGCAAAACTACCTTAGTGAATCTATAAGAAATATTTCTGCATTTGATATGGGTAAAAAGAAAGAAGCAATAAGCCTATGCTTGCATTTGGATAGCGAAAATGAAATAACTAAATGGTCATTTCATCTAACTTTGGTAAGATGCGCCCTTATTGTAAGAAGTGACCAGACTGCAGCGCTTTTATCTAGAAAAAGTAAAACTAGAATAACCTCACTGTTATTAAAACCTATAAAGGAATATATTGATGATTTAGATAAAATACTTGAAATTTCAAGTTCATTCAGACAAAGACATCTAAAGGGAGGAAAAGTTGAAATACCTGCACCACATAACAAAATAGAATCTTTAAATGAATTTTTTATTCATAATCCTGCTGAATATTCAAAAGGATATTTTGAACCATTAAATAAAGAAGATTGTCAAACATACCTTTCCCCAATACTTCATGAGGCAAATATAGTATGGTTTAAGCATTCCAATCAATATGGATTAAAAAGTGCGGGATACATCTCAAAGGGATTAGATTATATAAATGCAAATGAAATCATCAAGTATTCAGAATTCGTTAGTGATGAAATAGAGCTAAATGAAGATGGCAATTTAACATTTAATCAAATACTCAAATTATGTGACGATGATAATAAAAAAAGAATATTACATAAACTCTTAATCAATGAATTTAAGGAAAATGAGGTCGTCCTAATTTCTAAAAGTTCAGATAATTATGAATCAGAAAAACTATTTATTTCACCATGGACAATACCAGGATATGACTTTACGAATCTTATGAACCAGTACTGTATTTTTAACATGATAATAAACGGAAAGAAATCAAAGAAAAATAATATTCAAGAAACAAATATAATGGAGAGCAATTCATGGGAATTAGCAAATTGGGATATATTTAATTCATCAACTTCTAAAAATATAGATACATTATTTAATAAATTTGTAATAGATAAACTTAATGATTATAAAAACAAAGTTAGCCAATATAAATCTAATATGATAAGTATTAAGAAAGTAAGAAGGGCTGAAAAATTAATAGGTAATGCTTATAGTGGTTTTATATTATCAGTGCAAAGTTATGGGTTTTTTGTTGAAATATCAGAACTAAATGTTGAAGGTTTGGTTCATGTTAGCTCTCTTAATAATGATTGGTATGAATATAGATCAAGACAAAATTTATTGATTGGTAGGAAATCTAAGAAATCATATAAAGTAGGAGATGAAATAGAAGTAAAAATTATTAAAGTTGATATTCTTAAATATCAAGTTGATTTAGAATTAACATAAATTTTCAAAGATATATTATGTAAATATTTCTTACCTAAGCAAATTAAATGAACCTTTATAAAATGATTTTTAGGAAAAAATATTTATTATTAATAATTTTTTTATTAATAATGATTCAAACTTTACTATATACAAATAATAATCAGAAAACATCATTTAGGTTTTTGGAATGGTCTTACAAAGAAGTTAGTTTAGGAAAGTTAATCAGTATTTCATTTTTTTCTGGTTTATTTGTTAGTACATTATTAAATAATTCTATTACAAGTAATAAAATTAAAACTTTTAAAAATATTGAAGAAAATTATGAAAGTCAAATTAATGAAGAAAATTATGAGGAATTAAATAACAAAGAAGATATGAAATCTAATATTGAGATGCCACCACAACGAGATATAAGAGATTCTCAACCAACCATATCTGTTAATTACAGAGTCATCAAAAATAGGGAAGAAAATAATTTTAAAAAAGATCGAAATTATTCAGATCCTGATAACAATGACGACTGGGATAATGGTAATAATGATTGGTAGAAAAATATATAAATTAAAAATGGTTTTTTTAATTTATAATGACTTTAAATAGTATTTTTTATGGAAGAAAACTTAGAACTAAATAATAAAGCTACTAATGAAATATCTGACAATGCTACTAAATCCAATTTAGAAGTAATAAAAGAACCTAAATCAGAAATACAAGATATTAAAGGAAATAATTCTATTTCTCAAAATAATTCTGCTCCTAAAACTGATTTAAAAAAAGAAAATTCTATACCAGCTGATAATGATCCTAAAACTCAAAATAATTCTGCTTCTAAAGATGACATAAAAAATGGAAATGATATACCCGTTAAAAATATTCCAAAACCCAAAAAAGAACTACCAATAGAGAAAAAACCTTTTCAAGAATTTGTGAATGTTCATTTAATTCCCTCTTTAATAGAAGAGATTAATCAAAGAGGATTAGAAATAAATTATATAAATCTCCAAAACACCAGTAGACCTATAGCAGGAGATAAATGTTGGGTTATTAATTGTGAAATTAAAAATACTTGCAACTTTTGGTTATCTTTTGAAAAGGACGACATAAGTTCATTAAAAAGTATTTCTTTATCCAAACCAAATCAAACACCTAGCATTATTGAATCATTTCTTATTGATGAAAAAAGGATAACCCTCAAATTAATCATTTCAAGAGTATTGCAGAGACTAAATGGACAAAAATTGATTGGAGTTAATTAAAAAAAAGAATAACACCAAGTTAACTTTTCCCTCGAAAATACAAATAATAGTAAATAATAGTAATAACAAAACAGTTAAAGATGTCCCAATCAACTATTGAATCTACAAATAAAAAAGAAGTAAATAGAGGAAAAGCCCCAGCAAAGGAAACAATTTTGTCTCCCAGGTTTTACACAACAGACTTTGAGGCAATGGAAAATATGGATTTATCAATAAATGAAGAGGAATTAGAAGCGATATGTGAGGAATTTAGGAAAGACTACAATAGGCATCATTTTGTAAGAAATAGTGAATTTGAAGGAGCTGCTGAAAAGTTAGATCCTGAGACAAGAGAACTTTTCGTCGATTTTCTTGAAGGAAGTTGTACATCAGAATTTTCAGGTTTTTTACTTTATAAGGAGCTTAGCAAAAGGATTAAAGACAAAAACCCTCTTCTTGCTGAATGTTTTGCCCATATGGCCAGAGACGAAGCTAGACACGCAGGTTTCTTGAATAAATCTATGAGTGATTTTGGATTACAGTTAGATTTAGGTTTTTTAACAGCAAACAAGGATTACACCTACTTCCCACCAAGAAGTATTTTTTACGCTACTTATTTATCTGAAAAGATAGGCTATTGGAGATACATTGCAATTTATAGGCATCTTGAAAAAAATCCAGATAGCAAAATTTTTCCACTGTTTAATTATTTTGAAAATTGGTGTCAGGATGAAAATAGACATGGGGATTTCTTTGATGCTCTGATGAAAGCACAGCCACGTACTGTTAAATCTTTAAGTCAAAAAATTACCATTGGCGGCTCTACCTTTACACACCCACTATTTGACTACTTCCATAGATTTAGATATTTTTTGAATAATCTTCCATTAACATCCAAGCTATGGTCTAGGTTTTTTCTATTAGCTGTATTTGCAACTATGTATGCAAGGGATTTGGGAATTAAAAAAGATTTCTACAGTTCACTAGGTTTAGATGCCAAAGATTACGACCAGTTTGTTATTAATAAAACAAATGAAACGGCAGCTAGAGTTTTCCCTGTTGTAATGGACGTTTATGATAAATCTTTTTATGGAAGATTAGATAAAATAGTAGAAAATAATAAGGTTCTTTCCGATATCGCAAGCAGTGCTGGAAATAAAGTATCTAAAACTCTTAGAAAATTACCTAAATATTTATCAAACGGTTACCAGTTATTAAGACTATACTTATTAAAACCTCTTGACAGCAAAGATTTCCAACCTTCGATTAGATAATCTTTCTTACAGAGAAGATTTATAAAGTCATATGCTTTCGTCACAAATCAAATCAAATGAAATCATTTTTGGTAGTTGCAATAAAGATTTATTAGAAGAAATTATTTTCTATGGATTGGGACTTGGGGCTGATTTTGTAGAAATATTTATAGAGAATATAGACAACTCAAGCGTTCTAGCTGAAGAGGATTTCATTACAAGTGTAAGTCCATCATTTGGAAGGGGTGCTGGTATTAGAATCTTCAAAGATAAAAAGGATGGATTTGTAAGTACAAATGATTTAACAAAGAATGGCTTGATGAGGTCGGTATCTCAGGCTATTGAAATGTTAGACATAACAGATAATAAAAAAAGAGAAGTATTTAACGGTCTAGATAAACATAGGGACTATAGTTTATCCAAGAAAAAATGGATTAATGAAGTCCCATCGATTAATGAGATAACTGAAAAACTATTAGTCAGCACAAAGTCTCTTAAAAAAAATAATAAAATAATAACTAGAAAAGGAAGTTACTCAAGAAATCTTCAAGAAGTAATTATAGCCTCCAGCGATGGAACCTATGTCTCAGATATTAGGTTGCATCAAACAGTTGGACTCAACGTAATTGCTAGCGATGCCCAATATAGATCTAGTGGAAGTAGAAGATTTGGATCGTCAGGGATGCCTCATGAATTCAGATTATGGGATCACGAAAAAGCAGCTAATGATGTATTCGAAAGCTCAATGAACATGCTGTACGCAGATTATGTGGATGCGGGACAAATGCCTGTTGTATTAGCTAATAAATTTGGTGGTGTTATATTCCACGAAGCCTGCGGTCATTTACTTGAAACTACTCAAATAGAGAGAGGAACAACACCATTTGAGAATAAATTGAATGAAAAAATTGCACATGAATCTGTAACAGCAATAGATGAAGGAATTTCAGAGGGATCCTTTGGTTCATTATCAGTAGATGATGAAGGTATGGAACCCGAAAAATCAGTTCTTATAAAAGATGGAATTTTAAAAAAATTCATATCCGACAGGGCAGGTGAATTAAGAACTGGCCATAAAAGAACAGGAAGTGGGAGAAGACAAAATTATTCTTTTGCTGCAGCTTCACGAATGAGAAATACTTACATAGCTAAAGGTGAGCACTCGAAAGAGGATTTAATCAATAGTATTAGTGATGGTCTTTACTGCAAATCGATGGGAGGTGGCAGTGTAGGTGCTACAGGACAATTTAATTTTGCAGTAGAAGAAGGATATCTTATTAAAAATGGAAAATTAACTAATCCAGTAAAGGGAGCAACTTTGATTGGCGAGGCTAAAGAAGTTATGCCAAAAATATCAATGTGCGGAAATGACCTCGAATTAGCTCCTGGATTCTGTGGATCCATCAGTGGTAGTGTCAACGTAACTGTAGGCCAACCTCATATTAAGGTTGATTCAATCACTGTTGGCGGAAGATAAGATATGAATTCAAAAGAAATAACAACTCAAATCTCTGAAGCTGCAGATTCTCTAAATCTTAAAAAATGGGATTATGGTGCAAGCTTTTCTAATGATTGTTCTGTACAAGTAGATAAAGGTGAGGCTAAACAACTTAAGGCATCACAAAAGCAAATTTTAACTATAAGAGTTTGGAACGAATCTAATTTAGTTGGTATTACAACAACTAGTGATTTAAGTGAATCTGGTATAAAAAAAGCTCTAAATCAAGCAAATATTGCATCTGATTTTGGCAACAAGAATGAAAGAACAGAATTCTCACCACTAGCCAAGGATCCTATTGAAGTTAAGGACTCAAAGAAAAGAAATCCTGTTGGTATAAAAAAATTACTTGATCTTTTAAGAGAAGCGGAAGTAAAATTATTAGAAAGCCATGAATCCATAAAATCTGTTCCGTATAATGGTCTATCTGAGAGTTTTTATGAGAGAGTTTATGCAAATAGTGATGGTGCCTTTCGGAGTTATAAAAAAAGTCAAGCTGCACTTTATTTATATGCAAGAGCAGAAGAGAAAAATAAGAAACCTCGTAGCTCAGGTTCTGTAAAACTTGGATATGGAGTTGAAGATATAGATATAGAGTCGTGTATTAAAGACGCTTCTAATAAAACAATTTCTCATTTAAATTATTCACCTATTAAAACTCATAAATATTTAATATGTTTTTCCCCTGAGTCTTTTTTAACGATCATTAATGCCTTTAGTTCAATGTTTAATGCTAGAAGCATTTTAGATGGAGTTAGCTTATCTAATAAAAATTCTATTGGAGAAAAGCTATCTACACAAGCACTTAATATTTATGATGATGGTCTTCACGAAAAGAATATTTCTTCATCACCATTTGATGGAGAGGGAACTCCTACCAAAAGACTATGTTTAATTAACAAAGGGAGACTTGAAAATTTTATACATTCTGAATCAACTGCAAGAATATTTAAAACAATGCCCACAGGCCATGCTGGACTAGGATCAAAAGTCTCAGTATCTCCTGATTGGATAGTTGTTGAGAAATCAGAGGAAAACTCAGCTCTAAAAACATCATTAGATCACTCTACTTATGAGGGAGAATTTGTTTATATTGAAGAATTAAATGCAATCCATGCAGGTGTCAGAGCAAGTCAAGGTTCATTCTCTCTTCCATTTGATGGATGGCTCTATAAAAATGGTAAAAAAATCTCAATAGAATCTGCAACTGTAGCGGGGGATATCAAATATCTTTTGAAGAACATAGTAAATATTGAATCAAACCAAGAAGTAACAACAAGTGGAATTTCTCCACATATATGGGTAGATGAATTATCAATAACTGGTGACGCGTGAGAATTATATTCTGGGGAACACCTGAATATTCAATTGCGAGCCTTGATATTTTTATTAAATCTAAGCACGAGGTAATTGGAGTAGTTAGCCAACCCGACAAGAAAAGATCTAGGGGAAATAAATTAATATCCTCACCTGTTAAAAGCTTTGCCGAGCAAGAATCTATAAAAATTTTTACTCCAGCAAAAATCAGGGACAATAAACATTTTATAAATGAACTTAAATCACTATCTTGTGATCTATTTATTGTTATAGCTTACGGGAAAATATTACCCAAAGAGATATTGGAAATCCCAAAATTTGGATGTTGGAACGCACATGCTTCATTACTTCCAAGATGGCGTGGTGCAGCCCCAATCCAATGGTCACTAATAAAAGGCGATGAATTTACTGGTGTAGGAATTATGAAAATGAATGAGGGACTAGATACTGGCGACTTATTATTGGAAGAAAAAATCAAAATTGGTAATGACGATAATTTAAATACACTATCGGAAAAACTAAGTAATTTATCTGCAAAATTATTTTTAAATGCCACATCACGACTTGAAGAAAATATTTATAAAAATACTAATTATCAATTAACAAAACAAAATTCTCTTGGAAGAGAAATCACTTACGCAAGAATGATTGAAAAATCAGACTTTAGAGTTGATTGGGGTAATGAGGCAATTGAAATTTCTCAAAAAATAAAAGGATTATACCCACGAGCAAATACAACTTTTAGAGGTAAGAACCTAAAATTACTTAAAATCAAAGTTTTGAGTAGTGATGAAATTAAAAATGAAAAATACCTTTTCATAAGCAATTATTCAAGACCAGGTATTATTCTTGCTGTATTAGAAAATGAAGGGATAATAATTTCAACTAAAACTGATCCGATTATTTTGTTAGAAGCAAAACTTGAAGGCAAAAACATTTCTACCAAAAAGCAATTGATACAACAGTTAAAGCCATCAGTAGGTGAATATATCTCAGATTAAGTTTTAGATTCTTTTTTAGAGAATCCCCAAATGAAGGCAAAAAGAATCAAAAAATAAAAATAATAGTCTGGAAGAATAGATTCTTTAATTAAGGTATTTAGTAAAAGTTTAATCCCCACTATTAAAATTGCTACGTAACCGGCTGTTTCTAATCTAGAAAATATATCCAGAAGTTTTAGAAAAATCCCCGATGTAAATCTTAAGGCTAATACTCCAATCAATGCTCCAAATATAATTAATATGTATTGATCACTGATAGCTACTGCAGTAGTGATACTATCTATGGAAAAAGCAAAATCAGTAATTGAAAGAAGCGCTACAACCCTTAAGAACCTAAAATTATTTTTATTATTATCTGTCCCATTTTCAGTGTTTTCTATATCTGAATTTAAAAAAACATTTGAGAAGAATAAGTATATTAAATAAAAACCAGCAAAAACTCTAATAATAATAAACTTTAGAAGAACATTAGATAATATGATCAGAATAATCCTAAATAATAAAGATATTGTTATGCCAATATTTAAGGCTCTTGACCTTAATTCTGAACTGTCTAGGGATTTAGTAAGAGAAGCTAGTGCGACAGCATTATCTGCCGACAATAATAATTCTAGAGCAATCAATATTGGTAAAAGTGTAAAGATTTCGTACCAGCTATCTACCTGATCTAGTGTGGGTATAAAAGAATTTATTGCAGCTGAATCCATCAAATATTATTCACAATCAGTATAAAATCTAATATAATGTATCGGATATTTGTAATCAAGATTGATAACTATAAATGAGTTTAAATACTTTAGTTGATTATATTTCGAACTCACAAATTACTTCTGAATTAATAAAAAGAATTTCAAAAAATAATGAATTAAATATTGTTGGTTCAAGTAGATATGCAAAATCAATAATCTTAGATAGCATCGCAAAAAAAGAGGAAAAAAATATATTATTAATTTGTCCTAATGTAGAAATTGCCTACAAATGGATTGGTTATTTTGAAAGTATAAATGATAAAGCAGTTTTATATTATCCTCCAACAGAACATCTTCCATACTCATCAATTAATAAATCCAAAGAGATTGAATTTAGTCAGCTTACCGTTTTATCCAAATTAATAAAAAAAGAGAAAAATGAACTTAATATTATTATATCAACAGAGAGATCACTACAACCTCATCTAATAAATAAAAACTTATTAATTGAAAACAAGTTAGATTTGCAAAAAGGGGTTCAAATCGAGATTCAAGAATTAGCAAATAAACTTACTTTGCTTGGTTATACGAAGGATAATGTAACTTCAACAGAGGGATTCTGGAGTAGGAGAGGGGAAATAATAGATATTTATCCTGTCAATAATGAGTTTCCTGTAAGATTAGAATTCTTTGATAATGTTATTGAGAAGATAAGAGAATATGATCCCCATACACAGAAAACATTAGAAAGTATCAATAATATTGAAATAATACAGGCTGGATTTGATTTACTCATAAAAGATAAGTTAAATAATTTTTCTAAAAACGGTATTTTTAATTCAGAAGATATAAATAAAAAAAATCTTGATCGTTATTTAGGAATAATTGAAAAAAAACCCTCAAATATAATAGATTTTATTGATAGGGAAACAATTCTCGTAATTGATGAATTAGAAGATTGTACGAAATTTGCAAATAATTGGTATCTAGATTCAGAAAGTAATTTTGATAATTGTGAGTATGAATTAAATAAGAACCTTAAAAATAATGATATTAATTTAGAGGCCAAACCTAATTTACATTTAAAGTTTGACGAAATAATAAATTCACTAGGAAATTTTAATTTGATAAAATTTTATGAATTTGAATCTAAAGTCAATATTGATAATAAGTTTTTGTTAAATGATAAAAGAATAAATTCATACTCTAAAAATATAGGAAAATTATCCAATGATATAAATAAAAATATAAAAAATAATGAAAAAGTATGGATATTATCAGCACAGCCATTGAGAACTAGGACTTTACTTTTTGAGCACGAATGTAATACAAACTTCTTAAACAATCCTAATGATATTAATGAAGCATTTAAGTCAATTGATAATTCAACTCCTTTAATTTTAAAAAATAAGCACAATTACGAAATCGAAGGTTTTTATCTTCCGATATGGAAAGTTGTCCTGATAACAGATAAAGAATTATTTTCACAACAATCTCTTTTTAATAATGTATTCATAAGAAGAAAAAAAAGAAGTGTAAATTCAAATATAAATGTAAATAAGATTAGTCCTGGTGATTTTATAGTTCATAAAAATCATGGAATAGGAAAATTTTTAAAAATAGAAAAAATAAATATAACTGGAGATTCAAGAGATTATTTAGTCATTCAGTAT
The DNA here is from genome assembly GCA_902572915.1 of uncultured Prochlorococcus sp. Classification (GTDB taxonomy): domain Bacteria; phylum Cyanobacteriota; class Cyanobacteriia; order PCC-6307; family Cyanobiaceae; genus Prochlorococcus_A. Next base: position 15,149 of record CACGHR010000008.1, read on the forward strand.
CAGGATGGGAAGATAAGTGTTGCCGCTGATCAACTTGGTAGTGTTAACAGATATAGATCGAGTGGAAAAATAAAGCCAAAAATAAATAAATTAGGAGGGACGGAATGGGAAAGAATAAAAGAAAAGAATAAGAAACAAATCAAAAAAGTTGCTGTAGATATCTTAAAACTTTATGCAAAGAGAGAAAAATTAAAGGGACACATATATCCAGAAGATGGTCCTTGGCAAGATGAATTAGAGGAATCATTCCCTTATCAACCAACACCAGATCAAATTACCGCTGTAAAAGAAATAAAATCTGATATGGAAAGCGATAAGCCAATGGACAGGTTGGTTTGTGGAGATGTAGGATTTGGCAAAACAGAGGTAGCTATTAGAGCTATTTTTAAGGCTATTACATCAGGCAAGCAGGTAATATTACTAGCACCTACAACAATCCTAGCTCAGCAACATTGGAGGACAATCAATAATAGATTTTCACCTTACCCAATAAAAGTTTCATTACTCAATAGATTCAAAACCGTTAATGAGAGAAAGGAAATCTATGCAGGATTAAGAAATAACAAAATTGATTTAGTTGTAGCGACGCACCAAATTTTAGGCAAAGAAATTGAAATAAAGAACTTAGGACTACTTGTTATTGATGAAGAACAAAGATTTGGAGTAAAGCAAAAGGAGAAAATTAAAAAAATCAAAACTAATATAGACGTTTTAACTCTCTCGGCAACACCAATTCCAAGAACTCTTTATATGAGCTTATCTGGACTCAGGCAAATGAGCTTACTAAATACTCCTCCACCATCAAGAAGATCAATAAAAACATATTTATCTGAAATAGATATGGATGTTATAAGAACTGCAATTAATCAAGAACTTGATAGGGGAGGTCAAATATTTTATGTTCTTCCGAGAATTTCTGATATTGATCAAGCTGTAAACAAATTAAAAAATATGTTTCCAAGTTTAAAATTTATTGTCGCTCATGGACAAATGAACGAAACAGAGCTTGAAAATGCAATGATTGCTTTTAATAACGGAGAAGTAGATCTTATGATTTGCACAACGATAATTGAAAGTGGATTAGACATTCCTAAAGTAAATACAATTATTATTGAAGATTCTCACAAATTTGGACTTTCACAACTTTATCAACTTAGAGGAAGAGTTGGTAGAAGTGGGGTACAAGCACATGCATGGTTATTTTATCCAAATATTAATAAAATTAATGACGCCGCAAAACAAAGGTTGAAAGCTATAAAAGAATTTTCGGAACTAGGAAGTGGATACCAACTTGCAATGAAAGATATGGAAATAAGAGGCGTTGGAAGCTTATTAGGAGAAGAACAAAGTGGAAAGGTTAATGCTATTGGATATGATTTATATATAGAAATGCTCCATGAGGCTATTGCAGATATTAGTGGGCAAGAAATACCAGAAGTTAGCGACACACAGATTGATCTCCCAATAAATGCATTTATACCCGCAACATGGATATTAAATAGAGAAGAGAAGCTTGAGGCTTACAAATCTGCTACTGAATGTTCTAATAATGATGAATTAACTGAATTAGCTACAGACTGGGTAAATAGATATGGAACCTTACCCAAACCTGTTGAATCCTTAATTATGATTATGAGACTAAAATTATTAGGTAAAAAATGTGGTTTTAGTAAGATAAAACTCAAAAAGCCAAACATCGTAATAGAGACCAAACTAAAAAATTCTTCTTTTAAAATTCTTAAAAATTCTTTAGCAACTAGTGTACAAAATAAATTTAATTTTGATGAAGGAGAGCAATTATCAATAATAACCATAAGAGGTTTAGGAGTTACTGAAATTCAAAATCAAATAGATCAATTAATTTATTGGTTTGGTTTATTTGTTAAAGAAATAAATAATTTTGAAAAAGAAGATCTAAGTAAAAAGGAATAAATTATTAAAAAAAGATTTTAAACCCGCGAAAGAGTTTAAATTCTGTTAGTTTTTAAAAAATTTATTTATTTTATGGGTGAATATATAGACGTTGGAATTCAAAGTTCAATTTTACCCTTCACATTAATATTATCTTCAATTCTACTTGGTGTTTATGCACTTTTTGGGGTAGAAACTGAAAATGATGATGATGATTCTGATTCAGGTAGTGGTGGTTTAATGCAACCTATCTGAAATTAATTAGTAAGATTTTTCTCTTTTTTTTCGCCTAACAACTTTAAGTAATCTATTTAAAGAGCCTACTATTAAAATAAAAATAATAAATGAGGTTACTATAATAAATACAACAATTAAGATTTCGAAAAGATAAAAAAATAAATCATTGATAATAATAATAGATTTATTAAAAGTAATTGGTAGATTTTGCAGGAGTAAACTTTTATTGGGTATTAAAGAATTTATATAAACCAATAAAAGACTCACAATAAACATAAAAGAAGATTCAGTAATAAGTCTCCTTTTAGATTTCCTTCTTAACGTTAATTTTTTTTTAAAAATATATTTATTAGACTTCTTATTTAAATTGGGGATATTCAAATCTGCCATAAATTAAGGATTAATGAAAAAAAATAATATTATTCCCAAAAAGAAAATTATTCCATATTAACGTCTTTCTACGAATGTTGCTATTGATTATTGAATATTGATTTTGAATTAATAAGTTCTTTGTTTTCTTTGTATTCAACAGGATCATAAAAATAAAGAAGAGTTGAAGAGAATAGAATTAATGAACAAATTGAAATGAGCGGTGGAAGAAAAAAATTGGAAAGTTGATAGTTGGTTTTCAAACTAAATTTTATTTTTTTAGGAGTATTAATAAAAATATCAGATTTTTTTATTCCGACTTTTGAAGATTCATTTAATTGGTCAAAGCAATTAACTATATCTGATAACAATGAATTGCCTATCTTTATAATTAATGGTTTACTGTGAGGCTTTGAGCTTTTAAGTACAAGATTATGAAAATGAAGGTTATCAGAGTGTATATCAATCAATTTTGATTCGTATGATGGGCTTTCGTTATTTATTAGTAGGTTTGAATAAATATAAAATGCCTCCATGATTGGCCCTAAATGTTCAATTTTGCCTTCAATAAGTGGTTTGTTAATTATGGTTAATTTCCAATTTGAAATTATTGATATTTGATCATTATTTTCATTATTTGAGTAATCAGGCAATCCTATTATTTCAAGACTAACTGAAGACTGATTGAATATTAAACTATTCTGTATCATTTTAAAAATCGAATAGAAATTTTTTCAACTTTTGATAACCCTTATTAGAAGTACAAAAGGATAAAGTAAGGAGAGACCTTATAAGAATCTCATCATTTTCAGTTTGATTTAAAAGCTTTTTTACTCTCATACTATTAATATTAAACCTTTCATTAACTAACTCTTTAAATCTTTTTTTGAAATCATTCCAAATAACTGTATTCTTTTCAGGATCTTCTTTAGACTGAAGTATTTTTCTTATGTAAGGATATAAATATTTAGACATTTCAGCAGTTATTTTAGTTAACGCATCGAATTCCTCTAATTTTATATTGTTATTCAAATATGATTTTCTCAATGGATTATTATTCCTTAATTTCCAAATAGTTACTTTATTTGGTAAAACATCATTTAACTTTAGTCTAATTGATAGAGCGTAAAAGGATTCTATGCCATTTAAATCTACAGTCTCTAGGATTAATAATAAAAAATCAAGCTTCTGTATAGATTGCCTTGAAATGCGATTTCCTTTTGTTAAAAAAGTGATTTTTCTATAAAAAATTACTTACCAATTATAACAGAATAATTATTCAATTTTTTGAAATAAAAATGAATATAACTTATCAAGTTCTTCAATAGTTAGCATTCCATAACTCCATAGTAAAATTGGTAATGGGGTGTTATTTCTTAATGATAATTTTAGACCAAGTTCAATTGATAATTCATCTAAACCAATCTCATTTTTTAAAAAAATAATCATACTTTTAGACAAATTATTATCCATAAATATTATTTAATTCTTGAAAAAACTAGTGACTTAGTCATCTTATTGAGGACAATTTTTCTTACAAAAAGAAAATTATTTAAAAGAAGAAATGAGAATTTTCTTATTGGAAATAAAATAAAGTTTCTATTTGAGAAAACTGAAATTAAAGAATCAGTTATTATCATGGTAAAAATAATATCTGAAATTCTGCTAAAAAAATATCTAAATTTAAATAAATTCAAATGTTTTTTTGAAATATCAACATTTTTATTAAGAATATCAAAAATAGTATTAACATCCCTCCAACAGCTGTTTAAGCCTTGGCCACCAACAGGATGGAATGTGTGAAATGCATCACCTACAAAAACTAATTTTTTAGAATTAAACATTGGAAAATTTAAAGATAAAGAAACAGGAAAAATATTAAAATCTCCAATTATTTGATCTAATTTAAACTCATCAGGCAGGATAGTTGACAAATTATCCATTAAAAAACTTCTATCAGAATTTAACCTTTCAATAGACTTAAGTGTACTTGAAGTCCAAATCACTTGATATAAGTTTTTATCAAGAGGTAATAATGCAAGTGGACCCTCTTTTCTAAAAATTTCATAAGCACGCCTTTCACAATTGCCTCTAAGAGAAACCTTAAAGGTTAAACAGGACTGATTATAAGATTTTTTTATATCTACAAAATTAAAATATCTTTTATCAAGAGAGTTTGCTCCAGTAGAAAAGAATTGATAATCAAATAATATTTTTTTTTGTAATAACTTTTGTGGTGTCATAAAAAAAATATTGTCGTAAGTATCAATTTCTCGAAAAAAAACATTCATAAGATCTGAATGTCTAACAACCCAGCCTATATTTTCAGAAGTACTAATATCATTATCTAAATCAAAAATTGTTAAGTTTGATATAGAAGAAGTTACACTATCTGATATTGAAAGAGTATCAAAGCCAAATAAATAAGGTTCTAATTTTTTCCAAAGTTTAAATTTAGATAAGATTTTTCTAGTTGAATGAGTAATTGCATAAGTTTTATCCTTATCTATTAATCTATCCCTTGCTAAAAGATCAGTTAAAAAAATATTGCAATCAAATTTTGAAATTGCGATTGAAAGAAGTAAACCAGTTGGACCAGAGCCAACAATCTCAAAATTGAATTTATTTTTCATTAGAAGATATTGATATCATCTATCTACTTATATAAATATAGCAAATCTCTTCAAATGCAGGTCTTAGTAAATAAGGGTACTCACCAACCCATAAATTGATTTCTGGCAACCAGGCATCCGTTAAATAAAAATCTCTGTCAAAATTTCGATTATCAGATGTTAATAGACACCTTATATTAGAACCAACTCTAATTTGACTATGCTTATTTTCCATAGGGAAGGTTAACTTTCCTAAATAACCATCTTCATCCTCTAATTCAAGTACCAACCAATTTCTTTTTTTTTCGATCAGTTCTAATCTGCCTTGCCTATTAGATTGTTCTCTGGAACTTTCAATTTTTTCCGTTTTATAAATATCTGAAACATAACCATCAAATAATGAAAAAAATTTATATTTTCTTAACTGCAAATTTTTTCTACTTGATTCAATAATTGGACCCCAAATTATATATAAAAAGAAAACAACACAAAGTAATAACCAAAAATTATTTGTTTGATCTCCAATTGAACTAAAAATAATTAATGAGATAAATCCTCCAATTGATGAAACTATAACTCTTTGAAGAATTTTCCTTGGATTACCTAAAGCGTATTTAAATTGACTCCCAGTACCAACGGCGGGGATAAGCTTTGTAATTTGATTTGATTTGATTGGAATTAGCATTTTAAAAAATCAGTTTTTCAAGTCCGTAAACTAATGATTTATATTTGCCAATTTTTTTAATAGCCTGTAAAACGCCTGGCATATATGCTTTTCTGTCTATAGTGTCATGCTTTATTGTATAAGTCTCACCAGGAGATCCCATTATTACTAACTGATGGGCTAATAATCCTGGTAATCGTATCGAATGTATATTTATTCCTGAATCTCTGAGACCTCCTCGCACCCTTTCTAATGACTCAGACTCATTTACTAATTTCTGATTAAATTTCTTTGGATATTCTTCTATCATTTCCGCAGTTTTTATGCAAGTTCCGCTAGGAGAATCTGCTTTTTGATTATGATGCATATCTATTAATTCAATATTGTCATAAAATTTTGCAGCTACGGATGCTGCCTGCTGAAGAAGAACCATGCCTACAGAAAAATTGGGAATAATCGCACAGCCAACTGATGCTTTTTGAGCAAAAACTGATAATTCATTTATTTGTGAAGGAGTAAGACCAGTAGTACCTACAACAGGTGAAATACCATATGCAATAGCTGATCTGGTATTTTCGTAAACAGAATCAGGATGAGTAAAGTCTATCAAGACAGGTTTGATATTTTCATTTCTATAATTTTGACTAACAGAACACAAAGTCCCCTCAAAATCGTTTGAAACAAAAACATCACAATTTTTTACCTTCAATAATTCAGAAATATTTGAACCATTGTTCTCTTCGTTAATGTCAATAGCTGCGACAAGTTCACAATCTTTTGAATTTAATACAGTATTCACAACTTCGCTACCCATTCTACCTAAAGCTCCGGATACTAGTACTGGTATGGATTTTTTTGAATTTTCAATCATTTTTGTAAAAAAAAAATTTTTAAAGGTTGTTACACGCTATTTATATTGCACACAATAAGGTCTTTTCATTCGTAGGCTGGTAGAAATACTTAAATAAAACTAATGTTTACGCAGGTCCGCTCAGCAAACCGCAGAGTATCTCCTGTTGAGGATAACAAACACAAAGTTGTAATAAAAGCAGTTTATGTTGTCCTTGAGCCACAATACCAAAATTCCTTAACGGAAGCTGCAAAGTCAATAAATGATATGAATGGCCCAATAGGTATAGACCTTAGCGGCTATTTAATCGAAGAACTTAGAAATGAAAGTAACTTTTCAGACTTTAAAGTTGACATAGCAAATGCCGATATATTTATTGCATCTTTAATTTTTATCGAAGATCTTGCTCAAAAAGTAGTTGACGCTGTTTCTCCATACAAAGACAAACTAAAAGCTTCTATCATCTTTCCATCGATGCCAGAGGTAATGAGATTAAATAAATTAGGTTCATTTAGTATGGCCCAACTAGGTCAATCTAAAAGTATTATTGGAGATTTAATAAAAAAGAAAAAAGAATCTGATGGAGCTAGTTTTCAAGATTCAATGTTGAAATTGTTAAATACACTTCCATCAATACTTAAGTATTTACCAGTAGAAAAAGCTCAAGATGCAAGAACATTCATTCTTAGTTTTCAATACTGGTTAGGTGGTACAACTGAGAACTTAAAAAACTTTCTTTTAATGATCTCTGAAAAATATGCAGTTGAAGAGAACATAAAAGACCAAATAGAAGAGTTCAAAATACAAGATCCTGAAACTTTTCCAGATTTAGGAATTTGGCATCCTCTAGCTCCTTGTATGTTTGAAAGTCTTAAAGAATATCAAAATTGGGAAAATAACAGAAAAGATATAAACCCTAAAGATGACAAAACCCCCACGATAGGATTAGTGCTTCAAAGAAGCCATATAGTTACTGGAGATGATGCTCATTACGTTGCTGTCATTCAAGAATTAGAATATAGAGGAGCAAGAGTATTACCTATATTTTGTGGAGGTCTAGATTTTTCCAAGCCAGTCAACGAGTTCTATTACGATTCAATTAATAAAGACATACCTATTGTAGATGGAGTTGTATCTTTAACTGGTTTTGCACTAGTGGGCGGCCCAGCAAGACAAGATCACCCTAAAGCTATTGATGCTTTAAAAAGGCTAAATAGACCATATATGGTTGCACTTCCATTAGTTTTCCAAACCACTCAAGAATGGGAAGATAGCGACTTAGGATTACACCCAGTTCAAGTAGCTCTTCAAATTGCGATTCCAGAGTTGGATGGTGCTATTGAACCTATCATTCTTTCAGGTCGTGACGATGCTACAGGTAAGGCACATACTCTTCAAGATCGAGTAGATGTAATTGCTGAAAGAGCTATTAAATGGTCAACTTTACGCGTAAAGAAAAGAAAAGATAAAAAATTAGCTATTACTGTATTTAGTTTTCCTCCAGACAAAGGGAATGTAGGTACTGCAGCATACTTAAACGTTTTTGGTTCAATTTATAGAGTACTTCTCGAAATGAAATCAAAAGGGTATCAAATAGATGGACTTCCAAATAATTCAAAAGAATTAATGGAAAAAGTTATTAATAACCCTGAAGCAATGGATGGTTCTCCTGAATTAAATATTGCTCATAAGATGTCAGTAAATGAATACGAAGAGTTCACGCCATATTCACAGAGACTTGAAGAGAATTGGGGTAAACCACCTGGAAATTTAAACAGTGATGGACAAAATTTACTTATCTATGGAAAACATTTTGGGAATGTATTTATAGGAGTTCAACCAACATTCGGTTATGAAGGGGATCCAATGAGATTACTTTACTCAAGAAGTGCAAGTCCTCATCATGGTTTTGCCGCATATTACACCTATGTAGAGAAAATCTGGGGGGCCGATGCAGTTCTTCATTTCGGAACTCATGGCTCACTTGAATTTATGCCAGGCAAACAGATGGGCATGAGTGAAACATGTTATCCTGACTCTCTTATAGGCTCATTGCCTAATTTGTATTACTATGCAGCGAATAATCCTTCTGAAGCAACAATTGCAAAGAGAAGAGGGTACGCCTCAACCATTAGTTATCTTACTCCTCCAGCAGAAAATGCAGGACTCTACAAAGGTCTTAAAGAACTAAGTGAACTTGTTGGTTCTTATCAACAACTAAGAGAAAGTAGTAGGGGTGTTCAAATTGTCAATGCAATTATTGAGACCTCCAAACAATGTAACCTTGATAAAGATGTTGAACTCCCTTCAAAAGAGGTAGAGGAACTATCCCTTGATGAAAGAGATTTATTTGTTGGTAATATCTATAAGCAGTTAATGGAAATTGAAAGTAGATTATTACCTTGTGGTCTTCATACCATTGGAGAAGCTCCAACTGCAGAAGAAGCTGTAGCAACCCTTGTAAATATCGCATCTTTAGAAAGGGAACAAGAGGGATTAAGATCTCTTCCTGGTCTACTTGCGGAATCCATAAGTCTGACTATTGACAAAATTTACGATGGAAATAATAAAGGTGAACTAAAATTTGTAGAGCTAAATGAAAAGATCATAAAGACAGCAAGAGAGTCGATTTTTGCGATGGTTAACTCTTTAAAAATTGTTGATGGCAGAGTTTATTTAGAAAAATCACTTCTTTCCAAACTTTTCGACTTTCTTAAATTATTTGGTATAAATTTACCAACTCCATGGCTAAGAGTTTGTAGATTAAATGGATTTAATGAAGTAAACCAGAAAGAATTAAATAAATTATTTGATTATTTACTTTTCTGCTTAGAACAGGTCTGTGCAGATAAAGAAATGGATAGCCTTATCAAAGCATTAGATGGAAATTATGTTTTACCTGGACCAGGAGGAGATCCTATAAGAAATCCAGGTGTTTTGCCTAGTGGGAAAAACATTCATGCACTTGATCCTCAATCAATCCCTACAACAGCAGCAGTCGCAGCAGCAAAGTCAGTCGTTGACAAATTAATTGAAAGACAAAAGGAAGAGCAAGGCACTTGGCCAGAGACAATTGCTTGTGTTTTATGGGGTACAGATAACATTAAGACTTATGGAGAATCGCTTGCACAAATCTTGTGGTTTGTTGGGGTAAAACCAAAACCAGATTCTGTTGGGAGAATCAACAAATTAGAATTAATACCTTTAGAAGAATTAGGCAGACCAAGAATAGATGTTGTTGTTAACTGTTCAGGAGTATTTAGAGATCTATTTATAAATCAAATGGCATTAATAGATCAGGCAGTCAAATTAGCGGCTGAGGCTGATGAACCTTTGGAATCTAATTTTGTAAGAAAACATTCACTAGAACAAGCTGAAAAAGAAGGCACCTCAATCAGAGAAGCTTCAGCGAGAGTATTCTCTAATGCGAGTGGAAGCTACAGTTCAAATGTTAATTTAGCCGTAGAAAATTCAACTTGGGAGGAAGAAAATGAGTTACAAGAAATGTATTTGTCGCGTAAAACATATGCTTTCAATGCTGATAATCCAGGTGAAATGAATCAAAAAAGAGAGGTATTTGAGTCGGTAATGAAAACAGCAGATGTTACATTTCAAAACCTTGATTCCTCAGAGATTTCTTTAACAGATGTAAGTCATTATTTTGATTCAGATCCAACAAAATTGATTAAAACACTAAGAGATGACGGGAAAGAGCCAAGTAGCTACATAGCAGACACTACTACTTCTAATGCTCAAGTTAGAACACTTGGAGAAACCATCAGATTAGACTCAAGGACAAAACTTTTAAATCCTAAGTGGTATGAAGGTATGCTCAAATCTGGTTATGAAGGAGTTAGAGAACTTTCTAACAGACTTAATTACACTCTCGGTTGGAGTGCGACAAGTGGTCAAGTAGATAATTTTGTATATGAAGAAACTAATGAAACATTCATAAATGACGAAGAGATGAGGAAAAGATTAATGGATCTAAATCCTAATAGTTTTAGAAGAATTGTTGGGACTTTGCTAGAGGTTAATGGTAGAGGATATTGGGAAACTTCAGATGAGAATATAGAACAGTTGAAAGAACTATACCAAGAGGTAGAGGACAAAATCGAGGGAGTTAAAGAATAATAATCTTAATTATTCTCTGTAAATCCTATCAGCAACTTTTAGAATTTGATAATTTAGTTTTACGTTGTGAACTCTCACAATATCAATATTAAATTGAGAACAAAGACAACTTATTGCAAGTGTTCCAATATCCCTTGCTTTTGGATTTCTCTCATTCAAAATTTCTCCTATAAATCTTTTTCTTGATGCACCAATCAGAATTGGAAAATTCCATTTTT
>CACGHR010000009.1 GCA_902572915.1 uncultured Prochlorococcus sp.
TTATTTACTGATGCTTTTACCAATATTTGAAAATTCTTCCCGTAAAAAGATGAATACTCAAGAACTTAAGGTCAACTACAAAAAGCTTTTAAACAAAGCTACTAAAGCGAACGGTCGTAAAGAAACTGTTTTTTACTCAAATCATGCTGCTAAAATTAAGTCAAAACTCTATTCAAAAACTAAAGTAAATTGCTCAAGATGTAATGGAGCAGGTTTTCTAAGGATTTCATTAGATGAGACTAAAACCTGTCTATCTTGCTATGGAAAGGGTTTTTTAATTAAAGAAATTCAACAAGTTTAAAAAATTTTGATTATTAATGAAAGAACTCATTCAAACTCATAAAAAATTAATTAAGAAAGTAAAAGAACAAATGGGATTCTCGGATTATGGTATGTACTGGCTAGCTTTCCTGGAAGGAGGTTTAACTATTTGGTTGCTGGATAGATTATTATTTCATTGGTTAAAGTTTTAATTTTTTTTATATCAAAAAATTCAATAGGTTTAAACAAATTGATTTATCGAATCCATTTAAAAAGTTGTAGGATATTAAAAAACCAATATGCAATTACTGGGATTAATTCTTCTTCTAGCAAGTAGCTGGTATCTATGGAAATTAACGTCAAACTTTCTTGATGAACCTACAAAAAAAGACCTGTCAAAAAGTTTTAATAATCTCAAAAATAAATTCTCTGAGGGAAAACAAATTTTCTCTAAAGCAAAAATAAGTGAAGCTTGGGAAAAATACAAAGAAGAAGGCGGAGCTTTATCCAATAAAGAAAAAAGCTAGTGGACTTATTTATTATTACAAGTCTCACTAAAGATATATCTAGAATTGATCTGATTGGTATTTTGATTGGTCATTTAATTTTTGGTATTGCATTGACAGTGCTCTTAGATTGGACGTGGTTAAAGAAACTTATGAGTGAAGAAGATAAAACAAGGATGCTTAAAAGTTATACATGGAAAGACTTATTAGTTGATGGAGCAATTGTTACGGTAGTCCTAGGAATAATCTTTTTAATAATTAGCATTTTTCTATAAATGAACGTAACCTACATACTTTTATTTTTTTTATTGGTATCAATTATGATTTTTACTCAAATAGTAAATTCCTCTAACAAAAATCAGGATAAATGACAGAAGTAAGTAGCAACTCCTCAACAGGGTGGTATTTAATCGCTTTGGTAAGCACTTTATCTTTTTTAGCTTTAATTTATTTTGGCCAAAAAAGATAGCATGCAATTTGAAAGTTTATATAAATTCAAAAAAAAGACTCTGCAACTACTTGAGATGCAGAGACTTTGATCATTATTAAGTGATTAGTTTATATAAATCTATTAATAATAAAACCTTTTTTCTTAATTAAAGAAAAAGAGACCGATGAATGTGATGAAGATACTGAATTCACGGCCCCTTTAGTAACCGCATTTTTCGGTAGATACGACAATGAATCACCTCCTTAACTTATGATTTTTTTTTAGGTTAACTAAAAGAATTAAACAATCAACAAAATTTGTTAAAAATTTAAAAGTTTTTTAACAAATTAATGATATAAATCTCTTCAATATAAAAGTTTAGATATTACCAAGGCAAAACTTCTCCGTTGGCATGCCAAAAAGTACCTGAGTTTTTTTTATTTAAAGAATCAATACGTTTTAAAAGGCCATTTGCAGATTCTTCAGGACTAATTCCATTTCTTGTAAAGCCAGTCATCCTTGTACTAACTAACCCAGGATGCAAAATAGCTACATAAATATCCTCTTTTGATAAATCTATAGAAAGTGATTTCGCTGCCATGGACAAGGCAACTTTAGACATCCTGTAACCATAAGAACTTCCAGAAGAATTATCTTCAATAGATCCCATTCTACTTGTTATAAAAGCAACTTTAGAAGATCTTTTTAAAAGATGTTTAAGTGATTTAGTAATAAATATTGGGCTCAATGCATTAACTTCAAATTGACGCAAAATACTTTTTTTATCAAAGTTTTCGAAAGAATTAAATTCATAAATTCCTGCATTATGAATTAAACAATTTAAATTTACTCCAGAAAGTTTTTTACATAAATTTGTTATCGACTCATTTGAGGAAATTTCTATGTTCTCTTCAATTCTCACACCTAAATCTATAAGTTCTTTTGAAGCTTTCCTACACGTTGCAATTACATTATCCCCCCTCTTGTGAATTTGCCTACATAATTCTAATCCAATACCCCTATTTGATCCTGTGATTAGATAAGTCGACATATTTAAACTAAAAAATAAAAAATTATTCTAAATCCAAATATAAAAGAAAACGAACTAGAAAAAGAAAAAATTTATAAAATTCCTTATTAGATTTTTTAAGGTTATGATGAATTATGAAATCTAAAAGATTTTCATAAAAGAAAGAAAAGATATTTTTATCATCAAAATTTATGTATGGAAATTTTCAATCAAGAATTTATACAAGAAATTATTAGGTTAACTTGGAGAAATCCTGCTTTCATGGCTATAGCTATCGCTTTAGTTTGGCTTATCCCACAATTATTTATCAGAAAGATAATGGCAAAAAAATATGAAAGAAGAAAAATAGAAATTCAGAAAAATAAAATTCAGAAGCTTTACCCAACTAATACTCCTAAATAAGATTTTTATTTATAAGATGATCTAATGAATCAAAAAAATACTTTATGCATCTAAGTAAAATATGAGCTACAAAATAATTAGAATTGATGGAAAAGATGACGAATTAACAGCTCAAAGTTTCGATAAGTATTCAGATGCGTACGATTTGTTAGAGGAACTATATGGAGATTTATGTTGTTCAGATGCTGATTATGGAGACATAACCTATTACGATATTGTGGAAAATAATTTAAAAAATATTAATGAAGAATAAAAAATGGGCTCCCTCCCAAGAAGAAAATTTAGGAGTAATAACGAGTGTATATGAATTCATTAAAGAAGAACTTTCAGAACTTCAAAAAAAAACTGGATGTCCCGATTCATTTATTTATGATTTTATTGGCAAGATTCAGAATGAATGGCATCCTGAATCTTGCCACTCCATAGTTAGAAATAAAAAAAGGAAAAATTAGAAAATATTAAATCTTCAACGCAAATTTTAAAATTTCTCTAATATAACTTGAATTTAAAAATATTAAATCATGATTATTAGAATACTAGGAATCGTACTTATCCTTGGTACGATTGCATATTATGGTTTAGTGTTAACTGGGCAAAGCAACCTTTAATTTTTTAACTTTTAAAAATTTCTCATGAAATGGCCTCCTACTTTGTGTTGGACAGCACCAAAAACAATTAATGGTAATAGGCATTTTCAAGTTAAAGCTTATGGTGGGAAAAATGAAAATAGATGGGTTGATATTTTTCCTACCAAAAATAAAAAAGATATTAAAAGAATCTCATGGGCAAAACTAAAATCAGAATGGACTACAGGATGGTTAAGGCTCCCAAAAGATAAAGATTAATTTGTCTATGTAAACAAATATTATTAACCAGAAAACTGTAAAAAATAATACCTAACTTAAAAAAAATAACTTCTAAAATTTTTTATATTGCTGTTTAATATGAAGTCAGAACCGAAGAAAAAACTCCCTAATAAAAAAGTTATAAGTTCAGCAAAATTTGAGGCTAAAGAACAATTCACAAAATCTGCATTAGAAAATTTAAAAACAGAAAATGAAAGACTTGTTAATTCTCTAAAAAAATCTGGGGAGATTAAAGAATCAAAAAGAAAATAGACTTACAGTATTTAAAAATTTGTATTATTATATAGATTTATAATTGAGAAATGATTGAAAAAATCTCTCTAGCAAATTCTCATTTACCTCAACTTATTGGGTTCGTTCTGATGTCAATTGGTTACACATTAGGCAATAAATTCTTCCTTCCGGAAATTAAACAAAAATAATAGTTTCTAGTTATTAAAGTAATAAAAAAAACACATTAAAATATATTCCTTAAAAAAAATGCTTAAATATTTATCTGATTTAAAGTAAAAACGTTAAAGCTAATTCTGTAATTCAACTAAGGCAGTCTTAGGATATACTGTCACATAAATGTAACAGTAAAGAACAAAAAAATGTGAAATCCAAAGAAAAAGTAAGAATTCATACTAATTTTTTTTAAATATGTTACATTCTTTAATAATTCAAGTTAACGTTTCCTCTGTCAATAAAGCAGAAATGAGGAAATGTTTGATGTATACAAATGTCATTTACTCTTTGGCTTACTAACTGATCACCTATGAAATCTAAAAATGGATGCACTTACTAGTTTTATATTTGTTGTCATCGCAATTACAATTCAATTCTCTTTATACGCCATCAAAAGGGTGCAGGAACCCTTAGAACCAAATTATTTGATAGATAAAAATTCGAAAAAAAATAAAAACTACATGGGTAAATTTTGGAAAAATGCAGAAATAACAAATGGGAGATTAGCTATGATTGGTTTTTTTGCTTTGATAATAAACTACGGTTTTTTTGGGTGGGTAATACCTGGTTTTATCTAAACTATCAATACATTAAGGTCTTAAAGAAAAAAATAAATCTCTCGTTCAAAACAAACTCTCCTTTTAAAAAAAAAATTTTTATTATAAGTTAAAAAGCAATTGAGTAATTCTGATTTTGATAAAAATGGATTGGATAGCTATGGAATACATTGGCTTCAATATGCTGCTTTTGCTGTCTCTGGTTTTGCTGTATTTACAACCTGGGCTTTTTTTTATGATGAAAGATTCCACAACTTTGTAATGAATATTTTCAGGATCATTAACTGCAGTGGATTCAACTGTAATGGAGCATTTTAAAATTCTATGGCTAATCCAAATCAAAAAACAATATTAATTGATAATGCTTTTGAGGAAATAAAAAACATTTGTATAAATCTTCAAAAGGATACTGATGCTTCGAATTCAGAACTTAAAAGTTTACTAAAGCTAATTATCAATGAATGGGAAGAAAAAGAAGAACAAAAAACTGGTTTTGGATTCAGGTAAAGTTAACCACTATCTAAGAAGAGACTTATGCCTCAAATCATTTTAATATGAAAAGATTTTTTACATTTAAAATTTAATATTTATAATTTACATTTTTTAGAAAGAAATTAAAAAGGAATGAATCTCAAATAGAAAATTCATTCCAGATTTAGCATTAGTTTTATCTAGATTTAAATTTTATAATTAAACTCCTCTGGTGGACTGTCAATCATTAGATCCCTCCTATTCAACAATTTAAACCTACGCCTTACTTATTAAGAAAGTAAATCAGTAAAAATGCTGATTTATAATTTTCTAAAATGTTTGAATTAAAGAAGCTAATTCTGGTGCATCTAATAAAAGTGCAAAAAATGTAAGCACAACTAATAAAAATATGGAAAAGTAAAATTGAATCATGCTTCAAAATTACTTAAAAAGAATTTTTTAGGTTGTATAAAATAATGCTTTGTTTACATAATTAAATATCTCTAGCTAGAGAAGTTTAATAAGAGAATAATTAAGATGCTTCAGGAGAAAATATCGTCCTATTTTTTTGCCAATACTCACAACCTTTAAGTAAATGATCACCCTGTGGTATACGTTTTTCGTTTTTTGGACAGACCAAGATAGTAGCAAAAGTTTCTGTAGTGCTGTAGCGAAAGTGATTGCAAGTAATACAAATCTTTGTTCGTTTTCGTTTTAGGGTAGATTCTTTTAGATATTCCCATTTTGACGGATTTACCTTGATCATGATTACTGGAATTTATTAGTAACAATTTGCCAACCTCCTGAAATTAATTCATTCCATGTTTCACAAGCACACTCAATAGAATGAAGTCTTGAATTTTTTATTTGGGCTGGTTCACCTAATTGATTTGCATAGAAAAGGTGAGTATAAACTTTTAAATTATTAGATAGAGATTTCTTATAACTCTCAAAAAGAATTAATAAACCACTTTTTTTGTTAAACAACCAGCCAGTTGGGATGTCAATAAGGCTTTCACTATAAAAATTAGTCCGAACATTAGCTACTCCTTGTGTCATCAAGATAATACATTTGTACTATAAATATAAATGTACTGCTCGTGGACGTCAAGTATTTATCCAATAAATTATTTAAATACGAAAATTACTTCCCAGAAATAGTCTGCCATAAACTTCTTATTTGGTAATAGCGTATACTAGTAACACATTGAAAAGGAAAATAACATTAAAGAGTATATCCAGAAGAATGTAATGTATCGAAATCCCTTCTATTTAGGATGGAATAAAGGTTGGTCTTTTTTATTTTTTTTAGAAGGTGGCATAGCTAAAATTGAAGCAAAAGGTTTTGGCATATCTATTACAACAAAAGTTGAGAAAGGAGAATCACCCTTGGAATCTGCAGATAGATTAGTTTCTAAAGAACAAAGAATTAGAAAATCAAGATATTATTCTTGGGTTAGATCAATTAATGAAAAACATTTAATTAAGTAGTCCCGCTTCTATTGGAGTATTTTCTTGACAATCAATTTAAAATAGAAGTTAGTTATTAATTTTTAGTGTCCAATAAATTCTATGAATGGTGGAAAAACCATAGAAAAGTCATAACTTATGGAACTTTTTTCGCCTTATTTAGCTTTTATTTGTCTCCTATTATCAAAGAAGCAAAATATAAAAATCAATGCATTAAATACTCTTCCAAAAGCGCATTATCACAATTAAAAAAAGACCCTACGGTAAAAATTCTATTAGAAAAAACAGAATTGACTATTGATGAATTATCAAGGATTGAAGGTTATAGGAATTGCATAAAATGAAAAATTTCAAAAAAATTATGATGGGTTTTAAATAATGAAGGGTGTACTTAAACTAAGTTTATTAATATTATTATTTGGATTTATATCAATAAGTCCAAAAACAAGATATTTGGTTGGCATAACTCTAAAAGAAATTTCTTCATTTCTTTTATGGACTGTTAAATATGAAGATAGAGAAAAATGGGTTATAGATAAACCAAATTGGATGCCTAGCCAAAAACTTAAGCCATCTTATTAAATGAAGACTTATTTAGAAGAACGAATTGAATGGTATGACGATAATTATAGAAATGGTAATGCTTTAATCTCTGATAAGCAGTTCGATCAACTTGAAAAAAATTTATTAAGAACAGACCCTAATTGTGATTACTTTAAAAAGAAAAATAAACTAGTTTTACCTTCATTAGAAAAGGATTCAATAGATGAATTTTTGAAAGGATTATTAGTAGATACCAGATTATTAATTGAACCGAAAATTGATGGTTGTGCTGTTGCTTTGCAATATAGGGATGGCACCTTGGAGAAAGCAATTTCAAGAAAAGGAGCAGACGTTTCTAGTAAACTTATTAAAGTCCAAGACATTCCCAATAATCTCCCTTTACGAGGAGTTCTTCAAGTTAGAGGTGAATTATATGCACCCAACCAAAGTCCAAATATCTCCCAGAGAATGGCTTCTGGATTTCTAAGAGCTAAAGAAGGATTTTCTGAAAGTCTTAGCTTCTGTGCATTTCAAATACTTAATTCAACACTTAACCAATATGAGTCCAAAAAGAATCTTTCTAAGCTAGGTTTCACGATCCCTCAGGATATTTCATGCAACTTTACGAGCCAAGTTGAAGTATTTAGAAAACAATGGCTAGAAGGGAAGCTTTTTAGTAAATATCCAACAGATGGAATAGTAGTAAAGATAAATTCTAGAAAATTACAATTGATTAGAGAAAAATCAAATTTAGATTATCCTTATTGGCAAGTTGCAATAAAAAATTAATGGAATTAATACACCAGATTTTTCCTACATGGCATATTTATTTAGATATGTTTTTGGTTGGCTTTGCAACTTACGGTTTTCTGAGAATTAAGAAAAAAATAAAAACCAAATAAATAATTCATAATTAAAGTTTTTAAATTATCCCTGGTCCTTAAGCATAGATTTAAGTTGTTCGCTATCTAATTGTTCAAGATAATTTCTCATTACCAACCAAGATCTTCTGCTTTCTAACTTTCCACTTTGTTTAAATAAATTTGCGGAAACTTGATCTATCAATTCTTTATGAGTCATATTTATATTCTTCATCAAGTTCAATAACAACACCATTAAAAAATTCTGCTAATAATTTTGATGGGTCTTGCATAGATATCTTTCTATCTACTTTTGATAATTTCTTTTTGATTGGATTTAAGTTAGTCATAAAGATTCAGGTAATTCAAGTTCTTCAAAAGTCCAGCCTTCTAATTGAAGGTCATGCCATTTATCCCAAGCATTATCCAAATACATTTGAGTAGATGATTTAATTGCCATTGGCTCACCAAGATCATTTGCATAATATGTATGAGCAAAAATTCTCATACTATTTCTTGGAGATTTTTTATTTCTTATAAATAAAATTAATCTGCTGCGGTCTGGGCTAAGCAACCAACCACTTGGGGACTCATTATGATAACCGTAAGAAAAATTAGTCCAAACATTAGCTCCTCCTAAAGTCATTAATTAATAATACATGTGTACTACTAATATAAATACATTAGAAATGGATCGTCAAGTATTTTGGCAAATAAATTATTCACACTCATCAAAAATAAATTTTATGAATAAGAAATGATATGATCATTTACCTCTTTTAATCTGCTCAAGAGTTCCAAGCCACCAAAGCCCAAATGTCTTTGTTGCTCCATCAATAAATTCTGGAGTTGCTGGTTTACCAGTTTTCTCAAGAACAATTTTGGGAATTGCTTCTTCTGTCCATTCCTTGCACTTAGCAACTCTTTCGATTGTTTCTGATCTGATTGATTCTTTTATAAGATTTTGATCGTCAAACATAGAGTTGGAATTTAATCCATTCCCTCTCATAAGAAGAACAAAAAGATCATCAGCGATATCAATACTTTCTTTGACAGTCTTTTCGCTTTTGGCTATGCCGTAAGAGAAAGTGCATGCACTCACCGCGATAAAACGAGAAGTACAACTGTCAGCACCTAAAGTCTGACAAATGCATTAACCGAACAAGAAGAGGAATAAATAATAAAGATACCTACCAAAATCATCTTATAGCAACCGATTTAATATAGTACCGGATCCCCGTCAGTTCTCTGCTGCATCGACCTGGAAAAGCCAGAAGAGGATTCAAAGTGGGCTTTCGTTTCCGATTACAAGATCGGTTTACTACCGCATCACGACAGTCTCCTCATGTCGAAAGAGAGTCAGATCAGAGCACATAAAGAAGAACTTAACCAAAGATCCAGTGACTTAACTTTAACTTATTTTTTTATCCATTTGGAGATGGCCAAATGTCTCTTACCATAGTTAATAAAACTTGTGCCTCATCATATCTTTCTGAATGCGTTTTACCATTTAATAAAAATGTGATATGAGCCATTTTTCTTCCCAGAATTTCGCGAGATTTGCCATAACAATGAATATTAGAACCATCAATTTCAGATAACATTTTAATTCTAGTTTCCATTGAGATTGGGAAATTCTTTTTTAACCCCAGTAGATTTATCATAATTGCACCTTCACAGTTCATTTTAATTTCAGGTGGCATTATCCCAGAAGAAATGCAAACATATTGATCAAACTGACTTGAAGTACAAGCTTCAATAGAGAAATGAGCTGAGTTATGAGTTCTAGGAGCTATTTCATTAATTAAAAGACCATTATTTCCATAGAAGAATTCAATAGCTAAAACTCCAACGTAATTAAGTTCATTGACTATTGAAGAGAAAATATTTATTGCAAATAAGTTCAAATCATATTCATTTGTTCCAGGTGCAAGAACCCAATCACAAACATGGTTTGATTGGAATGTCTCAACTATTGGAAAGAATCTTATCTTACCGGTCCTATCTCTCGAACCAACAAGAGCCAGTTCTTTTTCATACTCTATCCATTCTTCTATTAACCATTCATCAGAATTATTCTCTGTTAAAAAAGAATCTAAATCTTCTTTTGTCTTTATTTTTCTGTTCCCTTTGCCGTCATATCCACCTTTATTTGATTTTGCCATTAGAGGAAAAGTCCAATTATTGATTTCCTCATCGGAGAGATTTTTAAAATCTTCAATACTTATCCATTTTGGACAGGGAATATTCATTCTATCTATTAATTTTTTTTGAGAAAACCTATCTACTAATGGCTTAATTGCATTAAGGCTTGGAACAAAAATATCTTTATTGCCAATTAAATTTAATTTATCAATTTTTATCCATTCATTTTCAAAAATTATTTTTTCACACTCATTAATTAATGATTTATTTCCTCTTATCTTTAAAGGATCAGCTTCTATGACATGATCTGCTTTTGAACCAGCAGGATCATCACAAGATTTTGTTTGCACACATACTTCTAAATCTCTTTTTTTTGCTGCCTCGGTTAACATCAATGCCAGTTGACCACCTCCAATTATTCCTAGGGAATAATTTTTCTTTATATCGTTTATATTTTTTTTAAAACTCATAGCATGATTTTATTACCATTTCTAATTCTTAACAACTGAATTTTTAAAGATCTAGAGCTTAAATTTTGCTAATATATAAAGTATTTAATACCAAATATTTATAAATTTTAACTAGGTAATCAATTGTGAATAAGAGAAAAATATTAGTCCCATTAGGTGATAAGTCATACGAAGTAACTCTAGAAGCAGGGATACTGAATAATATCAGCGAAGAACTCTTAAAAATTGGAATAACAAAGAAAAGAAAAATACTTGTGATTTCAAATGAAGAAATATCAAATTTGTATGGTGAGAAATTCTTAAATAATTTAAAAGATAATAAATTTCAGGCCAAAATGTTCCTTATCAAGGCTGGAGAATCATATAAAAACTTAAAAACCTTAAGTGAAATATATGATGTAGCATTTGATTTTGGCTTAGATAGAAATTCAATAATTATTGCCCTTGGAGGAGGAATTGTTGGAGATGTAAGTGGTTTTGCAGCTGCGACTTGGCTGAGAGGTATCGAATATATTCAGATTCCAACAACATTATTATCAATGGTTGATTCATCTGTGGGAGGAAAAACAGGAGTAAATCATCCAAAAGGTAAGAATTTAATTGGAGCTTTCAATCAACCTAAAGCAGTTTTTATTGATCCAGAAACTTTAAAAAGTTTGCCCAAAAGAGAATTTAGTGCAGGCATGGCCGAAGTAATAAAATACGGAGTAATAAGAGATAAAGAACTTTTTGAATACTTAGAAATTGAAAAAAACAAAAATGAACTTATAAATCTCAAAAATGAATATTTAATTAAAATAATTAATAGTTCAATTAAAACAAAGTCTAATGTTGTTTCTCAAGACGAACATGAAAATGGTGTTAGAGCAATATTGAATTATGGTCATTCTTTTGGTCACGTTATTGAAAATTTATGTGGATACGGCAAATTTCTGCATGGTGAGGCAATATCAATTGGTATGAATATTGCGGGTAAAATAGCAATTGAAAAAGGGTTATGGTCTAAAGAAGAATTAGAGAGACAGCGAATTCTCTTAGAGAGTTATGATCTTCCTACCGAGATCCCCAAAGTAAATAAAGAAGACGTTCTAACAATACTTATGGGTGATAAAAAAGTTCGTGATGGCAAAATGAGATTTATATTACCGAAAGAAATTGGTGCTGTTGATATATATGATGACGTAGAAGATTCATTATTTTTAAAGTTTTTTTCTTAACGCAAACAGGTTGAATTTATATTCATTTTCTTCTCATTAAACTTATTAAAAACAAACCACTTAAAATCACCTAAACAAATAGGATCTACGAGTCTAAGTAATGCCTCTCTTCTTAAAAGAGCATTTGATAAATTCTCCTTAAATTCTTTCTGAATCCCATAAAGTCTCTCAGCCAATCCAAGCGCCAACAAAGCCTCTCCTTGTTTAGTTATTCCATCAGTATTAAATCCAAGAGTCTCAGCATCATTAATTAAAGTTTCTATGCACACATGAGATGTTAAATCGCAATTTCCAGGAGAATCTAGGACATTATTCTTCATTTTTTGATTTTCATATGAAACTATCGTCCCATCAGAATTCTTAGAGTTATAGTATTTTTTAGCTTCTTTAGCGTAATCAATTATCAATAAAATACCATTATTGATTTTCCCATAAATAGCTTCTAACCATTTTGAGTTATCTACATGCCATTCTGTCGTCCATCCTTCAAGAGCATCTTCAGGCGGAATACTTATTCCCAACTCACTTTTAGCAAGTTCAAAACTTTTTTCCAATTCACGTGTAATTGGAATTTTATCAAAAAATAATTTATGAGATTTTTTGTCTATAGAAACTGCTTGTCGAAATAATTTTCCTTTTGAAAAGGTTATTCTCTCTACTGGCAAAGCATCTAAAACTTCATTTGCAAGAACTATTCCATTTATATTATTCTCCTCTACCTCTTCTAAACCTTTCCATAAAATATCAATACCTAAGTTTGAAAATTCCTCCATTTTATTTTTTTGTTTTTCTACCATCCCTCTATTAGGTTCAATAATTACAAAAGAAATTCCTTCCAAAAAATTCTTGCTGTTTTCTAAAAAATATTTAATTAATCCACTCATAAAGCTTCCATCTCCAGCTCCAAATTCAATTACAGCTAATTTCTGATTAGATAAAAAACTACTTTTGAATTGAATTAGCCAATCTTCTATTTGTTTACCAACCAAAAAAGCAAAATCATCAGATAAAGAGGGTGATGTAACAAAATCTCCTAGAATGCCTAACTCAGCTTTACCACTACCGTAATAACCATTAACAGGATCATTTAAAACAAAATTCATAAAGTCATAAAAACTTATAGTCCCACCCATTTTTTTTATTTTTTTTACTAACCAATCTGGATTATTCGCGGGTAAGCTATTCATCGGCGAAAATATAAAGAGACAAAACTTATTTATGCCTTCAAAGATTAACTATTTATTGGGAATATTTCTATCTATATTAGTTTTAATTTCACATAAACCTGTTTTCGCTATAAATAATCCAAATCTTTTACCAGAAGAAAAAACACCAGTAATTGATTTAGCTAAAACATTAAGCCCTAATCAGAAAAAATCTTTAGAAGACAAGCTCAACAATCTAGAAGTTGAGAGTGGGTGGAAAATAAAATATTTATCTCAGTTTGAGAGTTCTCCTGGTAGTGCAATAAAGGATTATTGGGATTTAGATGAGACAAGTTTGTTGATAGTTGCAGATCCTAGAGGAGGAAATTTACTGAACTTTAACGTCGGAGAGGCTTATTTTAATTTTATGCCAAGGTTATTTTGGGTTGAACTTCAAACAAGATTTGGTAATCAATACTATGTGAAAGATCACGGTGAGGATGGCGCAGTATTAGATGCCATTAATTCAGTAAAGATTTGCCTTGAAAGAGGAGGGTGTCAAGTTGTCCCTGGTCTACCCAAAGAGCAATATATATGGACTTTATGTACATCTATTCTTGGAGGTTTAGTAGCAGGTTTCGCTTCTGCTCCAAGAAAAGAAGGTCAAGTCATATCAATTGGATTTTTAGCTCTTCTTTCTCCTTTATGGGGAATGTTATTTGGAATTTTTGGTTTGGCACCGATAATATCCAGAACAAATGATTTATTACCTTTATTTAAAAATGGTTTAGCTTTTGCAGCCGCAGGGATTGCAGGGTATATCTTATCTCAAACATTATTCTCAAGATATGAAAAGCCCAAAAATACTTAAAATATGATCAAAAATATCTAATCCTAAAAAAATTTATCTTCTTCACAAATTTCACCAGATTCTGAATACCATCGATGAGAAACATGTTTTAATTCTTTTTTTTCAAACTCAATCCATGAAAAGTTAATTAGTAATTTCCCATCTTCATCAGTTTTATATCTTGGCACTACAGCAGTATTGAAATAAATTGTTCCTTTGCTATCAATTTTAAACATCTCTCTTAAACCAAGATTTCTTTTAAGGCGATTGTGCATATGACCAAAAATTACAAGATCAACTTTTCTTCTCTTTTGTATTTGAGAAATAGCCACAGACAAATCTCTATCTCCCCAATCTAAAGGTGGTAGTTTCCAGTCTTTCCCACAAATGCTTTTAGGTTCTGAGCCTAAACCAGAAGGGCCAGCATGAGACATAATTATTAAAGGTATATCTTCAATTGTCTCCTCTGAACATTTGATAATTTTATTTATTGAATCTTGTTCGGTGATAGGTCCATAAACACCTTTAACCTCTTTTGAAAGATAATAACCACCTCCAGAACTACATGGTCTAGCAGAAATTAAATTTAGTTGATTATTAAGAATTTTTAAATCCCATGCAAAATATTTTTCACCAAGAACACGTATCTGTTTGGAAAGAATTTCGCCTGTAGAGTCTTTCCCTCTATCATGATTTCCTAAAATCACAAAAGTAGGGATTTTGATCGCATTTATTTTTTTAATAATTTTGACACTCCCATCAGAAATATCACCAACAAATAAAACAATATTTGGTTTAATAATTGATAAAACTTTCAAGTCTAATTCAGACCATTGACCATGACAGTCACCAACAATAGCAATTTTTAAATTTGTCAGAATTTTTTCTGTTTAAAGGCATATAATCTATTAAGAGATATTCTAAATCCTGACCAGTATAACTTCTACTGCAAAACAGAAATCCGTTCAAAACGAAGATGATTTGATTTCTGAAATAAAGGAGCGTTGCAAAAAAGCTAATGCCATTATTCTTGCGCACTATTATCAAGCTCCAGAGATTCAGGAAATTGCAGATTTTATAGGCGATTCATTGGATCTTTCTAGGAAAGCTGCAAATAATGATGCAGATATAATAATTTTTTGCGGGGTACACTTTATGGCCGAAACGGCAAAAATACTTAGCCCAAATAAAACAGTTTTATTACCGGACATAGATGCGGGATGCTCATTAGCTGACGATTGCCCCCCAGATAAATTTCATAAGTTTAGAGAAGAGAATCCTGACCACTATGTAGTAAGTTACATAAATTGTTCTGCGGAAGTAAAAGCGCAAAGTGATCTTATATGTACAAGCAGCAATGCAGTTTCATTAGTTAAGAAAATCCCTTCAGATAAAAAGATAATCTTTGCACCTGATCAGAATCTTGGTAGATGGGTTCAAAAGAATTCAGGAAGAGAACTTAAATTATGGCCTGGCAGCTGTATTGTGCATGAATCATTTAGCGAAGAAGCCTTACTAAAATTAAAATACCAAAATCCTGGAGCAAAAGTTATTGCTCATCCTGAATGTAGTCAAAATTTACTAAACCTCTCAGACTATATTGGATCCACCAGTAAATTACTTAATTTCATCAGTGAGGATCCATCTAAAACTTACATGGTTTTAACTGAGCCTGGAATAATACATCAAATGAAGAAGAAAGAGCCTAATAAAATCTTCATTGAAGTTCCAGATATAGAAGGTTGTAAATGTAATGAGTGCCCATATATGAAATTAAATACTTTGGGAAAAATTCTTGATTGTTTAAAAAACAATTCACCTTCTATTGAACTTGATCAAGAAATCATAAAAAAAGCATACTTCCCAATAAAAAGAATGTTGGATATGAGTAACTAATTAAATGAGAATGCTTGTGAATCCTTATTAATATCTAAGAATGCCTTTAAATTCTTAGTCTCAGGATCAAACTGACTTATCTGATTTTTTCTTTTAATTATATTTAACAATTCTTTTTCACCTGCTTTATACTGATAATCTTTTCTAGTTCCAATTTCTTTTTGAAGAATAGGGTTGCTATTCATATTTACTTCTATGTCTGGAACAATTCCAGATTTATTTATATCCGTTCCGTTCGGGGTTAAATACTTTGCCACTGTTACAGTTAAACCTGAACCATCAACTAAAGTTCTCATAGATTGAACAAGACCTTTACCAAAAGTTTTCTTCCCAATTAATTTTCCTCTTTTGTTATCTTTTATTGCGCCAGATACTATTTCACTAGCGCTAGCAGAACCCTCATTAACTAAGACAACTAAAGGCTTATTTGTTAGGGCTTGACCGTTTCCTCTTTTTATTTCTTTTAAACCGTCTTTACTTAAAGTACTTACTATTATTCCTTTATTAATAAAAAACCTAGAAATATCAATACTTGACTCTAACAAACCACCCGGATTACTTCTTAAGTCAAGTACATATCCTGCAACTCCTTTTTTTTCTAAATCATTAATTGCATCTCTCGTCTCTTTTGAGGCATTTGCATTAAATTGTTTAATTCTTATGTAACCAATTAATAAACCATTTTTGGTTTGATTAACTTTACTTGAAACAGATTTTATTTGAATCTTTTCTCTTAATAAAACCTTAAAAAAAGATTTAGAACCTCTAAGAATCTCTAGTTTAACTTTGGTACCTCTCTGTCCTCTTATTAATTTCACGGCATCCTCTATATTCATCCCTTTCGTAGAGTTATCATCTATAGATAATATTTTATCGTTAGCTTTAATTCCAGCTTCATAAGCAGGGGTACCCTCTATAGGAGAAACAATTATTAAATCATCAGATTCTTTATCTTTAAGTATTTGGATACCAACCCCAGTTAATTCTCCAGAGGTATCGATTCTCATTTGATTGAATTCTTTTGGGTCTAAAAACCTTGTGTAAGAATCATTTAAGTTCGATAGCATATCTCTAATCGCATCATATGCCTCATCGCTGTCTGAGTATGTTTTTGATAAGAATTCCTTCCTAAGCTCAATCCAACTAGACTTTTGAAATTCTCCATTTGAATCGAGAAAATCTCTATAAACAATTTGCCAAACATGATCAATCACTTCTTTATAACTATTATTTAATACTGTTGCTTCTGCAAAATTATTAAAAAATATCCCAGAAAAAGCTGTCGCTGAGATTATAAAATTTTTTTTAAGCGAATTTTTTATTTTCAATGAACTATCTTTTTTAATATTATAAAAAATTTATTTTAAATTTCAAAATTCACTCAATCTTTAAGGATCAATCCATTTCCCATCATCTTTAATAAGTTGAATTAAAGCATTAACTCCCTCATCCTCAGGTACTCTTTTTATTTCTTCTTTTCTTCTATATAAAGCGATAGTTCCTTTGCCTTTCCCAACATAACCATAATCGGCATCTGCCATTTCTCCAGGACCATTTACGATACATCCCATTATTGCTATATCTAAACCAGTTAAATGTGAAGTAGCTTTCCTAACTTTGTCTACGACCTCCTCTAGATTGAAAAGTGTTCTCCCACAACTGGGACAACTTATGTATTCAACCATTGTTTTTCTTAATCCTAAAGATTGCAAAATTGAGTAGCATACTGGAATTTCCTTCTCAGGGGCTTCAGTTAAAGAAACTCTAATAGTATCTCCTAATCCCTCTGCGAGAAGTGTCCCTATTCCAGCAGTACTTTTAATTCTTCCATAATCACCATCTCCAGCTTCCGTCACCCCTAAGTGCAATGGATAATTATATCCTTCTGAGTCAAGTCTATCTGCAATCATCCTATAAGCTGCCATCATAACCGGAGCCCTGGAAGCTTTCATAGAAATTATTATATTATGAAAATTAAGCTCATCACAAATTTTGACAAACTCCATCGCAGATTCTGTCATCCCCATTGGAGTATCACCATAAGTAAAAAGCATTCTCTCAGAAAGAGACCCATGATTAACTCCAATCCTTAGAGCTTTATTTTCAGCCTTTAAAACCTCTACTAGAGGGGTAAATCTTTTAAGTATTGTTTGTTTAATAGTTTCAAATTCATCATCTGTATATTGAGTTCTTGTAGGGTCTGATTTCTCAAAAACAAACAATCCAGGATTAATTCTTACTTTATCAACATGTTTTGCGACTTCCATAGCAATTTTCATACCATTATGATGAACATCAGCCACCAAGGGCGTGTTGATATTATTTTCTAATAATTTTTCTTTTATATCCCCTACTGCTTTTGCATGTGCTAAGGAAGGAACAGTTAGTCTCACTATTTCGCAACCCACATCATGTAGTCTTTTGATAGCCAAGTAAGCATTTTCGACATCCATTGTATCTTCATTTATCATCGATTGAACTCTTACTGGATGATCACTTCCAATAGCTACATTACCAACCATTACTGTTCTAGTTATCCTTCTCTCAATATGAGTTGAATATCTTTTGGAGAGACTATTAACCTCTTTTGATTGAGTTAATGACATTAAAATTCTTGATATTCAAAAAGGATTCACTAAATTATA
This sequence comes from uncultured Prochlorococcus sp., assembly GCA_902572915.1. Taxonomy (GTDB): domain Bacteria; phylum Cyanobacteriota; class Cyanobacteriia; order PCC-6307; family Cyanobiaceae; genus Prochlorococcus_A. Next base: position 18,212 of record CACGHR010000009.1, read on the forward strand.
CGGCATATAGTTTACCACTTACATTCTCTAGGTCTTTCAAAGTTAGATGATAAGGTTTATTGATTTCTTTTGAAGGAAATCTCAACAAATAAGATGGATGAAAAATTACCATAATTTCTCTCCCATCTTTTTTAATCCATTTACCTCTTAAATTACTTATAGGATCTTTAACTTCTAAAATAGCTCTCATAGCAGTCGAACCAGTAAGTAATATAATTTTTGGATCAACTAGCTTTATTTGCTGCAATAACCAAGGTTTATGAATTCTTATTTCTCTAGCAGTGGGTTTTCTATTATTTGGTGGACGACATTTAATTACATTACAAAAATAAACATCCTCCTTATAGTCAATGCCTGCTTTTATCAATAATTGGTTTAACAACTTACCGGATTTACCTACATATGGTTTTCCTTCTAAGTCTTCCTGTGCTCCAGGTGCCTCACCAATTATTAACAAATCTGCAAATACACTTCCTCTCCCAATAACTAACCTTTTCACCGAAAATAAAACTTTAAATATCTTTTATCTTAAGAAGTCAAAACATGAAAATAAAATAGATTAAGAAAACGAACTAAATTAAACCATTATGTGATACTTTTACTTATTGTTAATTTATGCATTTGTCATTATCAACAGTCATATTTGCAAAGTTATAAGTCAATGAGTCAAGTTAATTTATCTGAACGGGCACTTTCAATTGAGCCTTCTCTTACATTGCAGATAAGTGCTAAAGCAAATCAATTATCTGCAGAAGGAGTAGATATTTGCAATTTAAGTGCAGGTGAACCTGACTTTAATGCCCCAAAAGAAGTTATAGAGGCTACAAGTAAGGCTATATTTGATGGATTTACAAAGTATGGGCCCGCAGCGGGCAATTTAGATCTCCGAAAAGCAATTGCAAATAAACTTCAAATTCAAAACAATTTAAATTATGAATGTGAAAATGTAATGGTCACAAATGGTGCTAAGCAAGCAATATATAATCTTTTCCAAGTTTTGTTAAATACTGGAGACGAAGTTATTATTCCTTCTCCATACTGGTTAAGTTATCCCCAGATGGTTAGGTTGGCGGGTGGAAAGCCAATCTTTACAAATTCTTCTGCAGAAGATGGATTTAAAATAAATATAAACGATTTGAAGTCTAAAATCTCTTCAAAAACTAAATTTGTAATTATCAATTCTCCTAATAACCCTACTGGAAGAGTTATGTCAAAGGAAGAATTATTGCAAATTGCCGATTTAGCTAGAGAAAATCCAAATATCAATATTCTCTCTGATGAGATTTACGAACTAATCCTTAAAAAAGAATTTAAACACTACAGTTTATCTGCACTAGCAAATGACTTAAAAGATAGGATTTTTATAATAAATGGGTTTGCAAAAGGATGGGCTATGACTGGCTGGAGGATAGGTTATTTAGTAGGTCCCAAAGATGTAATCAAAGCATCCTCAGCATTACAAAGTCAAAGTACAAGTAATGTTTGCTCTTTTGTTCAAAAAGGTGCTCTAAAGGCTTTAAAGATTAATAATGAGTTTTTTTCAATGATAAATAGCCATTATGATCAAAGAAGAAGTCTTCTCTACGAGGGCCTTAAAAATATAAATGGGATTTATATTGAAGAACCTAATGGAGCATTTTACGCATTTCCAAGATTACCTAACTCCTCAATTGCTTCTGTTGATTTCTGCAATAAAGCACTTCAAGATTACGGATTAGTTGTTGTACCTGGAAAAGCTTTTGGGGCTGACGAATGTATAAGAATATCTTGTGCAGCTTCAGAGAACAAAATAAAAGATGGATTAGAGAGGCTTGAAAAAGCCATCTTTAAATACTATTGATTTTAATTAAAGAATGTTTCATTTAAAAAATTTTATAATAGGTTCATCACTATTATTTTCTTTTTTTTCATCACCTGTATTTTCAAATCCCAAAGTTTTGAAAGTTGGAGCAATACCTGATCAAAACCAAGATGTTTTGGACAAAAGATTTAATTTGTTTTCAGAAGAATTATCCAAACAACTTGATGTAGAAGTTAAATACATTCCTGTTATTGATTATGTGGCAGCAGTAACTGGATTTAGAACTAAAGATTTAGATTTAGTTTGGTTTGGTGGTCTATCAGGAGTTCAAGCAAGGTTACAAACTCCTAATTCAATTGTCATAGCTCAAAGAGATATAGATAAGAAATTTAAAAGCGTTTTTATAGTAAACAAAAACTCTGGACTTGACTCAATTTCTAATATTGAGGGACTTGAAAAACTCAAAAATTTAAGATTTACTTTTGGCTCTGAAAACTCAACATCTGGAAGATTAATGCCAGAATATTTCTTAAATCAAGCAGGTGTAGAAATTAAACATTTTAAGGGTAAGAAAGCCGGTTTTAGTGGTAGTCATGATGCAACAATAGCTTTGGTTAATAGCGGAGCATTTGATGCTGGAGCTTTAAATAAACAAGTTTGGGAAAACAATCTTAAAAATAATCCCCAAAGAACAAGTAATTTAGAATTATTCTGGATCACCCCAGAATATGTTGACTATCATTGGATAGCTCAGGGGGATCTTGATAATAAATTCGAGGAAGGGTTTACAAAAGAACTTAAATCAGTAATTCTAAATTTAGATATAAATCAAAAATCACATAAACAAATTTTAGAGATGTTCAATGCAAAAAGATTTATAAATGCAGAAGCAAAACAGTACAAAAATATAGAGGAAATAGGGAGGAAATTAAATAAGATTAGATGAATAATACTCTCTTAGAATTAAAAAATATATCTTATAAATACAAAAATAATCTGATTTTAAATAAAGTAAATTTAAAAATAAATTCAGGTGAGAAAATTGCACTTTTAGGTAAAAGCGGTTCAGGTAAAACTACACTTATATCAGTACTTAATGGCACTATCAAGCCAACTCAAGGTGAGGTTAAATTATTCAATAAAAGTTTCGAGGAATTAGATAGAAAGCAGAAAAGTAAGATAACAACTATTTGGCAAGATTTAAGATTAATAGAAGATCTCTCTGCAGAACAAAATGTTAATTGTGGACTACTAGCGGAAAACAATTTTTATTTCGCTTTTAAAAATTTGCTAAATATAAGTTCTTTTAAGAAGGCGCATAAATATATGCAATTATGTAAACTTCAAAAGTCTGTTTACGACAATAAAATCAGAAAACTATCTGGGGGGCAAAAACAAAGGGTGGCTATAGCTAGATCATTAATTCAAGAATCAAATATATTACTTGCAGATGAGCCTTTTAATAATTTAGATCCCAAATTGATAACAACAATTAAAAACTTACTGCTAGAAAATGAAGATAAAAATAATACAAAAAAATCGCTAAAGACGGCATTAATTGCATTACATAGATTAGATTTGCTAAACGATTTCGATAAAGTTGTTGGAATAAGGGATGGTAAAATTTTTTTCAATATTAAAAGAAATAACTTAACGAAGCATCACTTAGACAAAATATATTAATTAGTTGAATAAATTAAAATTAAACTATATCTCATTATCTTTTCTTCCAATTTTGGTATGCATACCTCTAGGGTATCAATTAACAAACAATATTCATTTTGGAGGATTTAAATTATTCCAAGAATTCTTAATTTCTGCATTTAATCCCAAGATCGATAATGAAATTATTATTACCGTAATTAATCGATTAAATGAAACTATCTTAATTGGTTTTTTTAGTTGGTTAGTAAGTATTATTTTTGGAGCAATTTTTGGAATAATATCTTCAAATATTTTTTATAAAATCTTTAATATTCCAAATTTTTTCTACCACATAATAAGGTTTTTTCTAACAATAATTAGATCTATTCATGAAGTAGTTTGGGGGATAGTATTAATGCAAATATATGGAATAAATTTTTCAATAGGAATAATAGCTATATGTTTACCTTATATCGCTGTAAATTCAAAAGTTTTTGCTGAACAATTAGAAACTATTGACTACAAAAGTTTTGAATCTATAAATCAAATAAATGCACCTAAATTTTCTTCTTTATTAACTATAGTGTGGAATCCAATAATAAATACATTTAAAAACTTTGGTTTATATCGATTAGAGTGTTCAATAAGAAGTACGGTCATTTTAGGACTTTTTGGGATTGGAGGAATAGGTACTAGTATTTTTTTATCTTTCCAAACTTTAAATTTTAGAGAGTTATGGACTTATTTATGGTCCTTAGCAATTTTGATAATTCTTTCTGGATTAATATTCAAAAAAATCAAATTTAATACTACAAATAAAATCCTATCTATTTTTTTTATTGCAGTTTTTTTCATAACAATTTTATTTTCTTTTTCATATTTTCTTTATTTTATTTTTAATAATAATTTTGAAAATATTAATTCCGTTAGTTCTCTATTTAAATCAAGGTCAGATTTGGGATTATTTGATTTCTTAAAACTTATATTAGAAACAATAATTTTAAGTCTTTTATCAACAGGAATCGCAATTAGTTTACCTCCATTAGTAATAGGAATTTTTAACAACAATACTTCTAAAATTTTTATAAAAATTTTTGCATTTTTATTACGTTTAATACCTACACCTGTAATACTTCTAACTCTTTTGACTTTTAATACTCCTTCTTTATCTTTGGCAGCTTTAACATTAGGTCTTCACAACGCTGGCATTACAAGCAAATTACTTTTTACAAATCTAGATAGCCAAGATAGGAGAAATTATATCGCAATGAAATCTCTAGGAATCTCAAAAAAGACTAGTTGGCTTTTAGGTTTATTTTCTCAACAAGCAAAAAGTTACTTAGCATATTGCGCTTATAGATCTGACATCATTATTAGAGAAACTGCAATTGTCGGGGTCATTGGAAGTGTTGGTCTAGGTTGGCAATTGCAAGAATCACTAAGTTCCTTCGCATGGCAAGAAGTTACCATAGTTTTGATAGCTTATAGCTCCATCGCAATAGTTGGCGAATTAATAAATGGTAAAATCAAAAATAGTTTAACTTGATTTGTAAGAATAATTTGTTGAATCAAGTAATTATTTTTTTCCGATTATAGTGATTAGTTTACCAAAACAGCTAGTTGTAATTGGAGATAGCTCAGTTTATGGATGGGGAGATAATGAAGGTGGCGGATGGTGTGAGAGGCTTAGAAAAGATTGGTGCAACAACCAAAATGGGCCAATAATTTATCAACTTGGCGTAAGGGGAGATGGGATCGAAAAAGTTTCATCTAGATGGGAAAAAGAATGGTCATCTAGAGGAGAAACGAGAAGAAATAAACCTAAGGCAATCTTGCTAAATGTTGGTCTTAACGACACTGCAGCAATTGGTCAGAGAAACGGAAGGCATCAATTAGATATAGATGGATTTGAATATGGATTAGAGAGACTTATTAATGAAATGAACTCTCAAACAAATGTCTTTGTTATTGGTCTGACACCTGTTGACGAAAGCAAAATGCCGTTCGCAGGATGTCTATGGTACTCAAATGATTTTTGTAATTCTTATGAAAGGAGAATGGAGGAAGTATGCCTCAATCAGAATGTCCCATTTCTTCCTACTTTTAGAGAAATGTACTCTGATAAAAGGAGTAAAAATTGGATTACGCATGATGGAATTCATCTAAATTCCGAAGGTCATTTCTGGCTTTTCCAAAGACTGAAGAGCTGGGAGATTCTTTCAAAATGGAAGGAATCATAAGTCTTTTCAAATATTTTTAATTTAAAAAATATGAATATAAAAAAAGAGCAAAGATAGCAAAAACAGAAGCAATACTTGTCTGAATAGCATTTACTAATTCATTACTTAATTTATATTTGTTTTGAAATTTAGCACCAATAATACTCTCAGAAAGTGTAGCCAAAAATCCCGAAACTGTAACAAGTATGAAATGGTATTTTGTAGAAATAATTGATAGACGAAACATTACAAAGGCCATAAATATTGATCCCAAAAAACTAGCTAATGTCCCTTCTAAACTGACTCCTCCTTCGGTTCCTCTATCAACCTTTTTAAGTGAAGTAATTAAATATGTATCCTTTCCAAACCTTTTCCCAATTTCGCTGCCAAAAGTATCCGCCAACTTTGCGGCGAAACTTGCAGCAAATCCTATTTTAAACATCTCTACGTTGGCAGGATTAAATTTAGTCATAATTGCAAGAAATAATCCTGTAGCTGCAGAGCCCCATACATTTTCAGGACCTCTTCTCCCACCTCTTTTTTCAGCAATTCCTTGTTCTTTTTTAAATTCAAAACCTATTTTGGTAACGAGAGATCCAAATATTAAATAAATTACAACTGACATCCATCCCTGCCATGACAAACATCCCCACAAAATTGTTCCTAAAATACCTGCACTAATCCAACCACCTTTTGTCATCAAAGGAATCTTGCAAAATATATAAATCAAAATGAAATTAATAAAAAAACCTATAAAAAATTGATTTCTAATTAAATCCATATTTATCTAATTCCTTAATTTCAAATCAATTCTCCATTGATTTAGAATTGATGATGCGTTAATACTAGCTGTTGAAGTTCTTAAGATAGTGTCAGAAAGTTTAACAAAGGTAATATTATTTTTATTAAAAAAATCAATTTCTTTAGAGGACCAACCTCCTTCAGGGCCAATTACATTCCAAAAAATACCTCCTTTTTTATTCTCAAATTCTTGCTGTTTTCTTAACCATTGATTTAAGTCATATATTGTTTCTTCTCTAGTTATAGAAATTGAAACTCTTTCTTGATTATTTCTACTTTTTAGCCATTCAATAATATCCACTCCATTTAAAATAGATGGTTTCCATAATCTCTCACTTTGCTCAACTGCTTCTTTGATAATTGAATTCCATCTCAAAAGTTTTCTCGAAAAATTCAAATTTTTGTTTACCTGTCTTTCTGAAAATAATGGCTGTATAAAATCAATTCCTATTTCAGTACACATTTTTAAAACATCCTCAAAACCACTTTTTGGTATTACAACAGCTATGCCTAATAAGTAAATTTCTTGTTTTTGAAATAAGTGAGGTTTTTTTAATTTAATTATTTCTAAACAATCATTTTTAACTTTTAAAGCCTTCCATAATGAACCCTTTCCGTTAGCTATAAATATTTCTTTACCATTTTTTATCCTCATTACTTTATTTAGATAATGAGCCTCTTCTTTAGAAAGTTCTAAATTATTGTTCTTAATATTTTCAATTCTTTCATGGGAAATAATTAATCTTGTTAAGTCTTCCATCTAAAACACTTAATCTTTGAAAACTAAATCTTCATGATCTTCAATTGCCCAATCATTATTTTCACCCCCAATAATTAACTCTTCAATTTTTACATAATTATTTGATATCTCATTCAAAGAATTAATTAATATATCAATTGAAATAGAGTCTGAAGTTCCAAAATCAACCCAACATCTTCCCCACAGGTTTTGATATTCCATAATTCCTAAATTATGCATTAAGGCTGGAAGAGATGCGTTTTTTTGGTCATTATCGTAGGACATCCAACTTAGATCGGAACCCTCTTCATGAGTTTGCAAATTTTCAGAATTAAATCCACCTAACCTTCCTAAAACGTACCAACTATCAAAAACACCATCTAAATAATTTTTTTCATCTTGAGTTGGTGATTCTGAAAACCTGATCCATATCCAACAATTAAAAGGATCAACTTCCCTAAAAATAATATTCATATTGACTAATAGCTTTTTAGATCTACAGCTATTATAAGTAAGTTATTACTAGATTAAAATTCGTACCTATAACTTAATTAATAATGCTTGATTTAAAAGAAATATCTTATCAACCCCAAACCGGTGAAAGAAAAATAATAGACAATTTAAATTTAAAAGTTCATGAAAATGAAATCATTTTAATTTGCGGCAATAGTGGTTCTGGGAAAACAACACTTCTCGAAATAATAAGCGGAT
>CACGHR010000010.1 GCA_902572915.1 uncultured Prochlorococcus sp.
GCCACAATTCTTGATTCAACGCTCACTCAAAGGTTATACAAAAAGCTTTGTAAAGAAGAACGAATCAATAACTTCAGAGAGGATTAAAAGCAATACAAGTTTTGAAGATTACTTTGCTTTAAAATCCCAGATAAAAGGCAGAATAAATAACTGGGATTTAACAATAGATAAGAATTTAAATTCGCTTGATTTTGATAAATTTTCAGATGCAGTAAGATTAAAAACTGATTTGAGTAAAGAAATTAATTTTTTAAATTCAAAATGGGACAAGAGTTTTTATGGCATTTATAGAGAGAGGGTTTGGAATGGTTCATTGGGAGAAGCGGAAATTTACACAGGTTATGGTTCAACATTACAAAAAGAAAATTCTTGGGCTGTTGATGGTATTAAAAAGAAAGAATTTATATCTTTAGGATTGGCTAATTTAACAGCAGAGTCCTTAAATGCAAAAAATCTGGTAACTAACTTAAAAGGTAACTTGTTTTATTCTTTAGATCAGAAAATTCCAATTAGTGTTGAAGAGCCTGAGAATAAATCAATTGATATTTCATATAGCTACATTCCTGAACCAATTACTAAAGGATTTAGTATTAATACAAGATTAGAAGCTTCATATTCTTTTTACGAAAATGGACAACATCAAGAATATTTAGGTATAGGTATGGGTCCAGAATTAATATTTGGTAATTTTAAAAATAAAACTTTTGATTATACTCGATTGAGTCTTTTCCCTATGTATAAATTTGATAGTGGAGAAAGTGTTTTTAAATTCGATCAAATTTATGATAATTTCACTTTAAATATTGCTCTTGATCAGCAATTATTTGGACCAGTTATTCTCAAAAGTAATGGTAAATTAAACTTAACAAATGATTCAGATGATTATGGTGAATTTATCGATTCAAAAATTTCAATAAATTGGAAAAAAAGATCCTATGAATTTGGTATTTTTTATCAACCTCATAATCAAACAGGAGGGATTTCTTTTGAATTATTTGGATTTAATTAGTTATCAAGAAAGGAGAATTAAATTTTAAATAAGGCAAATCATTAAATTTTTTTTCAATTAGATTTTTATTTTCAAGTAGTGTTAAAGTTGCATCCCATTCTCCTGATAGAAACATTTTTTTTGAGCTCTCCTTAATTTCAAGATTAAAACTTAAATCTCTAGATTTTGCTAAGGAATTTTCTAGATCAATTTCTAAGGATAAACTTTTTTTATTGTTATATTTTTGAATATCTTGTATTGATTTTTTTGGAAGGGTAAAACATGGAATTCCAATTGCAATACAATTGCTATAAAAAATATCTGCAAAACTTTCACCTATTATTGTTTTAATACCCCATCTCATAAGTGCTTGAGGGGCATGTTCTCTGCTGGAACCACATCCAAAATTACTATTAACAATTAGTATTGAGGCATTTTGATTTTCTTCTATATCGAAGGGATGCCTGCCCTTTAAAGTTTCTCTATCGTCTTCAAAAACAGATTCACCTAATGCGTCAAAATTAACACATTTTAAAAATCGTGCTGGGATTATTCGATCTGTATCAATGTCGTTACCAATCAATGAGATGCACTTCCCATTTATTTGCGAAATTTTTCCAATTGGTGGACTAAACTTTGATTTCATGTATTGATAAATGCTCGAACATCACTTACTTTGCCATTAATTGCAGCAGCAGCAACCATTGCTGGACTCATGAGAAGTGTTCTTCCGCTGGGCGATCCTTGTCTACCCTTGAAATTTCTATTACTAGAACTAGCACTAACTTGATTGCCTATTAGCTTATCTGAATTCATTGCTAAACACATCGAGCAGCCTGGCTCTCTCCATTGAAATCCAGAATCCTTAAAGATTTTATCAAGACCTTCTTTTTTTGCTTCAATGGCCACTTTTTCTGAACCTGGTACTGCAAATGCTTTTACATTCTTAGATACTTTTTTGTCTTTCAAAACTTTAGCTGCAACTCTTAAGTCGCTGATTCTCCCATTTGTGCAACTACCTATAAAACAAACATTTATAGGAGTATTTTTTATTGATTGCCCTGGCTTGAAACCCATATATTCATAGGCCTCTTTAGCTACTAATTTATCATTTGGGGACAAGTCATCTAAAAGAGGTATTTGTTCATTGATGCCTATACTTTGTCCTGGAGTAATCCCCCAGGTTACTGTTGGATCTATTGTAGAGGCATCTAATTTAATTACATCATCATAAATTGAATTTTCATCGCTTTTTAATGATTTCCACCATTTGAGCGCTTTATCCCAGTCCTCATTTTTTGGAGCACATAATTTATTTTTAATGTAACTAAAGGTCTTTTCATCAGGGTTTATATAACCGCATCTTGCACCTCCTTCAATAGACATATTGCATATAGTCATTCTCTCTTCCATTGATAATGTATCGATCGCAGGCCCAGCGAACTCATATGCAAAACCTACACCAGCTTTTACACCAAGTTTATTAATAATATGAAGTACTAAATCCTTAGCATAAACCCCATTAGATAATTGATTCTCACACCAAATTTGCCTTACCTTTAATTTGTTCATTGCTATGGTTTGGGTAGCAAGAACATCTCTTACTTGGCTTGTGCCTATCCCAAAAGCAATTGACCCAAAAGCTCCATGAGTTGAAGTATGTGAATCTCCACAAGCGATTGTCATTCCTGGCTGTGTTAGACCTAATTCTGGGGCTACTACATGTACTATTCCTTGATTACCACTACCAATATTAAAAAATCTTATTTTATGTTGTAAGCAATTTTTCTCTAATGTGCTAATCATTTCTTCCGCAAGATTATCTTTGAAAGGTCTACTCTGATTGTCTGTTGGCACAATATGATCAACAGTAGCAACAGTTCTATCAGGAAATTTTACTTTTAAGTTTTTGTCTTTCAAAGCACCAAATGCCTGAGGACTTGTTACTTCATGGATTAGGTGAAGACCAATAAATATTTGATCAGATCCACCTCGAAGACTTGAAACTTTATGTAAATCCCAAACTTTATCAAATAAGGTATCTTGACTCAATTTGTAAAAATAGTTACTTACTATTCGATAATAGGATTAATCTGAGGCTGTTCAAACAGACATTTACACTTAGTGTTTGAATTTCAATTCTATTTCGGGTTGAGTTAAATAGTTTTTTTATATTAGTTATGTGATTATTTGGTCCTGAAATTGAGATATAGACAAGTCCAACAGGTTTATCTTGACTACCTCCGTTTGGACCAGCTATTCCACTAATTGCTATTCCCCAATCTGCTCCTAATTTCTTTTTTACATTAATTGCCATGGCCTCACAAACTTCTTCAGAGACAGCTCCATATTTTGTAAGCTTTTCTTCAGAAATATTTAATAATGAATTTTTTAGTTCATTACTATAGGAAACAATACTACCTTTAAAAACTTGAGAGGATCCTGATATTGATGTAAGTGATGAAGATAGAAGTCCTCCTGTACAGGATTCAGCAAAAACAATCGTTTGGTTCCTCTTGGTTAATTCTTTTATTAAAACGCTAGGAAGAGTATCATTATCCTCTCCGAAAATAAACTTTGAAAACTCTTTTTTTAATTTTTCTTTTACAGGTTTAATAATATTCTTTGCCTCCAATTTATTCTTTGCCCTGGCTGTGATTCTGAGTTTAACTTCTCCTAAGTTTGCATATGGAGCAACTGTCGGGTTTTTAAGATTTAATAGATCGTTGATTTTTTCTGCAACGCTAGATTCTCCAATGCCAGTAAATTTAAGAGTATTTGAAAAAAAGGAATATCTATTTGAGAATTTGGTATTAATGAAATCATATGCTGTCTCTTCCCACATAGTTTTCATTTCACTGGGTACCCCAGGGAAAGTAAGAATAGTAAATCCTTTTATTGGTTCCCATATCATTCCTGGGGCAGTGCCCCTGGGGTTATTAATTATTTGAGCATTTTCTGGGAAGAAACATTGTTTTCTTAAGCTAGAGGAATTGTCCTTGAGCTTTGAGTTTGAGAGTTTTTGTTTAATTTCATCCCATAAGTGCGGTCTTTCAAAAAGAGATACATTAAAAGATTTGGCTATTGCTTCAGTAGTTAAGTCATCTGGCGTGGGCCCCAAGCCACCTGTTGTAATAAGAAGATTACTTCTTTTCGATACTTCTTGAATTATGTTTATAATTCGATCACAATTATCGCCTACAGTTGATTGCCTAAAGTGATTTAAGCCTAATTGAGATAACTGTTCAGCAATCCATTGAGCATTTGTATTAACAATATTTCCTAAAAGTAGCTCTGTTCCAATAGAAAGAATTTCAACTTCCTTGGAATTAGGACTCATTTAATTGATGCTTCAAGTTTGCCTTCATAAAGAGGAAAACGATTACATAAGGATAATACTCTTTCTTTACATTGACTTTCAATCAGTGAATCGTTTGGGTTAAGTAATCTATCAGCAATAATTTCCCCAACTTCAGCAAAAGCATTCTCATTAAAACCTCTAGTAGTTAAAGCAGCAGTACCTAACCTTAGCCCACTGGTCACAAAAGGTGATTCAGGATCAAATGGAACAGTATTTTTATTGGCAGTGATATTCACTTCACTTACGAGCAAGTCAGCAATTTTACCAGTCATATTGATACTCCTTAAATCGAGTAAAACAATATGATTATCAGTACCTCCACTAACGATATTAATACCTCTATTTATTAAAGTTGATGCAAGAACTTTGGCATTTTTTATTACTTGTTGGGAATAATTAATGAAATCTGGCTGTAAGGCTTCTCCAAATGCAACTGCTTTAGCGGCAATAATATGTTCTAAAGGCCCACCCTGAGTTCCAGGGAAAACAGATTTATCAAATTTCTTTCCAAATTCTGCATCTTTACACAATATTAGTCCCCCTCTAGGCCCTCTTAATGTTTTATGAGTAGTGGTAGTTACTACATCACAATAGGGTATTGGATTTGGGTGGAGTTTACTCGCTACAAGACCGGCGATGTGGGCAATATCAGCCATTAAGAATGCATCAACTTCATCTGCAATATTTCTAAATGATTCAAAATCGATTGTTCTTGGATAAGCTGAATATCCGCATATGATCAATTTTGGTTTTGTTTCTTGTGCGATTTCTCTTATTTCATCAAAATTTAATTCACTAGTTTCTTTGTTTACACCATAGTGAACTGCATTGAACCACTTGCCACTCATATTTACTGGAGATCCATGAGTTAGGTGCCCACCATGAGATAAATCCATTCCCATAATTGTATCTCCAGGTTGAAGTAGACTTAGGAAAACAGCAGCATTTGCCTGAGCTCCACTATGGGGTTGAACATTTGCCCAACTTGCATTAAATAATTTTTTCGCTCTCTGAATAGCTAATTCTTCGATTTCATCAACAAATTCACATCCCCCGTAATATCTTTTTTGAGGTAATCCCTCTGCGTATTTATTTGTAAGGACGGATCCTTGAGCTTGCATGACGGCAATTGATGCGAAATTTTCGCTTGCTATTAATTCAAGATGAGTTTCCTGTCTATTTTTTTCTGAGTTGATAAAATTGGATATAACTGGATCACTTTCTTTGAGATTTTGAAGGATATTCATTGAATTTGATATGTATCACTCATAATATAGACGATATTTTTTAGAAAAATATAAAAATAATATTTCATAATTTAAACGCGCCTGGAGAGATTCGAACTCCCGACACCCTGATCCGTAGTCAGGTGCTCTAATCCACTGAGCTACAGGCGCATAATTATGTAATATCTCTGTTTCAGGGTCTCTTAGTCAACTAGATTTCGGGTAAAATGTGTATTATTAATAATCTTACCTTAATTAATATGCCCATAAAGTGGTACGGAAATGGTGATTTAGAAGATCCCACTTACAAACATTTTTCTCGAATTGTAAATTTTGTGATTCACTGCATGATATTTACTGCCGTTGTGAGCGGCACTTGGCTTTTAAAAGAAATTAAATATGAAATTGCCTTTTTTAATAATTTTGCAATTTTCTGGTCAATTCTTTTAGCATCCCATTTACTTTTTGTAATTATGAAAAAACCTAAAGAAACTGCAAAACAATCAACTTAAATTAATTTTTTATTTATGGACTCTCAGATAAGAATAAGTGATCTAGAAAATATTATTTCTGAAAAGGTTTTTATCAAAATAGAAAAGTGGAATTTATATCTTGGAGATGCTGGCCTGGCTAGACATCTTGCTATTGAATGTATTAGTAATAAAGATCAAGGCCCACTGGAGGCTGCAAAAATAAGTTTAAAAGCAATAAATGTAAAAGTTGGGGATGGTGTTAACAGTATTCCACTTATCAACTTAATTACCTCTTCACAAATTATTGAATTAGAAGAAATTTTGGAGAAATGTTTCGATAATTAAATGTTTTTTTGAGATGTTTTAAATTTATTTACTTTTAAGAATTTAGTAATCAAAAAATAAATAATAAAAAAAGTTAATGACTCAAGTATCAAAACAAAAAGTTTTGCAATAAATGTATCGAATTGAGGCACAGTTTGAAAAATTGAAAAACAAGTATAGCTTGTAATTAAAGCTGATAAAGAAATCAAGAGAATCTTTACAAATAAAAGGGAAAAAGGTAAACGGAGATTGTTATTCTTTAGATTTATAGAAAGAATGCAGCAAATGATAAAGTTTACTGCTGCTGAAGATAAAATTATTCCTTGAATTTCCAAGTTATAAGGTGCCAAAACTCTTATCAAAATCCAATCAAAAAAGATATTAAGCAAAATTCCTAAGAGAGACAATTTGAAAGGTAATTTAGTTTTTTCAATTGAATAATAAGTTCTTACTAATAGGTCTCTGTAAAGATAAAAAGGGATACCAACCGAATATGCAATTAAAATCTTGCTCACTTCATTTACCGCCCCAATATCAAAAGCCCCTCTTTGAAAGGCTAATTGCACTATTTGATTATTGAAAGTTAGAAAAAAGGCAGTTAAAAAAATAGTTGTTAAAAAACAATACTCTATTCCTACAGCTAAATTTTTTTCTAACTTTCTATAATGTTTATCTGCTTTTAACTTTGAAAATTTTGTTAATAATGGCAAGATCAGGGAGTTTGATAAGATCCCAAGCGGTGCTTGTACAAGAAAGTTGCCATAAGTTAATCCTGATGCTGCTCCTTGAAAGCTAGAAGCAAAAAACATATCTACATATACATTAATTTGACCAAGTCCAGAGGAAACACATGCAGGAAAAATTAGATTGAGAATTCTTTTTTCTTCTTTGATAAAGGAATATAAATTGGATTTGAATTTTAATAAACCAATTTTATTTATTGCCCAGATTTGAATGAAAAATTGTATTAATGTTCCCGTTAAGGTAGCAGAAGCAAGTAAAGCCGAATATGGAAGAAAACTTGTATTATTTTTATTTGAAATCCAACTTAATAAAATAAAAAAAATAGTTGTAACGCTTATTATGGCTGGACTAATACTTGAAATTAAAAATTTGTTCCTAGAATTAAGTGCCCCGAAACTTAAACCTATAAAACCTGATAAAGGGATGCAAGGTGTAAGTATTCTTAATTGAAAAGTTGCTATAGATTTTGCTTCATTACCTAAATTAGGACCTATTAAATTAACTAAAAAACTTGCATTTAAGTATATAAGCAATCCTAATAAAAATAATATTAGAGTTAATTTTATGCTTACTTGTGTTAGCACAATGCCACTATCTTTATTGTTAATGGGGGTTAAAACTGCAACTACCGCATTGTGAAATGAACCATTAATGCCCCCAATAATTATTAAAAAGAAGCCTGGAATAATATAAGCATAATTAAATGCGTCATATGTTATTCCTATGCCAAAAGCCGCAGCAATAAATGCTTCTCTAGCAAAACCAACTAATTTACTAAGACCAGTGCCAAATGAAATTGAAAAAACATTATTTTTAAAATATGAATTCATTTACTTGTTTTTTCTAAACATTCTTCAATAAGAATCAATTATATTTGTTTTTTAACTAATTACAATTTTATGAAAGATCGGATAATTGAATTTGATCCATTAATTGAAGGCGTTTTAATTAAGAGGTATAAAAGGTTTCTTGCAGATATTGAATTAGAGAGTGGAGAGGTAGTAACTGCTCATTGCGCCAATACAGGTCCAATGAAGGGACTTTTGACCGATGGGGCAAAAGTAAGAATAAGTGTTTCTTCTTCTCCAAAAAGGAAGTTGCCTTACACCTGGGAACAGGTTTGCGTAGTAGGGCCTAAAAATCAAGAGATTTGGGTGGGGATTAATACATTATTCGCAAATAAGCTGATTAAAAATCTTATTGAACAAAATTTGCTCAAAGAGAAGCTTGGGGATATAAAGGAAATTAAATCTGAGGTGCCTTACGGAAAGAACAAAAAAAGTAGAATTGACTTTCTTTTAACTCCAAAATCTTCAAATCCTGATAAACGTAACATATATATAGAAGTCAAAAATACCACTTGGATTGATAAAAATATAGCTCTTTTCCCAGATACAGAAACGAAAAGAGGCCAAAAACATTTAACTGAATTGAAAGAATTAATTCCAGAAAGCAAATGTGTTTTAATACAGTGTATTACGAGAAAAGATGCTGAATTTTTTGCTCCTGGAGATGTTGCAGATCCATTGTATGGAAAGCTTTTTAGAGAATCTTTAGCTAAAGGTATGATTTCAATACCATGCTGTTTGCAATTTCATAAAGACCATGTTTCATGGATTGGAATCAGACCCTTGAAATTAGATTAAATATTTAAATTTATAAAGTTTTAGGTCCAAAATTTAATAAATTTAACGAAAATAATTTGTTGTGCAACTCTAAAATTGGTATAAACGACTACTAGACACTAATAAGTTTTTTGTTCAAAATTGTAAATGAAGGGAAATAGGTCAACCTATTTTTTTTGTAAATTTAAATTTTTTATGACCACTGCTTTGAATTCGCGACCAGGAGTCAAGCGTTCGAAACTTCAAGAGGTAAGCCTTCTTGAAGGACCAATGCTTCTCTTGCGTAGCATTCGTGGCTTTAGAACAAATCGTTCCTTGATTTGGCTAGCCACAGTCCCAGTAGCTCTTTTTGGCTTAGGTATCTTTACTTTTGCTCTTAATGCTGAAGAAGTCACTACGCTCGCAAACCTAGATGGTCCTCAAGCAGCTAAATTCTTAGCTGACAACCTATGGTTGCTCGTAGCTACTATTCTTGTGATCTTCATGAACGCTGGCTTCGCGATGGTCGAAGCTGGTATGTGTAGATCAAAAAACGCCGTAAACATCCTTGCAAAAAACCTTTTTGTATTTGCTCTTGCTGTTACTGCATATTGGGTTGTAGGTTACAACTTGATGTATGGTGATGCCACTGGAATTCCTGGTTTGTATTGGGGAGGATTTTTCGTTGATCCTGATCCTTCTGGAGCATTAGCATGTGCTGCAGGAATTGATCCTGATCCAGATTGTGTTCAATTAGTACCTGCAGTTGATTTTCTTTTCCAATCTGCATTCGCTGGTACAGCGGCAACTATTGTATCTGGTCTAGTTGCTGAAAGAGTTAAATTTGGCGAGTTTGTCATTTTTGCTCTAGTTTTATCAGGAATTATCTATCCAATCTCAGGCAGCTGGGAGTGGAATAGTGGCTGGTTGAACACTGTAGGCAAAGTTGAATTTATTGATTTTGCTGGTTCATCAATTGTTCACTCTGTTGGTGGCTGGGCTGGTCTCGTTGGAGCAATGTTACTAGGGCCTAGAATTGGAAAATATGTTGATGGTAAGCCTCAAGCTATGCCAGGTCATAGTATGGCTTTAGCCACTCTTGGAGCTTTAATCCTTTGGATTGGTTGGTATGGCTTCAACCCTGGTTCACAGCTAGGAATGGATGAATTTGTTGCTTACGTTGCTGTAACAACAACCTTAGCAGCCGCAGGAGGAGCTATTTCAGCTACTATTCTTTCCACACTTACTTCAGGAAAGCCAGATTTAACCATGATTATAAATGGTATACTCGCAGGTCTTGTTAGTATTACAGCTGGTTGTGGAAACATGGGATTTGTTGGATCATGGGTTGCTGGAGCAGTAGGCGGAATTATAGTCGTCTTCTCTGTGGCAGCTCTTGATGCGGCAGAAATCGATGATCCGGTTGGTGCTTTCTCAGTACACGGTGTATGCGGTGTATGGGGTACTGTAGTAATTGGTCTATGGGGGGTAGACGGTTCTACTGGACTTGGCATCTTCAACGGAGGTGGTATTGATCAACTCGCAATTCAAGCTTTAGGTGCAGGTGCTTATGCTATTTGGACACTTGTTACCTGCTGGATAGCCTGGTCTATCATCGGAGGATTATTCGGTGGAATTCGAGTATCCGAAGAAGAGGAAACTCAAGGTTTAGATATAGGGGAGCATGGTATGGAAGCATATCCAGACTTTGCATCTGCTAAATAATCTAAATTTAAATAAAGATAAGAAACCTGACATATGTCAGGTTTCTTTTTTTTTACAAAAAATTATTTAAAATGTTGTAATATCAAAAAATGGATACTCAAGCTTTCAGAAGATCACTTCATCATTCGGATAGATATAACCGTAGAGGTTTTGATTCTCCTACAAAGAGAGCTCAGGCATTAGAAGAAGCTTACCAAAGCGATTTAATTAGCTCTATAAGAGATAACGGTTTTACATACAAAAAAGGAAGATTGAATATAAAATTGGCTAAAGCTTTTGGATTCTGTTGGGGTGTAGAAAGAGCTGTGGCAATGGCTTATGAGACTAGAAGACATTATCCTAATGAAAATATTTGGATAACAAACGAAATAATTCATAACCCCTCAGTAAATGATCATTTGAGAAAAATGAATGTAAAATTCATTTCAGCAAAAAATGGAATTAAAGATTTTTCGTCAGTTTCTAATGGGGATGTAGTTATATTGCCCGCTTTCGGAGCGACTGTTCAAGAAATGAAACTTCTTCATGAAAAAGGATGTCATATTATAGATACAACTTGTCCTTGGGTTTCTAAGGTTTGGCATACTGTTGAGAAACATAAAAAACATGTATTTACATCTATAATTCATGGAAAGTTTAAGCATGAAGAGACTCTTGCTACTAGTTCATTTGCAGGAAAGTATTTAGTAGTGCTTGATCTAAAAGAAGCCAATTATGTATCAGAATATATTTTAGGTAAAGGAAACAGAAATGATTTTATGAACAAATTCTCTAAAGCTTGTTCAAATGGATTTGATCCTGATAAAGATTTAGATAGAGTTGGAGTTGCTAACCAGACAACTATGCTTAAAAGCGAGACCGAAGAAATTGGAAAAGTTTTTGAGAGAACTATGTTGAGAAAATTTGGACCAGAAAACCTTAATAATCACTTTTTAGCATTCAATACAATTTGTGATGCTACTGAAGAAAGACAGGATGCAATGTTTTCTTTGGTTGATGAGGATCTTGATATTCTCGTTGTTATTGGAGGCTTTAACTCTTCTAATACTACTCATTTACAAGAAATAGCAATCAAAAAAAATATTGCTTCTTTTCATATAGATACACCTGAGAGAATTTCAGTTGAAGAAAATTCGATTTTCCATAAACCATTAGGATCAGATTTAGAAGTTACAAACAATTTTTTGCCAAGCGGAAATATTAATGTTGGGATTACCTCAGGGGCATCTACCCCTGATAAGGTTGTTGCAGATGTTATTGATAAGTTAATTAATATCGCTTCTGAATTTTGAATACTACATAAAACT
Organism: uncultured Prochlorococcus sp.; assembly: GCA_902572915.1. Lineage (GTDB taxonomy): Bacteria > Cyanobacteriota > Cyanobacteriia > PCC-6307 > Cyanobiaceae > Prochlorococcus_A. The sequence continues at coordinate 11,753 of CACGHR010000010.1, forward strand.
TTGCTTAGTTTTTTTAATTTATTAATCAGATACTTCCTAAAGATCTACTTTATTAACTAGAATAATGAAAAATTTATGAAGTATGGAAGACAAAACACAGACTAATCAAGTTCAGACAGCCAGTATGAATAGAACAAAAGCTCCACAAAAAGTTGAAGTTGTTGTAGCAAATTCATCTTCCGGTTCAGAAGTCAATATCCTTGGAGAACTATCAATTTTTATTTTACGAATCGGTTTTTGCGCTTTGATGATTCATCATGGCTTAGAGAAACTTCAAGATCCACAGGGTTTTGCTGAGTTTGTAGTTGGTAAGTATTTCCCCTTTTTACCAGGAGATCCTGTTATCTGGACTTTTGGAGCAGCCATAACTCAATTAGTCTGTCCTATAGGATTAGCTTTAGGGATTTTTGCAAGGCTTTCCTCTCTTGGATTATTTTCCACAATGGCATTTGCTGTTTATTTTCATCTCCTTGATACTGGACTTGAAGGTTTTCCTCTTGCAGTTGTTGAAGGTCACAACTATGCCTTCGAATTGTCTTTTATCTATGGGGCTATTTCCCTTTATTTTCTTTGTGCAGGTCCAGGCAGACTCTCCTTATTTAGAAAGACTAACAAGATTACATATTATCCAAAATCATCATAAATCAATGCAAAAAATGTCTTTTCTGAGTAAATATCATTGAAATACCTTTTGAATTGCACATATCAATACTTTCTTGGTCTCTTAAACTTCCTCCAGGTTGGATAATAGCTTTTATTCCATAATCATTTGCGATTTCTACAGTATCTGCAAAAGGGAAAAATCCATCGCTTGCTAAAACAGCATCAGAACAAAATTCTTTAGCAGCACTTAATGCAATTTTTGCTGCTCCAACTCTATTCATTTGTCCAGCTCCAATTCCAATAGTTTTTTGGTCTTTTGCAATTACAATCGCATTTGATTTTACATGTTTACAAATTTTCCAAGCGAAATTTAGATCTAACTTCATCTGATTATTGGGATTCTTTTGAGTAACTGAAATCCAGCTATCAGTTTTTTCTTCACCATCATTAGTTTCTTGAAGGAGTAATCCTCCCATTATTGATTTAGTAGAAGTTTGGTTCTTTTTTGGAAGTTTATCTTTTGAAAACTTTAAAATTCTTAAATTCTTTTTGATTTTTAAAATTTTTAGAGCTTCTTCATCAAAAGATGGAGCGACTACACACTCTAAGAAAATATCTTTGAGGTTAATCGCAGTTTCACTATCCACATTTGAATTAAAAGCAACTATTCCCCCAAATGCGCTTACTGAGTCGCATGCCAGAGCATTTAAAAATGCTTGAGAGGCTGAATTACTTATAGAGGCACCACAAGGATTATTGTGTTTAAGAATGACAGAAGCAAAGGAGTTTGTTGTAAGTTTATCTTTTTTTTCATATCCAAATTCTAAAACTGTTGAAAGTGCCGACTCGAGATCCAATAGGTTGTTATAACTCAACTCTTTCCCATGTAATTGTTCTGCTGAGTTCCATCCAATATTACTTAAACCATACCAAAAAGCCTTTTGATGAGGATTCTCACCATATCTTAAGGTTTTGATAAGTGGATAAGATTCTATATATTTGGAAGATTGTAAACCACTTTCTTTACTTATCCAATTAGAAATTGCAGTATCATAGTCAGCTGTATGTTGAAAAGCTTCAAGAGCTAATTTAACTTTATAAGCCTCATTTAACCCCCCTGTTTTACTTTTTTCTAGAAATTCTTGATATTGACTAGGATCTACTAAAACGGAGACGTCTTTATGATTTTTAGCTGCAGAACGAATCATTGATGGCCCTCCAATATCGATATTTTCAATAGCATCTTCCCATTTAGATCCCTTTTCAATAGTTTTCTTAAAAGGATATAAATTGACAACTACTAAGTCAATTAACTGCAGATCGTTAGTTTCTATATCTTTTTTATGTTCTTCATCATTTCTTTTAGCTAATATTCCTCCGTGAATTTTCGGATGTAAAGTTTTAACTCTTCCTCCAAGTATTTCTGGAGAATTGGTAAAATCTGCTACTTTAATAACTGGAATTTTTGCCTTTATTAGATGTTTGGCAGTTCCTCCACTTGATAAAATTTTATAATTAAATTTTTCTACTAATTCTGTACAAAATGGGATTATATTTTGTTTGTCAGAGACACTTATTAAGGCTAAGGGGGACATTATGGGAAAGTTTGCTTACTTAAGAATATAAACATGAAATATGATATCAATCACGAATTTGTTTCGATTAGCTCTCAAACTGCAACTCATAGACTTATTTTGATGCATGGGTGGGGAGCTGATGCAGATGACCTTTTAACACTTGGAAAGGAGATCAATGAAAAAATAAATCTTGATTGCGAGATAATTTCTTTGAGGGCCCCCAATTTACATCCAAGTGGTCAGGGAAGACAGTGGTATGGATTGTATCCACATGATTGGAATGGGGCCGAGATTGAAGTAAATAAACTTTTAGTTACATTAAAAAAATTTGATACTAATCAAATTCCTCTTAGAAAGACAATTTTGTTGGGTTTCTCTCAGGGAGCAGCTATGGCGATTGATGCCGGATCTAAATTGAATTTAGGATTGATTATTTCTTGCAGTGGTTATCCTCATCCAACTTGGATTCTAGGTGAGAAATGCCCACCATTGATTGTTAGTCATGGTTTATTTGATGATGTAGTACCTATAGAAGCGTCTAGGATTATTTATGAAAAGGTTAAAAGTAAATCTTACAGATTTTGTGAACTAATAGAATTTGATGGATTTCATCAAATTGATTCAAATTTAATAGATACTTTAAAAACAAAGATCAGTGATATTTTTTAAACAAAAGCATATTCGTATTCTTCAATTTCTTCCCAATCATCGGCAGTAAGTTCTAGACCTTCAAAAATTTTTTCTTCACCAATTCCTTCAACTACCACTTTGAGTGATGGAAATAAAAAATGATTCTCTTCAGCATACTGAGCGCTAAATAAACCTTTTTCACCCCAAAAGAACCTATCAGTTGTATGCTCATTTCTACGGACGTTGAAAACTGAAGGAGCTGATAAGCCGTTTTCAGCAATAAATCTTCTTGCAGCAGTAACTGGTTTATGTTTGCCGGTTTCGATATGATATATAGGTACATGTGCCATTACTCTTTGGCCGGCCAATCTTCTTCTGCTGATTCTTTTTCTTTTTTTTGACATTGATTGGTACTCCCTAAATTATTAATGAGATTAGTCCTGGTTTATTGTTACTAATCTTATATCGGTGATTTTGAATTCACTGTAAATTACATAGAGGACCCATCAACCCCTGATGTAGCTTAAAATATGATCAAATATTCATATTTAAGGCTGGCTAAAGTCAGACCTCTTTATATATCTTAATACTTTTTTCATATTTTACAAGCCCTTTTTCAAATTTTTTCTAAAAATTTCTCTAATCATGAATCTCTCAAAAGAATTTGAAGAATTAATCATAAAACAGCTCGAGAGTTTTGGATGCTCAATGGGAGTTACTCATTTAGTTATGTATCTTGCTTTAGCTAAGCAAGGAACCAAAGCATCTTTTGAAATGATTGGTCAATGGCCACAAATTGATAGGCTTCTAATTTCAATAGAAGATGATCCTACACTAAAAGTTTCTTCTCCTAATAGAAGATGGTACCCGCTTCAAGAGAACGACATCCTACTTGGTGTTCTTAGGGTGGAAACTGATTTGAAAGGGGGGAATTGGCCAGTATCTCTTGATTCTAGATTAAAGGCACTTTCACTATCTTTAGCTAAATGCGTTTCTATAGAATTAGAACGTCAAAATAAAAATGAAGAAATCAATTATTTAAAAAATCAGGTCAATGTCATAATCCATCAATTGAGGAATCCATTGGCTGCTCTTAGGACATATGCAAAATTACTTATAAAAAGACTTGGTTCAGATGATGACTCCATTCAAATAGTCGAACGCATGATATTGGAGCAAAAACAAATTAATCAATATATGGACTCTTTTGCGCGATTAAATTCACCTATTCAACTTCCTCTAGAAATTGGAGAAGAAAGATTATTATTACCCCCAAATTTAGATGATAAAAAAAAAATAACTGTTCAGAGTTTACTGAGGCCAATTTTAGAAAGGGGTAAAGCTAATGCAAACTTAGATAATAGAGATTGGATTGCACCTGATCTTTGGCCAGATTGGACTTTATCGCCTTTAAAAGCAAAATATGCTGTAATTGCTGAAATTGTCGCCAATTTACTAGAAAATGCCTTTAAATACGCCCAAAAAGATGCTGAGATTGGACTTGCCATTACTAGTAAGGGTCTTTGCATATTTGATGATGGTAAAAAAATAACTAAAAATGAAAATGAGAAAATTTTTCAAAAAGGCTTTAGAGGCTCTGCCGCAAAGAACAAGGATGGTACTGGTGTGGGGCTTTTTTTGGCGAGGAAATTAGCAAGACAAATTGGTGGCGAGTTGAGATTGCTGGAAAATTCTTCCATTGATAATATTGAGGAATTAAGAAATCTTAAGAAGAAAAATATTTTCTATTTAGAACTTCCTATAAAAGAATTGAATGCATAAATAACATTGAAGTTTCGACTAATACAACACTCGCACCGCATGCATCTCCATTGAAACCTCCAATTTTATTTCCCAGTATATTTGGAATAGAATAACTTAAAAAAATACCAATAAAAATAAGTAATAAAAAATTAATTAATACTGCTTGGGAAGTAATTGAAACTAGTTGATAGATAATGAAAATCAATAGAAAAATAATGGAAATTAAAGATTCTTTTTTAAATCCGTTCCAAAACTTTTTATGACTAATAGATTTTTTCTTATAACTCATATATTGAAACTTTTCTATAAAAAATAAATTTGAAAATCTTCCCCAAAATAAGCATATTGGCAAAACAATAATTATTTGGCTTTGAATTTTGAGTAAGCAAGCAATCTGAATTAAACTAATAAAAACTAAAGATTGAACTCCAAATGAACCAACTTTACTGTCTTTCATAGCCTTTAAACGTTTCTTTTTGCCCGCAAAAATACCATCGAAAGTATCCATTAAACCATCGAGGTGTAACCCACCAGTAATTAAATATCCTGAAGCTAAACAAATTAATGCTGATTCATAAATAGACCAAGAATTTTCTTTTAAAAAAATAAAAATATAACTCTGTATTGTTCCAATAAAAAATCCCAATGGCGGGGCAAATTGCGCAATATTTCTAAATTCAGGTTTAATAAAAGGTATCTTTGGAAATGTCGTGTAGAAAATCCAAGACCCTGCCAAATTTTTTATTAAATATTTTTTAATGAGATAAAAATAGATTCAATATTAAATAATAGGGTAGATTAATAAAAAAGGATCAAAAAATTTCATAATTTATCGTGTTTGAATTTGAAATTACATCGAATTGCAGTAATACAGAAGCAAGAACTGGTATATTTCATACTCCTAATGGTCAGGTAAAAACTCCAAGATTTATGCCTGTGGGTACTTTGGCAACTGTTAAAGGAATTTCATCAAAGCAGTTAAACTCTTCAGGATCAGAAATGATTCTCTCAAATACCTTCCATCTACATCTACAACCTGGAGAAAAACTAATTAAAGAATCTGGTGGAATACATAAGTTCATGAATTGGCCTAAGCCTATTCTTACTGATTCAGGTGGATATCAAGTATTTAGTTTGGCCAAATTAAATAATATTTCTGATAAAGGTGTGGAATTTAAAAATCCAAGAGATGGTAGTCATGTATTCTTATCGCCTGAAAAAGTAATGCAGATTCAAATGGATCTTGGCTCTGATGTTGCAATGGCTTTTGATCATTGTCCTCCGCACACAGCTAACGAAAATGATATTGAGGACTCTTTACGAAGAACTAATTCATGGTTGCAAAAATGTGTCGAGACTCATCAGAAATCAAATCAAGCATTATTTGGAATAGTTCAAGGTGGAAAGTATCCGAGATTAAGAGAATATAGTGCAAAATTTACAAGTTCTTATGACCTTCCTGGAATAGCGGTAGGAGGTGTCAGTGTTGGAGAGGAAGTTGAACAAATACATAGTGTAATTAATTACGTCCCAAAATTCTTACCAATTAATAAACCAAGATATTTAATGGGAATTGGCTCTTTAAGAGAAATTTCTTTAGCTGTTTCTAAAGGATTCGACATATTTGACTGTGTATTGCCCACAAGACTGGGAAGACATGGGACTGCATTTTTTAATGATGAAAGATTGAATTTGCGAAATGCTCGATTTAAAAATGACTTTTCTCCGATTGACAAAACTTGTAAATGCGAAACTTGTAATTCCTATTCTCGTGCATATTTGCATCATTTAATTAGAAATGATGAAATATTAGGTCTTACTTTAATAAGTTTGCATAATATTGCTCATTTAATAAGATTCACGAATGCTATTTCTAATGCAATTAAAGATAATTGTTTTACAATTGATTTCGCTCCTTGGAAAACATCCTCTATTGCTCACCATACGTGGTAACGTCTTATCATAATTAATTAAATTATTAAAAAGGTGCTCATTCTATTTAATACATTCGCTGAATTGCCTGAGGCTTACAAGGCTTTTGCTCCAACTGTAGATGTTCTTCCACTAATACCTTTATTTTTCTTTTTATTGGTATTTGTTTGGCAAGCTGCAGTTGGATTTAAATAAAATTCTTTTAGTTTTCTAGTTAGTCTTAGAAGGGATTTTCAAGTAAAATCGCATCTCCAGAATTTTCTACAGCACACTCTATAAAATCAGCAATTTTTAGAGCTCTTGAGGCTTGCTCTCCATCAACCTCTGGAGTTTCTTTGCCTTGAACACATTTAAGAAAATGTTCTAATTCAGCATAAAGAGGCTCAATGGAAGTTGTACTTACTTCTTCGACATATCCATCATTCCTGTAAACTAATTCTCCATGTTCTGCTGTGTATGACTCATGTGACTTTCGATGGATTTGAAGAGAGTGATTTAAGAAATCAGTTTCTACTAGCCCATTTTGGCAGTGTGCACTTAAACTTCTAATTTTTTTGTGACTCATTTTGCTGGCAGTTAAGCTAGCAATTATATTGTTTTTAAAAACTAAAGTTGCATTGACATAATCTATTAATCCTTCGCTATTTCTTCCTCCAACAGCTGCTAATTTTTGTATTTTTGAGTTTACAAGCTCTAAGACAAGATCTATATCATGAATCATTAAATCCATTACTACAGATACATCATTTGCTCTATCGGCATGGGGACTATGTCTTCTTGCTTCTAAAACAACAATTTCCTCATTGTGTACTATTTTATTTAATTCTCTAAAAGCAGGATTAAATCTTTCAATATGCCCAACTTGTAATAGACAATTACTTGCCTTAGCAGCTTCTATCAAAGATTTTGCTTCTAACTCGTTAGCTGCAATTGGTTTTTCAATTAGAACGTTGGTACCTCCCTTGAGACATTCTAGTCCGACTTTGTGATGAAGAAGTGTTGGTACAGCGATACATATAGCATCAACTTTTGGAATTAAGTCTTTATAGTCTCTGAACCATTCACATTGAAATTGTTCAATAGCTAATTTGCCTCTTTCTTCATTTGGATCTGCAACTCCAACAAGATTCGCCTCTTTGAGTAAACTGAGAACTCGAGCATGATGCCAGCCCATATTGCCTATGCCTATGACTCCAACCTTTACGGGTGATGAGGTTGGTTGCATAACTTTAATTCCATATATTAAGTATCATTATCCTCCATAAGAAGCCACATTTAGCTTTTGGGAAGAATTATTTTAACACGATCAATTTTCGGACCTGACATAGAAATAACTTCAAATTTCATGTCATTAAACTCTAAAACGTCTCCAATTTTTGGAACTAACTGAAATTTTTCTAGCAGAAATCCTGCCAGGGTATGGTAGTCTGCGCCCTCTGGAATAGAACATCCTAACCTTTTATTAATATCAATAATTTCAGATTTTCCGGCTATTGACCATTTTTTAGAAAAATTATCTAAGATTTTCATATCTGAATAAGTTCTATTATTGAGCATTTCCTCTCCAACTATTTCGCCATTTAGATCAGCTGCTGTTATTAGGCCCTCTGTTCCACCATGTTCATCAACTACTAGTAAGAATGGATTGTATTCTCTGACTATGGGTAATATTTCTGCTAATGAACTTGTTTCTATTATTTTTGTCACTGGTAAAAGGAAAGGCTCTAATAACGTATCGGCTTCCATTTCACCCTTTGATATTGGCTTTGCTAAATAACGCAAATCCAATACACCTAAAACATCATCTAGAGATTCGTCAATAACAAAGAAGCGTGCATGTCGAGTTTTGTCTACTTGTTTCATAAGTTCTGAAAAGGTTATATTTTTTGGCAAAGTTACCATCTCAGATCTCGGAATCATTACTTCTTTTACCTGTGTATCTTTTAAAGCAAAAACTCCTTCAAGAATATTTTTTTCATCTGGCTTTAAACCAGTAACATTATCTGTTTCTATAAGAGTTTCTAATTCGCCGGCGGACAAACCCGAATTTAGAGAATCCCATTTATTGTTTAGATTGAATAAACCTAAACAGGCGCTGGCAAAAAATTCGATTATCGTAACTATAGGTTGCATACCTTTTCTAACTGCATCGAATATAGTGGTTAACCTTAATGCAGCAGATTCTGGATTGTTAATTACTAGAGCCTTAGGAATTAGCCCAGAAACAAGGGTAACTACTAACACTACAAATAAAAAAAGCAGAAGATCATAAAATCTATTTGGCAAAATATTTTCTTTCCAATAATCATTTGCCAAGCTATTGCTGAGCCATCCAATTGCAATCAATGAAATTGTTACTCCAAATTGAGAAGCAATTAAGGAAGATCTAAATCGTTTCTGAATTTTTAGAATTGAAAATGCTCCTTTCTTTTTTTCTTCTATTAGCCTTAAAACCTTGCTTGGCCTTATCAATAAAAAAGAGAGTTCACTCGCGGCAAAAAAAGCTGGGAAAAATAGAATAAATAAAAGTAGAGTTATTTTCATTCAATGACAAATGAATAATGGGGGTGGCGAGGATCGAACTCGCCTTAGCCAAATTATGAGTTTGGTGCATTCACCAGATTGCTACACCCCCAAGGGAATTTATGTAATTTTAATTACATTGAATTTCAATATACAATATAAAAATAATATTTCAAAAAACACCTCATTAGGAAGTTTTTGTGAGATTTCTTTTTTTTCTTCTAATCTTTAAATATAAATTTAACTTTTAATAATGGGCAATTTTTCGGAAAAGTATGATTTAAATAAAGCAAAATTGTTAAAACAGTTAATTAAAAAATCCTACAAGAAAGGAAACTTCACTTTATCTTCAGGAAAAAAAAGCAGTCATTACTTGAATTGTAAACCCGTATCATTAAATGGTGAAGGACTAAATTTAATAAGTGATCTATTTTTGGAGTTAAAGGATTCAAGGTCAAAAGCTGTGGCAGGATTGACATTAGGTGCGGATCCTCTTGTAAGTGGATTAATCGTCAAAGCAGCTTCGCAATGCCTAGAGCTTAATGGTTTAATAATTCGGAAAGAAATAAAAAAATACGGTACAAAAGCTGGAATAGAGGGGCCTTCATTAGAGGAAGGAACTTTGGTAACTGTCTTAGAGGATGTGGTTACAACTGCTGGTTCAGTAATAAAAGCTATAAAAAAGTTACGAGAAAATAATTATGTTGTTGAGGAAGTTTTGTCTATAGTTGATAGGCAAGAAGGGGGGTGTGAAGCCCTTAAGGACGAAAAAGTTGAATTAAAAAGTCTTTTTACAATAAAAGACTTTTTATAATTATCTAAAAATGCAAGATATAAAAAAAAAGTTTTGGCTTGAAAAATTTGATTGTTTTTCTATTACTGGAAAAGATGCTAGAAAATTTTTGAATGGAATAACAACTGGTAATATTCTTAATTCAGAAAACAAATTTATAAAAACTTGTTGGTTAACTCCAAATGGAGTTCTAAAGTCATTAATTGAAATTATTTTTTTAGAAAGAAACTTAGAAGTAATTATCTTGGCGGGAAATACTCAAGAAATAATTAATTACTTTAATCAAATAATTTTTCCAGCGGATGATGTACTTTTAAGTGAACCTTTCTTGATAAATAGAATTCAGGAAATTGATGAATCACGTTCATGGAGAACTTACCAGCCTATTTTCTTCAAAAAAGAAGATGAGGAATTTGAGATATATAAAAATAAACTAAATCTTCTGAATTCCAATGATTTAAAACTTTGGAAGATTAATCAGGCTATACCTTCTCTAGACATGGAAATAAACGGAAAAAATAATCCTCTTGAGCTGGGATTGAAAGATCTCATTGATTTCAATAAAGGTTGTTATTTAGGACAAGAAACAATGTCAAAAATAAAAAATGTTTCTTCCCTAAAACAGGAAATTAGAATTTGGCAATCATTTGAATCTAATTTGAATTTAGAAATTGAAGATAAAAATTTATACATAAATTCTGCCAAAGATATTTCTGTAGGCAAAATTACTAGTATTTTTAAATCAGATTCTCAAATAAAAGGCTTAGCAATGATAAAAAGAAAATATTTAGAAGAAGGAAGTTTTTTTTATTCAGAAATTTTTGGGAAAATTATTATAAATAAATCTGTAGGATCAGTTTTTCTTTAATTGATTTTTGATTAAATATTCCGCAATCTGTAGAGTAGCAAAACAATCATCTTTGTTATATTGGATAATTTTTTTTAAAAATATTTTGTTTTTTGTTGTTTGATATTGAATCCACCAGTAAAGTGCTTTCGAGCCGCTTACATTATTCTGCACCCATTCAAATCCGAGCCAACTAGATACGCTTTTTAAACTATAGTTTTTTAGTGGTAATATCCAAGACTTTCTTATTAAAATATGTAAGTCTATAAATCGTGAGGTAAGAGAATCAATTTCCTCAAAACTAAAATTTAGGTTTCTAGCAATTTTAATTATTGCTATTTTTTCAGTCTCTCCGTAATGTAAGACTGGCAATTCCTTGTTTGAAAAAAGTATTTTAATAATTTGCCTGTAAGATTCACCTTTATATTTTTTGAGATTTAAGATTGGTTCATATAAAAGATCTTCTTTTGTTGTAAACAATTTATTGATTTTTAAAAAACCATATAAAAAGTCATGTTTTTCGTCTGGATTTGACTCAATATCAAATATAAAAAAGCCTGAACTTGTTTTTCCTAATAGATCAAAACTATCATTTTTATTTGAAATACAATGTGGTTCCCCAGAAATATAAGCTTGTGCTTGCTTTACAAATATGGATGCTTTTTCATAGTTTTGAAAGTTGAATTTAGATAATTTCTCTCCAAGTTGTTTTTCGGAATACGAAGCCAATATTTGGGTATTAAATATCCCATTTGTTTTTAATAATGAGGCAGTTTTGGATCCTATGCCATCTACATCTGTTAGATATCCATTTTCTTTTGCTTCTTTATCACAAAATTTTTGCCATGAACAAATAGTACATTTTTTTCTATCTTGAGTTATTTCTGGTAAAGATCCCTCTAAGCATTCATTCAAACTTAAAAAAACATTCAAAACTTTTTTTCTTAATTTTTTATTTAAATAAATCTCTTCAAGATTAACTTTATTACCAAAACTGGAAATTACTAATCCTTTTTCAATTTTAGATCCTTGAAAAGATTCTAACAGAATAGAACTAAAAGCCAAATCGAATAGATGTTCTTTAGTAGTTTTGTGGCCTAACTTATAAACAGAAGGTAAATATTTATATGGTCCCCATTTACTAATACCTTTAGTCTTTAAAAGTAATTGGGGATAGATCTCTGCGTTAATATTTTGGAACAATTTTCCTTTAATTTTTAATCCAATAACCCCTTGATAACCTTTTTTACAGGCTTTTAATCCTGAATATATTTCACCATTACATAATTTAGAGAAAATTTGATACTGTTTAACTTTATCTATGGCTTGATGCGGAGACCAAACTTTACAAGATTTATTGCCCTTGAAATCTAGCCATGCTTTTCTTTTGCATCTTATGAAACTTTTTAAATAAAGAGTATTCAAATTATTTTTGAAGGCGGTTTTAAATTTTACTTATATAAATTAATATAGATAATTGAAAGAAAGCAAGGAACTCTTAAATTTGCAAGGTGACACATTAAGTGACATAAAATTTGGAACTGATGGTTGGAGAGGAATAATTGGATTTGATTTTAATCTCTCCAATCTTTCAAGAGTTGTTGTGGCTGCATGCCAAGAGTTGTATTATCAATACTATAAAGAAGTGTATTCAAAGCAAATTTTAATTGGATATGATCGTAGATTTATGGCAAGTGAATTTGCTAAGCAAATAGTTCCTTTTGTAAGAGGATGTGGTTTTGAACCAATCTTATCTAATAGCTATGTCACTACACCCTCATGTAGTTTCTACGCCAAAGAAATGGGTTGTTTAGGAGCCTTAGTAATTACAGCGAGTCATAATCCATATAATTGGCTCGGTCTCAAAATTAAAAGCTTTAATGGATGTTCAGTTGACGAATCCTTTACAAGTGAAATTGAAAAAAGATTAATGCTTGGGAATTCAATTGAAAAAATAGATGGTGAAAATCAATTAGTAGATATCAAGAAGTTTCATTTGGATAGAATCAAATCCCTTTTTGATATTGACTTTATTTCCAACAGATTGAAAAAAATGAAAATAAGAATTTTTGTAGATTCTATGCATGGTTCAGCTGCAAATTGTATGGCTGAGATTTTTGCCTCCAATGATCCAGAAGTTCTTTCAGAAATAAGGAAAGATGCTGATCCTTTTTTTGGCGGAAAACCTCCTGAACCGCTTTTACATTATGTAGATGATTTAAATCAAATACTAATCAAAAATTCAAACAATGAAGTGAAAACTCTTGGAATTATATTTGATGGTGATGGTGACAGAATTGCTGCAATTGATGAAAAAGGAAGATACTCTTGTACTCAAGATTTACTCCCATACTTTATTAGCTATTTGGGCGAAATTAAAAATAATTCTTATCCTGTTTTAAAGACTGTTAGTGGTTCAGACATTATTAAAAATATATCAGAGAGTCAAAATAGAGATGTTTTTGAGCTTCCAGTTGGCTTTAAATATATTGCTGAAAAAATGATTAAAGAGAAAATATTTATTGGAGGAGAAGAATCTGGGGGAGTTGGTTTTGGTGAATTCATGCCTGAAAGAGATGCTTTATA